>CALBOV010000161.1 GCA_937896565.1 uncultured Salinisphaerales bacterium
CATCAAGGCGCAGGCGGTGCGGCTGGATTTCGAGGCGGATGACGGCGAGACCTATCAGCTGAACTTCATCGACACCCCCGGGCACGTCGATTTTTCCTACGAGGTCTCGCGCTCGCTCGCGGCCTGCGAGGGCGCGCTGCTGGTCGTGGATGCGTCGCAGGGTGTGGAGGCGCAGACCGTCGCGAACACCTACACGGCGATCGAGCAGGACCTGGAAATCGTCCCGGTCCTGAACAAGATCGATCTGCCCGCTGCCGAGCCCGAGCGGGTGGCCGCGGAGATCGAGGACGTGATCGGGCTGGAGGCGCGCGACGCGATCCGGACCAGCGCCAAGTCCGGCATCGGCATCCGCGAGGCGCTCAACGCGCTGGTGCAGCGGGTACCTCCACCCGTCGGCGATCCCGACGGCGAATTGCAGGCCCTGATCATCGATTCCTGGTTCGACAACTACCTCGGCGTCGTCTCGCTCATCCGCATCGTCAACGGCAGCGTCGGCAAGGGCGACAAGATTCGCGTGATGTCCACCGGGCGCGACTTTCAGGTCGATGGCGTCGGCACGTTTTCGCCGAAGCGTACCGAGCGTCAGCGCCTGGAGTGCGGGGAAGTCGGCTATCTGGTCGCCGGCATCAAGGACATTCACGGCGCCCCGGTGGGGGATACGCTGACGCTGGCCGCACGTCCCTGCGCGACGCGACTCCCCGGGTTCAAGCGCATGCAGCCCCGTGTTTTCGCCGGGCTGTTCCCGATCAGCTCCGACGATTTCGAGGACATGCGCGAGGCGCTGGAAAAGCTGAGCCTCAACGATGCCGCCCTGCAATTCGAGCCGGAAAACTCCGGCGCGCTCGGATTCGGTTTTCGCTGCGGCTTCCTCGGCATGCTGCACATGGAAATCGTGCAGGAGCGGCTGGAGCGCGAATACAACATCGATCTGATCACCACCGCGCCCACGGTGATCTACCGTGTCGTGATGGTCGATGGCGATGTCATCGAGGTCGACAATCCGGCCGATCTGCCGGATCCGGGCGAGATCGACCATATCGAGGAGCCGGTGATCAACGCGCGCATCCTGCTGCCGCAGGAGTACATCGGTGCCGTGATGCAGCTTTGCATCGAAAAGCGGGGCAGCCAGCAGCGGATGACGTATCACGGTCGTCAGGTCACCATGGCCTTCGAGCTGCCGATGGCGGAAGTCGTCGTCGATTTCTTCGATCGTCTGAAGTCGGTATCCCGGGGCTACGCATCCTTCGAATACGAGTTCGCCCGGTTCGAGCCTGCGGCGCTGGTGCGGCTGGATGTGCTGATCAACGGTGATCGTGTCGACGCCCTGTCCAGCATCGTGCATCGGGACATGGCCTACGGACGGGGTCGCGACTACGCCGAACGGCTGGCCGACATCATTCCCCGGCAGATGTTCGACGTGGCGATCCAGGCCGCGATCGGTTCGAGAATTCTCGCGCGCTCCACGGTCAAGGCGCTGAGAAAGAACGTGACGGCGAAGTGCTACGGCGGCGACGTGTCGCGCAAGCGCAAGTTGCTGGAAAAGCAGAAGGCTGGAAAGAAGCGGATGAAGCAATTCGGAAAGGTCGAAATCCCTCAGGAAGCATTCCTGACCATGCTCAACACGAGCGGGGACTGACATGTTCGCGGACGACGTGCATCTCGATTTCGCCGCCATCCTGCTGATCCTGGCCCTGGCGACGGGCGTGATCTACCTGCTGGATGTCCTGTTCTGGGCCAAGTCCAGGGCGCCCGACCGCAAACCCTCCGGGCCGATCGAGATTTCCCGCTCGTTCTTTCCGGTCATCCTGATCGTGCTGGTGCTGCGCTCGTTCATCGCCGAGCCGTTCCGGATTCCGTCCGGGTCGATGATCCCGACGCTGCACGTCGGTGATTTCATCCTGGTCAACAAGTTCAGCTACGGGTTGCGTCTGCCGGTGTTCCATACCGAGGTGTTGCCGCTGGGGTTGCCCGAGCGCGGGGATGTCGTGGTCTTTCGTTATCCGGAGGACCCGAGCAAGGATTTCATCAAGCGCATCGTGGGCTTGCCGGGCGACGAGATCGAGTACCGCGGCAAGGTGCTCACGGTCAACGGCGAGGCGGTGGAGATCGAGCCGATCGGGCTGTACCAGAGCGCGGACCCGCGTCATCGCTACGCCACGGAGTACCAGGAAACGCTCAACGGGGTACAGCACGGCATTCTGGTGAATCCGCGCGCCCCGGCGAAGGACTTCCGCTACACGGTGCCCGAGGGGCACTATTTCGCGATGGGTGACAATCGGGATGGCTCGGATGACAGCCGACGCTGGGGCCCGGTCCCGGAGCGCAATCTGGTCGGCAAGGCGATGCTGATCTGGATGAGCTGGGATGGCGAGCACAACCGTCCGGCGCTGTCGCGCATCGGCGATCTCATTCACTGACGGCGTGGGTCGAAGCACGTCGACCGAAACGACAGGGGGTAGGTATGCAAGGGCTGACGCATCAGAAGGGCCTCGGGCTCTGGGGCATGCTGTTCGTGTTCGGCGTGATCGGCTTTGTCGCGCTGGTCACGATCAAGTGCACACCGATATATCTGGCGCAGATGGAAATCGCCTCGGCGGTCAAGTCGGTCGCCGACGATCCGTCCTACTCGAAGGAGTCGCCGTTCGAGATTCGCCGCGCGCTGCAACGTCGATTCGATATCGACGACGTCAAGCAGCTGAAGACCAAGGACATCAAGATCGAGCGCGACGACAACACCCGCATCATCTCCTACGACTACGCCGTGGAGGTGCCGTTGTTCGCCAACATCTCGCTGAAGATCCAGTTCAAGGACGCGGTGAGGATCCGGACCTCGTGAATCCGTCTCCGGCCGCGTTGCAGCGTGCCATCGGCTATGAATTCGCCAATCAGCGTCTGCTCGAACAGGCGTTGAGGCATCGTAGCGCGGGCCGGCAGCACAACGAGCGGCTGGAGTTTCTGGGCGACGGTTTGCTGAACTTCGTGGTCGCGGCCGAGCTCTACCTGCGCCAGCCCGACGCCGATGAGGGCGATTTGTCGCGAATCCGCGCCGCACTGGTGCGGGGCAGCACGCTGGCGGACATCGGCCGGGAACTGGGACTGGGCGACTGGATCAGCCTGGGGATGGGTGAAAAGGCCACCGGCGGGCATCGCCGTGCCTCGATTCTGGCCGATGCGGTCGAGGCCCTGTTCGGGGCGATTTATCTGGATCGCGGGTTTGATGCCGCCGCCGAGGTGATCCGACGTCTGTTCTCGGGGCGCCTGGATCATCTGCCCGATGCCGAAGCGCTCAAGGATGCCAAGACCCGCCTGCAGGAGGTCTTGCAGCGGGACGGCCGGCCGCTACCCGAATACAGCATCGTTGAAGTCACCGGGGCGCAGCATCGTCAGCAGATGCGCGCGAACTGCGAACTGCCGGACTCCGGCGAGGTGTTCGAGGGGCGCGGCACCAGCCGTCGCAAGGCGGAACAGGATGCCGCTCGCGCCTGTCTGGAATCGGTGTTCCGGGTGACGTCGCAGGCATGAGCGAGACACGCGCCGGTTTCATCGCGGTGGTTGGCCGACCCAACGTCGGCAAGTCAACGCTGATCAATGCCCTGGTGGGCTCACGGGTCAGCATCACCACGCCCAAGCCACAGACGACCCGACATCGGATTCTCGGCATCCGCACCGACGAGACCGTGCAGATGATCTTCGTTGACACCCCCGGCATTCACACCGGCGGCAAGTCCGCGATGAACCGCATGCTCAACCGGACCGCCGGAGACTCGGTGCGTGACGCCGACTGTGTGCTGTGGCTGGTGCAGTCGAACCGCTGGACCGACGAGGATGCCGCGGTGCTGGAGCGTCTGCGTTCCGTGCGCTGTCCGGTGGGGCTGGTCGTGACCAAGGTCGATCTGGTCAAGGACAAGGCGACGCTGATGCCGTTTCTCGCGGAGACCGGTGCGCGGCGCGCGTTCGACTTCGTCGTGCCGCTGTCGGCCGCCAAGGGCAACAACCTGGATGCGCTGATGGAGGAACTGGTGCGGGTGCTGCCGGAATCACCGTTCCTGTTCGAGCCCGAGCAGGTCACCGATCGCGGCGAGCATTTCCGCATGGCCGAACTGATCCGCGAGCGTCTGTTCATGTCGCTGGACCAGGAGCTGCCGTACGCGATCACCGTGGAGATCGAGTCCGACGAACCGATGGACGACGGCCGCCGGAATGTCAGCGCGGTGATCTGGGTCGCGCGGGACAGTCACAAGGGCATCGTCATCGGCAAGCGGGGCGCGCGCCTCAAGCAGGTTGGCAGCGAGGCCCGCAAGGCGATCCAGGCCGATCTGGGCCAGGGGCTGCATCTGCAACTCTGGTGCCGGGTGAAGCGCGGCTGGGCCGATGATGAGCGGGCGCTGGCTTCACTGGGGTTCGATCTGCCCGATTCCCCCTGACATGGTGGCCTCCCGGCGCATCCAGGACGTGGGCGTCGTGTTACATCGTCGTGGCTATCGCGAGACCAGCCTGATCGTCGAGTGTCTGACCGCCGAGCACGGCCGCGTGGGCCTGGTTGCCAGGGGCGCGCGTCGCGGCGGGCGAAACAGCCGTCTGGAACCGTTGCAGGAATTCGCGCTGGCCTGGTCCGGCGGCGGCGAGCTGCACACG
>CALBOV010000162.1 GCA_937896565.1 uncultured Salinisphaerales bacterium
CGCTTCGCGCAGTCGACAGTCCGAAAGTGCGGACATTCGGACAGCCTCATGTCCGAACCGCGACTAAATCAGTGTTTCCCTAGCTGTCGGGCGACGACGAGGCCTTGAGCTGCCGGCGCTCCTTGTTCAGCGCGATATAGAGGCTCACGCACATCAGCAACAGCAGCACCACGAAGGGCAGCCCCGTGGAGATCGCACCGGCCTGCAACGCGTCCAGTGCCTGCTTGCCGCCGCCGAACAGCAGCGCGCCGGCGATCATGCCTTCCATCACCGCCCAGAACACGCGCTGCGCGACCGGGGCATCCAGCTTGCCGCCGGCGGTGATGCTGTCGATCACCAGCGAGCCGGAGTCCGACGAGGTCACGAAGAAGACCAGGACCAGCACGATCGCGACGAAGGACGTGATCAAGGTCCACGGAAGCTGATCCAGCATGTGAAACAGCGACAGCGACACCTTGTCGATGCCCTCGGCCAGGGCACCGGTGCCGTTGACGGCCTGCTCCAGGCCACTGCCGCCGAATGCGGCCATCCACAGGACCGTAACGGCGGTGGGCACCAGCAGTACGGCGGTCACGAACTCCCGGACCGTGCGGCCGCGCGAGACGCGTGCGATGAACATCCCCACGAACGGTGACCAGGACACCCACCAGGCCCAGTAGAACACCGTCCAGCCGTGGTACCAGGTTTCGTCCTCGCGCCCGACCCAGTTGGACAGGGGAACGACGTTGGTGATGTAGGCGCTGGCCGTGGTCAGCACATCCGCAATGATGCCGAAGCCGGAACCGACCGCCACGACAAACGCCAGCAGGACGATCGCGAGCATCATGTTCAGGTTGCTCAGGAGCTTGACGCCGCCATCCAGTCCCCGGATCACCGACAGCACCGCCACCGCGGTGACGCCCGTGATGATCGCGATCTGCGTATTCAGCGTCGCCGGGACGTCGAACAGGAAATGCAGCCCGCTGGCGGCCTGTTTGGCGCCCAGTCCCAGCGAGGTCGCCAGACCAAAGATGGTCGCCAGCACGGCTAGGGTATCGATGACATGACCCGGCCAGCCCCAGCAACGCTCACCCAGCAACGGATAGAACGCCGAGCGGATGGTCAGCGGCATGTTCTGGTTGTAGGCGAAGAAGGCCAGCGCCAGACCCACCAGCGCGTAAATCGCCCATGGATGCAGACCCCAGTGGTACATCGTGGCGCCCAACGAATTGCGGATCGCCTCCGGCGTACCGGGTTCGACATTGAGCGGCGTGCCATACCAGTCTGTGTAGTAGGCCAGCGGCTCCGCCACACTCCAGAACATCAGACCGATGCCCATCCCCGCTGCGAACAGCATGGCGAACCAGGACACGGTCGAGAACTCCGGCCTGGCATCCTCGCCGCCGAGGCGGATCCTGCCGACCGGCAGGAAGATCAGGCTGAGGCAGAACAGCACGAAGATGTTGCCCCCGACCATGAACAGCCAGTCGAAGTTATTGATGGCGAAGGCCTTGGCGCCGCTGAGTGCCGCCGAGGCCGGATCGGGGAACATGATGGTCCCCATCACGAAAAGAACCACGAGGGTGGCGCTGAAGAAGAACACCGGGTTGTGCATGTCCAGGCCGAGGAACTGCACATTGTTTTCACCAACGGAGTGGTCGGTGTCGTAGGTTGTCGAATCTGACATTTGCGAATCCTCCTGTCGCGTTTTGGCGGTGGGATGATCGCTATCGCCCCTGGGGCGAGAACGTGCGGCCGGGTGCCGCGTCAGCCGAGGAATGGCTAGAGATAGAAATCCATGGAGACGTAGAAGGCGTCGAAGTCACCTTCGCCCACCAGGCCGTTACGGTCAACAAAGCCGGTCTGGCCCAGGTATTCGACATAAACCCAACCGGGCCCGTAGTCGTAACTGAAACCGGGGCTGTACGAATAAACCGTGTCGGCGGATGAGCCGTCGGTGTCCGGATTGGCCGCATGGGCATCCAGGTACCAGAACCAGTTGCCCTGCTTGTAGCCCAGCTCCAGGCCCGCGCGCTGGTTGGCGACCTCATCCGGAAGCGCAGGATCCGTCGCCAGAAAGACGTCGGGCAGCTCGCGCTGCGCATCGATGAATTCGGCCTTCACGTAGAAGTCGTCGAACCGCCCATGGTAGTGCAGGGCGACAGCATGATGCTGGCCGTCGACTTCCTGCTCCATCATCGGAACCAGCGCCTGTAGACGCCCGGCCTGCGCGGAGATCGACACCGTCTGGTTGTCGGTCAACGGAAAATCCACGTTCCCGACCACCGTCTGCACCTTGCGATACGTGGTGGAGGAACCCCAGTGACCGTTATCGTCAACGGTGTCGGTGCTGGTCTCACCCCAGTCGTCCGCATGGTAGTAGGCGAGCTGGTAGCCAACACGGCTACCGGACACGAGCTTGACGCCCACATCCATCTGATCTCCATAACCGGCCTGCAGGCCATCTCCGGGCCAGAAGTTCACGGTCTTCCAGGCGAACGGCACCTGGCTCTTGCCGACGATCAGCTTGTGCGTCGGGGTCAATTCGAAACCCACCCAGGCCTTGTGAAGCGTGAACGTGTCCCCGGTGGAATTGTTGGCGGAATCAGTAAAGCTGCCGGGCCCGATTCTCAATTCGGCCGAGTAGCTCCAGATGCCTTCATCGTCGTCCGCGGCGCCATCGGCGTAGATGATGAGCGCCTCGTCGGCGATGTCACCAAAGGTTTCCTCGTCACGCGTGTCGTCCATGACATAGCGATAGTTCGCCCAGACCCCCGCCGACAGCGTGGATTCCGCGATCGAGGCTCCCGGATGCAGCAAGGCCACGGCGCCCATCATGCTCAGCGCTGTCCATTTCATCGTCTCTCCCTTGGACGGACGCCGATACAACGCACCAAATCACGATCCCCAAATCAGGCTGTTCGGCATCTCGTCAAACATGTTGAGGGCAAAGACCCTACCGAATCGACGTGCGAAGTGCGAATCAGGCACAGTCCCCGAATCCCGGCAGGACAGACGGAGAACGAAGATGGAAGCCTGGGTAGAACGCGCCCTAGCCAAGTGGCCAAACGTGCCTCATCTCTATGGCTGGGTTCACCTGGACCGCAAGGGTCAATGGTCCCTGAAGGGTGAACGCGTCGATCGGCCCAAGCTGGTCGACATGATTCGGCACAACTACGCCGCGGACGACCGGGGGTGCTGGTATTTCCAGAATGGGCCGCAGCGGGGCTATGTCAGTCTGGAGTACACGCCACTGGTGGCCAGGGTGGATCCGGATGGGCGCCTGCGCGTGCAGACCGACCAGACGGTCAGGGCGATCCGACGGGTCCTGCTGGACGCCGACGGCTCCATCGTGCTCGACACGGAGCTGGGCGCCGCGACCGTCGATGGTCCCGATCTGGACTGGGTGCTCGCGGGCCTGACGCCCGCGGCGGGTGAGGGCGATCTGGAAACCGCACTGGAGCGGGCCATGGCCGCCGGGGACGGGCAGCCAAGCGGCCTGACATTCTCCTGGAACGAACAGACGCTGGACGTGGAACGCGCCGATGCGGCTTCCATGCCCACGCTGCTGGGATTCGTGCGCGACCCTCAACCGGACGACGCATGAAAAAGGCCGGTCCAGGGACCGGCCTTTGAACACGCACGAACGATGTCAGATGCGTCGGCGGCGCATCAGCAACCCGGCGCCCAGGAGCAGCATGACCAGCAGGTCACGCCAGGCGAACGCACCGCCGCCCGAGACGCCACCGTCGGCCCCGCCGCCGGTGCCACCACCCGATCCTCCGCCGGAACCACCACCGGAGCCACCACCGTCACCCACGGCGCAGCCGTACATCTTCACATCGTCGACGAACCAGCCCAGATTGCCGTTGCAACCGTCCTGACCGAAGTCCCAGCGAAACTGGACGGTGTCACCGGAGGCCGCCAACTGGGTGAGATCGATGATGGACGTGCCCCAGCTTCCGGTCGCCTGACCCTGATCCGAGCCGAACCAGGACACCTCACCCGCGAGCGGGTTGGTGTTGGTGGAGGCGGCGGCCAGCGTACCGTTGTAGGGGTTGTGCATGAACGCGTCGGACGGCACGACGGTGAACGCTCCACCGTTGATGCTGTACTTCAGGTTGCCGCCGTCGTATTCGGCCTCCGTCTGCACGAAGTGGGTGAATTCGAAATAGGCATCCTCATCGCCAACGGTAAGCACCGGCGAATCCATGGAGAAGCTGCCGGAAATGTCGCCACCGGCGGCGCAGGTGCCCTCGAGCGAGTCATAGGCAAACGCGGCATAGGCGGATCGCTCGTCCGGCACGTCGGACGACAACTCCCACGCCGTATCCGGAAACGAATCACCGGTCCCGTTGCTCGCGAGCGTCCAATCGGCAGGGAAGGCACCGGATTCGAAGTCCTCGCTGAACGAGGCCGATGGGGATTCGCCATCCGGGCAGACCGAGGGCGTTTCGACCTCGGCGGCCAGGACCGGCAGGTAGCCGCACTTTTCCGTGGGATCGAGGCGCATTTCCACCGCATCCATCGCGATGGCCACCGCTTCGCAATCCGCGGCCTCGATCACCTCGCCGGACACGGCACCGAAGATGTCGTTGAGCGGCTGGCCGATCAGATCCGCGCAGGACATCTCCAGCGCGTCGGCATGCTGCGCGAAATTGGTCGTCGGCGTCTGGTAGTTGTACTGCGCATGGAAATAGATGTGCGCGGCCTTGATCATGCCGATGGCCGGGATGTCGTAGCCGTTGAAGGACTTGCCATCGACCAGCATCGCGAACGCATGGTTGGGGACGCCGGAGTTCGTGTGCACGCCGCCGCCGTCGCCGGTTCCGCAGAAGTAATTCTCCGACGTGATCACGCTGCCGGGGGAGGGCGTCGACAGGATCGGAATGCCCAGCAGCGGAACGTTGACGCCAAAGTTGTCCGGATCCCACATGTCGCGAAGCAACAGGCCTGCGGCCACCTCGCTGAGGTCTTCACCCAGCACCCAGCGGGAACCGCCATCCTCGAAGTAGTCGCCCTCCGTGAGCGTCACGCCCAGCGGCCCTTCCTGGCCATTGATCAGGTCGTACATCTCACCAAAGATGTCGGAGTAGGACTCGTTCAGCGCACCCGACTGATACTGGTACACCAGCCCGTGCGTGTACTCGGTGTACCCATGGCTCCACTCGTGGCTGACGACATCGTCCGCGTCGAAGCCCGGACAGTAGTTCGTCGAAGTACCGTCCCAGTAGGCATTGGGGCAGTTGGCGTTGACCAGGTAGACGCTGCGCTGGACCTGTTCCTCCGGCGCCGTCGCGCCGTGATCGTAGCCAGCATAGCCAAACATGTTCTCGTAGAGCTTGTAGGTGCCGCCCGCAAACACGTAGAGATTGCTGGTCGGTGCCCCGGGAACGCGCGAAGAACCCGTCACGTCGCCGGCAAATTCGGGGTCGGACGGTGCCAGCGCGCTGCCCTCGGTAAGCACGGGCGGCACGTCCAGCGTCGGCGTGTAGATCTCGCGGTTCAGCGAACGATGGATGCGGTCGATCCGGTTGAGCACGACGCCGGTGTGTGCGTCGATGAAGATCTGCTCGCGCACCGGGTCAGCGGCGCGACGATAGGCGTCGACCACGTTCACCTCGTAGGCCAGATGATTGCTGCCCGGCAAACCCTGCAGCAGGCCGGTGCGATAAATCACCAGCCGCGACGAAGCGATCCGGGGATTTGCACCAGGGTGGTGCTTGCGGGTGAGCGCGAGCGCCGTGGTCTCGATGTTTGCGGTGGCCTTCGTCGGTGCGACATCCAGTCCGTTGAGCCCCTCGAGGAACACGCCGCTGACCCCGGTGGCACCGATCTCGTCCAGATGCACCACCATGCGGGCGCCGAACACGGGGATGCCCGCGTGGAACTGGTCCAGATGCACATGCGTCCGGCCCGCGCCGTCGACGGACAGCCGGTTCAGCTTCAGCTGCTCCGACGGGGAATCCACGCCCATGACGCCGCCAAATTCCGTCAGGAACGTGGTCGCGCGTTCCACCGGTTCCAGTGCGTTGTCGATTGCCAGCAACGGCCGGTCGCCCGTCGCGATGACCGCGGAGTACTGTTGCCTGGGGCGGACGACCTGATTGATCGCACCTTCGGTGGCGGTGGTCAGCCGGTCCATCAGCTCGGGGCGAGATGCCCCTTGCGTGGAAAGGGAGACGGAAAACAGCAGTGCGCCCGCCAGCGCGGACGACAGATGAGTACGGTTCATGGGTTCCCCTGAGACAGCGACCTGCCAGCGGTATCGCGGCAATGTCGCTTGTGGATGCCAAATCGCCGGCGACTGTAGCAACATACGTGCCGTTAAGGCAGCGTAAACAACAGCGCGTGGGAGGAAAACACCGCCGGCTGAGCGGCGACCCTGCACAGGCATGGATCGAGAATCCCATACCTGGCACGCTGATTGATAGGCACGCTGCCTGGCCTGCGGCCAACGACTTTCCTGGGGATTTCCGTGAACAAGACCTTCGCTCTCGGCGCGATTGGCGCCGTCGCTCTGTCCATTGCGCTGAGCCTGACCATCCGACTGCAACCCGAACCGGAGGCTCGGTGCCCCGCCGGGATGATGCTGACCGACCCAGTCACCTACGCCCGCGAGTTCCAGCCGCATCTTGATGAGGCAGGCGTGCGGGCACTGCGCGAACGCTTTGGTGACCAGGCCTGCCTGGCCCGCAAGCATCCGGAGCCATTCGCCGAGATTCAGAAGGCGCAGCAGGCACGCTCGCCCGGCGTGGGTCAGGTCGCACCGGGCGCATTCCGCGCCGCGGTTGACCGCAAGCGGGCGATGCTCGAGCGCAAGGCGGTTGCCAATGCCGACTCCGAATGGGAGGAGTATGGCGTCGGCGTGCTGATTACCAACGACAACCGCTACGGCACTGCCGGGCAGGGCATCCCCAGTTCGATGGGCCGCGTGGACAGCTTCGCCTACGACCCGGAGGCGAACCGCCTGTTCGCCCTGGTCGGGACCGGTGGACTCTGGATGAGCGAGGCGGACACCGTCACCGCGCTGGGTGATTTCTGGGTTCCGATCGGCGACACCCTGCCAACGCTGTCCAACGGCGCGGTGGAATGGATCGCGGCCAAGGGTGAACGACCGGGCCGCCTGGTGGTGGTGTCCGGCGAGCATCTGATGGGCGGCACGACCTACACCGGGCTTGGCGCGTTCTGGTCCGACGATCTCGGACAGACGTGGCAGCAATCCACCGGCGTACCGGACGGCGCCCTCGGGTTCGAGGTGGCCGTGGATCCGACCAACACCGACGAGGTCTACGTCGCGACATCACAGGGCCTGTTCAAGTCCTTCGACGCCGGCGAAACCTTCACCAACGTCAACCTGCCGGTCT
Source organism: uncultured Salinisphaerales bacterium (assembly GCA_937896565.1). Classification (GTDB taxonomy): domain Bacteria; phylum Pseudomonadota; class Gammaproteobacteria; order Nevskiales; family OUC007; genus Abyssibacter. Next base: position 7,347 of record CALBOV010000162.1, read on the forward strand.
CCGACGACTGTGCCGGCGTGACCGGCTACGGCGCCTGCCAGTTCGCAAACTTCGTCACCGATGTGGTGATCAAGCAACCCGGCGGGATCACCGACGAGGCCGGTGGTGAGGTGCTGGCCGCGGTGGGCTACCGCGCCGGCAAGGCCGTGTTCCCGGACGGCACCGTCCATTCGCCGGGCAACG
>CALBOV010000163.1 GCA_937896565.1 uncultured Salinisphaerales bacterium
GTGGCGATCCTGCGTGGCCTCAAGGAGCGCTACGAGGTCCACCACGGCGTCGACATTACCGACGGCGCGATCATCGCGGCGGCCAAGCTGTCGACGCGCTACATCACCGATCGTCAACTGCCGGACAAGGCCATCGACCTGATCGACGAGGCGTCGTCGCGCATTCGCATGGAGCTCGACTCCAAACCGGAGGAAATGGACCGTCTGGATCGTCGCCTGATCCAGTTGAAGATGGAGCGCGAGCACCTCAAGAAGGAAACCGACGAGGCCTCACGCAAGCGCCTGGATAGCCTCGAGGAACAGATCGGCGAGCTGGAGCGCGAGTACGCCGACCTGGACGAGATCTGGAAGGCCGAGAAGGCCAGCATCCAGGGCGCGGCCCAGTTCAAGGCCGAGCTGGAGCAGGCGCGTATCGATCTGGAGCAGGCGCGCCGCGCCGGCGACCTCAGCCGCATGTCGGAACTGCAATACGGCGTGATTCCGGGGCTCGAGAAGCAGATCAGCGAAGCCGGCGAAGGCGAGGCGGATACCTCCGCCCACGTGCTGCTGCGCTCCAATGTCACCGAGGAGGAGATTGCCGAGGTCGTCTCGCGCTGGACCGGCATTCCGGTCGCCAAGATGCTCGAAGGCGAGCGTGACAAGCTGCTGCGCATGGAAGAGGCGCTGCACGAGAAGGTGATCGGCCAGGACGAGGCGGTGATCGCGGTGTCCAATGCGGTGCGTCGCTCACGCGCTGGGCTGTCGGACCCGAATCGTCCCAACGGCTCCTTCCTGTTCCTCGGCCCAACCGGTGTCGGCAAGACGGAGCTCTGCAAGTCACTGGCCAACTTCCTGTTCGACACCGAAGAGGCGATGGTGCGCATCGACATGTCCGAGTTCATGGAGAAGCACTCGGTGGCGCGGTTGATCGGCGCGCCTCCCGGCTATGTCGGCTATGAAGAAGGCGGCTACCTGACCGAAGCGGTGCGCCGCAAACCCTATTCGGTGCTGCTGCTCGACGAGGTGGAGAAGGCCCACCCGGACGTCTTCAACGTGATGCTCCAGATCCTCGATGACGGTCGCGTCACCGACGGCCAGGGCCGCACCGTGGATTTCACCAACACCGTGCTGATCCTCACCAGCAACATCGGCAGCCAGTCGATTCTGGAGCTGGCCGGAGATCCAGAGCAGCACGCAGCCATGGAAGAACGGGTGAACCAGGCGCTGCAGGCCCAGTTCCGACCGGAATTCCTGAACCGACTGGACGATCGCATCATCTTCCGCAGCCTCGACCAGAGCGAACTGCGCCAGATCGTGACCCTTCAGGTGGAGCGGCTGCGGGCCCGGCTGATGCAGCGCAAGCTCGACCTGAAACTCAGTGATGCGGCCGCCGATTGGCTCAGCGCCATCGGCCACGACCCCGTCTACGGCGCCCGTCCGCTGAAACGGGCGATTCAACGGGAGCTGGAAACACCGATCGCCAAAGCGATCCTGGCGGGGCGCTTCAGCGAAGGCCAGACCCTGAAGGTCAACGTGGAGTCAGAGCAGCTTGTCCTGAGCTGAAAACCAGTCGGGCAACCGCGAGAACGTTGCTGCGTTGCGGGAGTTTTCGCGGGCTTCCACGGCCCAGCAGCAGGTGCGGCCGCCATCCCGCTCCTGCAGCAGCGCATTGGCCCAGTCCCACACCAGAGCGGCGGTGGCCTCCATGCCCACGTTCTCCATCACCCGCAGGTCCAGCGCCCCCTGGTCATGCAGCCGCTGCCATTCCCCAAGCAGCGGATCATCGCGATTCACCAGAAACGTGTGGTCAAACTGTTGACGCAAACGCTCTTCGAAGGGTCGAAGACTGGAGAAATCCACCACAAATCCGCACGCATCCAGGGCGTCCGCCGCGAACCAGAGGTTGAAGCTGCGGCTGTAGCCATGCACGAAGCGACAGTGCCCCGGATGACGCCATTGGCGATGGCAGCAGGGATAGCCCTCAAACAGCTTGCTGCAGCTGTAGCGGGTCGGGGGGTGGAGCACGCTGTTTTGCAGAGAACCGGGTGAACCGTTGCGGGAGGATCAGGGGCCATGCCCGTGGAACCGAGGACTGATGCAGCCCCTCA
>CALBOV010000164.1 GCA_937896565.1 uncultured Salinisphaerales bacterium
GACTCCATCTCCGCGAAATCACCGCGGGCCCGGGCGATCCGGGAACCGACCGGCAGGCTGGTCGCCAGCGGATCGACAATGCCGTGCTGCTCGATCAGCGCGCCGAAGTCATCCAGCAGCTGCGTGGCCTGATCAAGCTCGTTGTTCTCATAGGCATGCTCGGCCATGTAGGCCGCCAGCACCGATCCGCCGGACACGCCGCCAACCGCGCCGCGCTCGATGACCTGCATCGCATTGGCCAGCCGGCGACCGGCCTCGGGGATGCGACCCTGCGATGACAGCGCCATGCTGTGAATGGCTTCGCAATAGCCCAAGCCCATGTAGTGGCCTGACTTCTCGTGCAGCGAACGCGCGAGTTCGAGGCGCTGCTGCACTTCCTCGAAGCGGGCCTGACCGGTGAGCCAGATCGACTGGGCGTTGAGACAGACCCCGCGCTTGAACGCGTCGTCCTCGCTGGTCTGCGCCCAGGTCCGCTCCGACAGCTCATTCAGCTCGTCGAACCGGTCCTGCGCCGCCAGCATGAACAGGTGAGCGAAATTCAGCTCCGCCAGTTCGGTGACATCGGCATCGTCACCCACCGCCGCATGCAGCTGCTCGACCAGCGCGTTGGCGCGCTCGAAGGAACGTCGGAATCCGTAGGCGATGATCGCCGCGGCCGTCAGCGAGCGGAAGCGCAGCAACACGTCATCGGGAATCCGGTCGACATAGCGCTCGATCAGCTCCAGCTGCTCGCGGACCACGAACTGGTTGATGATGCCGTCGAGCAGCCCGGCCGCGGTTTCACTGCGACCGGCGGCAAGCAGATGCTCGACCGCATCCTCCTGCCGGCCCTGATCGATCAGCCAGTTCGCGACATCGACGTGCCGCTGCGCGATCACGCTATGCGGCAGATCGCGCTGCAGACGCGCGAGCAGGCAGCGCCGGAACAGGTTGTGAAACCGCACCCACTCGGACTGCGGACCCAGTGGACTGAGGAACAGCCCCGCATGCTCAATGGCGCGCAGCGCCTCGGCGCTGTCCTCGCGACCGGTCAGATGCTCCACCAACTCCGCGTTCAACCGCTCGGGCAGGCAGATCTCCAGCAGGAAATCGCGCAGCTCCGGGTCGAGGTTTTCCAATACCTCGGTGGTCAGAAAGTCGATCAGCTCGCGGGTGATGCCGCGATCCGACACGGCCTCCGACCGACGCATCCGCCCGCGGCTGAGACACAGGCGCACGCATTGCAGCGCCACGGGCCAGCCGTTGGTCCACTCGTGAATCTCCGCGACCTGCACCGGCTGCATGCCGGGCGAGCCCTGGAAGAACTCGAATGTCTCGCCGGGCGAGAACGCCAGGAACGTCTCGTCGATGACTTCGGTGTCGCCGGTCACCTGCATGGCGATCAGCCGCCGGCTGGGCACCACCCGCGTGCCGATGCACAGCTGCACGCTGCGCGGCAGCTCCCGCAGCAGCTGGGCGAACAGACTGTCGATCGCCGGCGACATGCTGTGTTCGAAGTTGTCGAGCACCAGCAGCGTGCGGCGCCCCGGCGCGTTGAGCAGCTCCGCCAGCTCCGGCACCGAGCGAGGTCCGGAGCGGGACTGCGCCGGGAAGTCACCCCCGGTCAGGGTGTTGGCCAGCATCTCCAGAAACGGCCCCGGATCGTAGGCCTGCGCGTCGACCCGGACCCAGGCCACGCGATCACCCCGCGACCGGCAGGTATCGGCGTATTGCTGCAACAGCACCGTCTTGCCGAAGCCGGCCGGCGCCTGCACGACCAGAATCCGCGCCCCGGAGCGCAGCAGCCGTTCCAGCGGCCGTCGCCGGGAGATCAGCCCCGCCGGCGCCGAGTCGCTATCCGTCGAGGCCGGACTCAGGTCGGCCACCCTTCTTCCCAGCGCGGAGCCCAGCATGTCAGCCGGGCTCGTTGCCGATGCGAACCATGAGCTTGCCCTGGTTCGCACCGGTGTAGAGCATCTTCAACGCATCCGGGGCCTGCTCCAGGCCGTCGACGACGTGAACCCGGAAGTGCAGCTTGCCCTCCATCATCCAACCGGCCAGTTCCTGAAGGATGCCCGGCATTTCCTCCACATAGTCGAGGATCACGAAGCCCTCGATCCGCAGCCGGCGCATGATCACATTGCGGAACATGTACGGACCCGGCACCGGGCCGCCGGACTGGTTGTAGGTCGAGATCAGTCCGCAGATGACGACGCGACCGAAGTTCTTCATGGCCGCCAGGCCGGCGTCGAGAATCTGCCCGCCGACGTTCTCGTAGAGCAGATCAATGCCGTCCGGCGCCAGCGCCTTGAGCCGCGCGGCGACGTCCTCGTTGCGATAGTCGATGGCCTCGTCGTAACCGAATTCCTCGGTGAGCCGCGCGCATTTTTCCGGACCACCCGCGATGCCGATGGTGCGACAGCCTTTCAGCTTGGCGATCTGCCCGACCATCATCCCCACCGCGCCGGCCGCAGCGGAGACGACCACCGTCTCGCCAGCCTTGACCTCGCCGACATTGATCAGCCCCACATAGGCTGTCGGCCCGGCGATCGCCAGCGTGCCGAAGGCCTCGCTCAGGTCGATGCCGGGCAGCGCCGGAAAGGCCGAGAACGTGGCGCCATCGGTGACGAAGTAGTCCGACCAGCTGTGCATGCCGGCAACGATCTGACCGGCCTGGAAGGCGGGGTTTTTCGACTCGACGACCTCGCCGCAGACGAATCCGCGCATGGGCTCGCCGGGGTTCACCGGGTCCATGTACTGGTCCCAGGTGCTGATCCACACGCGGTTGGTCGCGTCCAGCGACAGGTAGATCGAGCGGACGAGCATCTCGCCATCCTTCAGGGCGGGGATCGGCTCCTCGCGAAACTCGAAGGTATCGGCTTCGATATCGGCATTCGCGTGCTTGGCGAGATACCAGCGTCGGGCGGTTTGTGCCATCCCTGTTGTCTCCTCGTTGTCATGGGCCGGGCCTGTTCTGAATCGGCCCTTGGTCCGTCACACGTTGCGCCGGCACCTGGCCACCCGCCCCACCCGTTGGAATGGGTTAGCCACCACCGACGCCGAATAATGTGAGCGTCCAGAGGGATCAGGCAAGCACCCCGGACACGAGGAGACGGACGATCATGCGGATTTACGATGGATTTCTGCGGGCGGCGGAGCGCTTTCCGATGCGCACGGCCTTTCTGTCGGACGAACACGAGTACAGCTTCGGCGAGGCGCAGACCCGCATCGCCGAGATCGCATCGGCGATCGACGCCAACTTTTCCGACAACGCGCACATCGCGATCTACAGCCCCAACAACGTCGACGCGTTTCTCTGCGTGCTGGCGGTCTTCGCGGCCGGCCGGACCTGGGTGCCGCTGAACGCCCGCAACGCGGTCGAGGAGAATGCCTACATCCTCAACAACACCGAATGCGAGGGCCTGTTCGTGCACTCGGCACTGATGAAGGACGTGCCAGCGTTTCGCGCCCAGGTATCCACGCTGCGGCATGTGATCGGCATCGATCAGGCGCAGCCGGGCATCACGGCCCTGCCCGACTTCATCCAGACCGGCGATGGCGAAGTGCCGACCGTCCCCGACGATCCGGAGCGCAAGGTCTCGATCCTGTCGACCGGCGGCACCACCGGTCGACCCAAGGGCGTGATCTGGAACCACCGCGTCTGGGAAACCATGATCGCCACGTTCTGGATTCACCAGGACCCGAGCACGCCACCGGTGCATCTGGTCAGCGCGCCGATGACACATGCCGCGGGCGTGCTGGCGATGACACTGATCCCGGCCGGGGCAACGACGGTGGTGCTCGACCATTTCGACCCGCTGGACGTGATGCAGGCGATCGAGCGACACAAGGTGACGCACCTGTTCCTGCCGCCGACCGCGATCTACATGATGCTGTCTCACCCGCGCGTTCGGGAGTTCAACTACAGCTCACTCAAGTGCTTTCTCTACGCGGCGGCACCGATGGCGGCGGACAAGCTGAGCGAGGCCCTGGACGTGTTCGGCCCGGTCATGGTCCAGAGCTACGGCCAGGCCGAGGCGCCGATGTTCTGCACCATGCTGAGCGCGCAGGAACATGTCGACGCCCTGACCAACCCGTCGCTGAAGAAACGCCTGTGGAGCTGCGGACGCACCACCATGCTCACGCGACTGGCGATCATGGATGACGACGGCAACCTGCTGCCGCCCGGCCAGCCCGGCGAGATCGTCGTCAACGGCAGCATGATCATGGCCGGTTACTACAAGAACCCCGAGGCCACCGCCGAGGCCAGCGAACATGGCTGGCACCACACCGGCGACGTGGGCTACGCCGACGAGGACGGCTACGTCTATCACGTCGACCGCAAGAAGGACATGATCA
>CALBOV010000165.1 GCA_937896565.1 uncultured Salinisphaerales bacterium
CACGCGGCTCGCGATCGCATCGACGAGCTCATCGAGACCTATGCACTGGCGGCGTTCATCGACCAGCTCACCGGTACGCTCAGCGGGGGACAGCGCCAGCGCGTCGCGCTGGCGGCGGCGGTGCTGAACCGGCCGAGACTGCTGTTCCTGGACGAGCCCACCAGCGCGGTGGACCCGCAGTCGCGCCGCGATTTCTGGGATGCGCTGTTCGCGCTGGCGGACGCGGGGACCACGCTGCTGGTCTCGACGCATTACATGGACGAGGCCGAGCGCTGCCACCGGTTGGCGATTCTGCAGGCCGGCCGGCTGGCCGCCGAGGGCACGCCGGACGAACTGCGCGGGCGCCTGCCGGGTGTGCCGCTGGCGGTGGATACGCCGGACCCGCGGAAGACGCAGCGGGTGCTGGAGTCGCTGCCGGAGGTCCAGTCCTGCGCCCAGATCGGCTCGCGACTGCGCGTGCTGGTCAATGCCCAGTCCGATCTCGACGCGGTGCGTCATGCCCTGGAGGCCGAAGGCATCGAGGCGCAGGCACGAGCCACGGAGCCGAATCTGGAAGACGTCTTTGTCGGGGCCACGCGCGGTCAGGTTCAGCCGTGATCCGCTCCACGGTGCAACGCTTCAGCCTGCGTCGCGTGTTCGCGGTGGTCGGCAAGGAACTCCGGCAGCTTCGCCGCGACCGGCTGACCTACGCCATGATCATTGGGATTCCGGCGACGCAGCTGCTGCTGTTTGGTTACGCGATCAATCTGGATGTGCGAGAGCTGCCGGCCGCCATCGTCGATCACGCCCAGACCAGCCGTAGCCGGGAGTTCGTTCAGGCCCTGGCGCAGACCCAGGTGTTCCGGTTCACCGAGGTGAACAGCGATCCTTCCGAGGCCCGGTCGCGCATTCGCGCGGGCGAGATCAAGGCGGCCCTGGTCGTGCCGCGGGATTTCGAGCGACGCCTGCTGGCCGCCGACGAGCCGGTGGCGCAGCTGCTGGTCGATGGCTCCGAACAGGTGGTGCAGCAGGCCGCGCGGCAGATTGCCGGCTTCCCGGTGCGAGCAATGCTGCGCGGGCAGTCGGTGTCACCACCCGGCGGAGCGATCGAGGTGCTGACGCTCTACAACCCGCTGCGCGAGGCGCCGCTGAATACGGTGCCCGGGCTGATCGGCGTGATCCTGACGATGACCATGGTCATGTTCACGGCCATCGCTCTGGTGCGAGAGCGGGAGCGCGGCAATCTGGAATTCCTGATCACCACGCCGTTGTCGACGCTGGAACTGACGCTGGGAAAGATCCTGCCATTCGTGGGTATCGGCCTGATCCAGACCACCATTGTCGTCGCGCTGGGCGCCGCCATCTTTCACGTGCCGGTACGCGGCAGCCTGCCGGACCTCTATGTTGCGGCGTTCGTGTTCATTATCGCGACGCTGGCGCTGGGCATCCTGATCTCGACGGTGGTCAGCAGCCAGTTCCAGGCGATGCAGGCGGCGATTTTCACGCTTTTGCCGCAGATCCTGCTGTCCGGGTTCATGTTCCCGTTGGAGGGCATGCCCCGCGTGGCGCGCTGGCTGGCCGAGCTGTTGCCGCTCACCCATTTCGTGCGCCTGGCGCGGGGCATCATGGTTCGCGGCGCCGATCTGACCGAGCTGTGGCCGTCGGCGGCCAAGCTCTGTCTGTTTGCGCTGATCGCGCTGACCATCGCGACGCTGCGGTTTCGCAAGCGGCTGGATTAGGCCGCGTTCCGCCACGATGCGGTGGGCGTGTTGAACCGATTGTTCCGACGAACTGAGGCCCCGCTCGCGCCGGCTGCGTTGAAAGGGCGCACGGTCTTGTGCGGCCATCCCTGGCCGCGGTTGTCTGACGCCGCTTCGCGGCGATTGATTGACACCCCGTTGTGCGCAACGGGGTGTGTCTCAGCCGCTAGCTGAACAGGCGCTTGGTGCCCCGGGTGACCAGCGTCTGGTAACCGGTGGGCGCGATGCGCGCCAGCCAGTCGATCGCGTGGGCGTCCGGGCCGATCAGCACGCGGCGCGCGTTGCGGCGCACGCCCTTGAGGATGGTCGCGGCGGCCTTGTCCGGCGTGGTGATGAACATTTTCTCGAACAGCGCCTTGCTGGTGTCCTCGTCGTGGCTGGATACGCCATCCATGTCGGAGAATCGGGCCGCCTTGGCGATGTTGGTCTTGATGCCGCCGGGGTGCACGCTGGTGGCGGACACCGGCGCGCCGTCCAGTTCCAGCTCCTGGCGCAGTGCCTCGGTCCAGCCGCGCACGGCGAATTTCGTGGCGTTGTAGGCGCCCTGCGATGGCACGCCGATCAGCCCGAACACGCTGGAGATGTTGATGACATGGCCGTCGCCGGACGCGCGCAGATGCGGCAGAAAGGCCTTGGTGCCGTGGATCACGCCCCACAGGTTGATGTTGATGATCCACTCCAGGTCGGCGGCGTAGTCCGAGCCTTCGATGGTCGAGCCCAGCGCGACGCCGGCGTTGTTGAAAATCAGATTCACGGCGCCGAATTCCGTCGCCGTGGCGTCGGCCCACGCATGCACGCCCTGTCGGTCCGCGACGTCCAGGCGCGTCGTGGTCACGCGGCAATTCGGTGCGCGGTCGCGAATGGCTGCGGCCGTCGCGGCCAGCCCGTCCTCGTTGACGTCTGACAGCGCGAGGTGACAGCCGTCGGCAGCCAGCCGATTGGCCAGTGCCGCGCCGATGCCGGAACCCGCGCCGGTGATGGCGGCGATCTTGTTGGTGAAGCTTTTCATGCCGGTCGTCCTCTCCCTGAACACTTATTGGTCGGCAGGCGCCATGTGTTGAATGCCCGCGAGATGGCCGCGGCACGCACAATCGGTGGCTCCCGGCGCGGGAGTATGGTCGACTTGGCCCGAATCGCCATTGACCCGGGCGCCCGGACCAGTCAGCCGCGAGGTCCGGGGGTATACCATGTGGAAAATGGTCGACATCGTGAACGGCCGCCGAATAACAGGGATACGTTTGCATGCTTGAAGCAGCCTGGACGGATTTTCAGGCCAACATCTGGCTTTATCTGTCGATGCCGATCACCAGCGGTCTCGTGGGGTACGTGACCAACGTGCTGGCGATCAAGATGATGTTTTATCCCACCGAGTTCGTCGGTCGGCCGCCGTTTCTCGGCTGGCAGGGCGTGGTTCCCCGCAAGGCGGGCAAGATGGCCGGCATCGCCTGCGACACGCTGGTGCCCAATCTGGTGACCGAGCGGGAAATCTTCGAACGACTGGACCCGGATCGCGTCGCCGAGGAATTGGAAGGGCCGGTGCTGGAGCTGGTCGATCAACTGATCGACGAGGTGATGTCCGAATTCGAACCGACGATCTGGGAGACCATCCCGCTGCGGATCCGCGACATGATGGTCCGGCGGGCGCAGCAGGACTCGCCGGAGGTCGTCGCGGAGATCATGGACCAGATCAAGGACAGTATTGATCAGGTCTTCGATCTCAAGCGCATGGTGACCAGCACCCTCATCGCCGACAAGTCGCTGATGAACCGGGTATTTCTGGAAACCGGCAAGGATGAGTTCGTGTTCATCGGCCGGTCGGGCTTTTATTTCGGCTGCGTGTTCGGCCTGTGCCAGATGATCGGCTGGACCTTCTACAAGGGGGATTTCCAGCTGCCGCTGTTCGGCCTGATGGTCGGCTATCTGACCAACCTGGTTGCGTTGCGCATGATTTTCCGGCCGCAGCTGCCGCACAAGATCGGGCCGTTCACGATCCAGGGCCTGTTCCACAAGCGGCAGAAGGAGGTCGCGCAGGACTACTCGCGTCTGATCGCGGACGAGATCGTCACGCCGCGGAATATCCTGGAAGCGGTGCTGACCGGGGTGCATTCCGACCGCGTGTTCTCGCTGATCGCGCGCAACGTGCAGCGGGCGATCGACGAGCAGGCTGGTCTGGCACGGCCGTTCGTGGCGCTGGCAGTCGGTTCGCGCAAGTACATCCAGATGAAGCAGACGGCGGTGGAGCGGCTGGTGAAACGGCTGCCGGAAACGCTGCATGTCGTCGACGGATACGCCAAGGAGGCGATGGACATCGCCTCGGTGCTGTCCTCGCGGCTGGAACAACTGCCGCCGCCGCAGTTCGAGGCGATGTTGCGGCCGGCGTTCAAGGAGGACGAGTGGATGCTGATCGCCGTCGGCGCCGCGCTGGGCTTCTGCGTCGGTGTGACGCAGTTGCTGGTGTTCAAGGCCATTGCCGTGACGCCGGCGCTTACCGGTGCCGCGTCGATCATCGGCGTCGGCTGAGCGGTGATGCGGCCGTGTGGAATTCCGGCCTGCTCATCCGACGCGCGGGTTGAGCGAGCCTTCTCCGTCCCTTGCCATCGGTTGGTCCGGGCCCGGTGGGACGGGGGCAGGGCGTGGTGAGCGCAGGCTCCTCACCCCAGCTTCGCGCGGCGCAGGTCGCGATCTCGGTGGCACTGGGACTCGCGACGATCAAGCTGTTCGGGTTCCAGGCGACGCAATCCGTCGCCCTGCTGTCCAGCGCGGTGGATTCCTGTCTGGACGCGGTGGCCTCACTGATCAATCTGGTTGCGGTCCGTCAGGCGTTGGTGCCACCGGATCGCGGTCACCGCTTCGGTCATGGCAAGGCCGAGGCGCTGGCTGGCGTGTTCCAGGCGGTGCTGATCGGGCTGTCGGCCGTTTATGTCGTCATCGAGGCCGCCGAACGTCTCGCGAACCCCGCGCCGGTCAGCGAAAGCGGGGTCGGGATCGTGGTCATGGCGGTGTCGATGGTCGCCACGCTGGCGCTGGTCCGCTACCAGCGTCGGGTCGCGAGGCGGTCGAGTTCGCTGGCGATCAGCGCCGATGCCGCGCATTACTTCTCCGACGTGCTGGCGAATATCGTCGTCGTGATTGCGCTGGTTCTGGCGGCAATGCCGCAACTGGCCTGGCTGGATCCGCTCATCGCCTTCGGCGTGGCGGGCTACATCCTCCACAGCGCGTGGGTCGTCGTGCGCACCGCCGGGGATCAGCTCATGGATCATGAGTTGCCGGGCGATGTCCGTGAGCAGATCGAGACGGCGATCCGGGATGTTGGCGAGATCCGCAAGCTGGTGGACTTGCGCACGCGGGCGTCGGGGGCGGACCGCTTCGTGCAGGCCCGAATCTGCCTCGACAGCGGGCTGAGTCTGGTGGAGGCGCATGCCATCGCCACGCGGGTCAGTGAAGTGGTGCGCCGGGTGTTGCCCGGTGCCCAGGTTCACATCGTGCCCGAGCCCGCTGGCGCATCGGTCATGAAGGCCGGTCGCCGTTCCGCTGACGCGACCGAACACTGACGCCGATCATGGCGTGGGTCGGGGGCGCCGCCATCACGGCCGGTTCACCCGTCGGAACGCATCACCACCTCTGACCTTCGGTCATCCGGGTTGCGCCAGTCCGATATCCCGGCGCCGCCGGGATACTGTTGGGGGAGGGCACCAACTGGTCCACGCAGGGTTGAAACTAAAGGTTATAACCATATAACCGTTTCTATAATCTCTACTGCATTCGCCCTGAAACTTGTTCCTTGGTATCGGATAAGGAGCGCAACAAGATGAACATTGTCGAAAACATCCTGATCGACCTGGCCCGGAAACCCGAGGTGACCGCGTTCTACGACGAGGTCACGAGCACGTTTTCCTACGTGGTGAAGGACCCCGACAGCAATGTCTGCGCGGTGGTGGATTCGGTCATGGACATCGATACCGCGTCGGGGCGTCTGAGCATGGAACACGCCGACCGCATCATCGACTTTGTGCGCGACCAGGGTCTGTCGGTGGAGTGGATCATCGAGACCCATGTCCACGCCGATCACCTGTCAGCGGCTCCCTACATCCAGGAAAAGCTGGGCGGAAAGATCGGCATCGGAGCAGAGATCTCCACCGTGCAGACGACCTTCGGCAAGATCTTCAACGAAGGAACGGAATTCGCCCGCGACGGTTCCCAGTTCGATCGCCTGTTCGAGGATGGCGACACCTATCAGGTTGGCGGATTGCGCTGCGTGGCGCTGCACACGCCCGGGCACACGCCGGCCTGCATGACGCATGTCATGGGCGATGCCGGTTTTGTTGGCGACACCCTGTTCATGCCGGATGGTGGGACTGCCCGCGCGGACTTTCCGGGCGGCGACGCTCGTCAGCTCTACCGCTCGATCCGGCGTGTGCTGTCGCTGCCGGATGAGCTGCGGCTGTTCATGTGCCACGACTACCAGCCGGGTGGTCGCGAGGTGCGATACCAGACCACGGTGGGCGAGGAGAAGCGCGAGAACATTCACGTGCGTGATGGCATCAGCGAGGACGCGTTCGTGGACATGCGTGAGGCGAGGGATGCCACGCTGGGCATGCCGCGGCTGATCCTGCCGTCGTTGCAGGTGAACATGCGCGCGGGCCATCTGCCACCGGCCGAGTCCAACGGAACGTCCTATCTCAAGCTCCCGTTGAACGTGCTCTGAGCGACGTCTGCGCAGCATGAAACGCCGGAGCTCGGTCATCGCAGGGATCAGGCCGCATCTGCCGATCCTCGACTGGGGAGCCCGGTACACGGGCACGCAGTTGTCCGCCGATCTGCTGGCGGCCGTCATCGTGACCGTCCTGCTGATCCCGCAGTCGCTGGCCTATGCGTTGCTGGCCGGACTGCCGCCCGAGGTTGGCCTGTACGCCAGCATGCTGCCGCTGATCGCCTACGGACTGCTGGGCAGCAGTCGTACCCTGTCGGTGGGTCCGGTGGCGGTGATTTCGTTGATGACGGCGACGGCCGTGAGTCGGGTTGCCGAGACCGGAGCGATGGGCCCGGTGGAGGCCGCCGCCCTGCTGGCGATGATCTCCGGCGTGTTTCTGCTGGGCATGGGCGTGCTGCGGATGGGCTTTCTCGCCAACTTCCTGTCGCATCCGGTGATTGCCGGCTTCATCACCGCCTCGGGCATCATCATCGCGATCAGCCAGCTGCGGCATCTGCTGGGCGTCGACGCGCATGGAGACAATCTCTACACGCTGCTTGGCAGCCTGATATCCGGGCTGGGGCAGCTGAACCTGGCGACCGTCGCCGTCGGTCTTCCCGTGCTCGCCTTCCTGTTCTGGGTCCGCGGGGGGCTGCAGCCGCTGCTGGCGCGGGCGGGTCTGTCGCCGCATGCCGCGGCCATGGCGAGCAAGGCCGGCCCGGTGGTCGGCGTCATCCTGACCAGCCTGGCCGCGTGGGTGTTCGATCTGGCCGGCCACGGCGTCGCATTGGTTGGCGCCGTGCCCGCCGGGCTGCCCGGTTTTTCCTTGCCGTCGACGGACCCGGCCGCCTGGAAGCTGCTGCTTGAATCGGCCGTGCTGATTTCCATCATCGGCTACGTGGAATCGGTATCGGTGGGCAAGACGCTGGCGGCGAAACGGCGGCAGCGGATTTCTCCTGATCAGGAACTGATCGGCCTGGGCGCGGCCAACATGGCGTCCGCGGTGTCGGGCGGCTATCCGGTGACCGGTGGATTCTCGCGCTCGGTCGTGAACTTCGACGCGGGGGCGGAGACCCCTGCGGCGGGCATGTTCACCGCGGTGGGCATCGGTCTGGCGACCCTGTTCCTGACGCCGCTGCTCGCCTACCTGCCCAAGGCGACGCTGGCCGCCACGATCATCGTCGCGGTGCTGTCACTGGTCGATTTGTCGATCCTGCGCAAGGCCTGGCAATTCGGTGCCAGTGACTTCGTCGCCGTCGCCAGCACGCTGCTGGTGACGCTGCTGGTGGGCGTGGAGGCCGGGGTTGCCTGTGGTGTGGTCGCCTCTCTGGGCCTGCACCTGTTCAAGACCTCCAGGCCACACATCGCGGTGGTGGGGGAGGTGCCCGGCACCGGCCATTACCGCAATATCAACCGCCATGACGTGCTCACGCATCCACGGATCCTGTCGATCCGTATCGACGAGAGCCTTTATTTCGCGAACGCCAGCTTCATCGAGGATCAGATCGAATCGCTGCTGAATGCGCGTCCCGAGGTGCGGCATGTCGTGTTGCTGTGCTCCGCGGTGAACGAGATCGACCTCAGTGCGCTGGAGGCCCTGGAATCGATCAACACCCGTCTGGAGGAGCGCGGCGTGATGCTGCATTTCTCCGAATTGAAGGGGCCAGTGATGGATGTGCTTGGGCGAACCGACTTCCTGGATCACCTCAGCGGCCAGGTGTTTCTGTCACACCACCAGGGCGTGACCCGGCTGGCGGCCGAATGTGATGAGGGTGGCGCGGCGGCCTAGCGCTGACACACGGGGCACCAGAACGTCGCCCGCTGCCCGATGACCATGCGCCGGATTGGCGTCCCGCAGGTCGGGCAGGGCTGTCCCTCGCGCTGGTAGACCGACACGGAGAGCTGGAAGTAGCCGGGCAGGCCATCGGCGCCGCTGAAGTCGCGCAGCGTGGTGCCGCCCTGGATGATCGCCTCGTCCAGTACCTCGATCACCGCGGCGTGCAGCTTGCGCAGGCGTGGGGCGCTGATGCGTCCGGCGGCGCGATTGGGATGAATGCCGGCGCGGAACAGGGCCTCGTTCGCGTAGATGTTGCCGACGCCGACCACTACGCGCTGGTCCATCAGCACGGTCTTGATCGACGCGCTGCGGTGGCGGCAGGCGACGATCAGATCATCCGCCGACCAGTCGGTTCGTGTCGGCTCAGGTCCCAGCGCCGCGAGCAGCTTGTGCTGTTCGACCGGCCGGTCGGCCCACAGAGCCATGCCGAAGCGGCGCGGATCGGTCAGCCGCAGCACCGTGCCGTCGTCCAGCTTGACGTCCAGATGTGCATGTTTGCTCGGCGGCGGCACCTGGCCGGGTTCCAGTACATGCAGGCGGCCGGACATGCCGAGATGGATGAGCAGGGCGCCATCCGGCAGGTCGAAAATCAGGTACTTGGCACGGCGGCGCAGGGCGAGGATGGGCTGCCCCCGCAATCGCGTCTCCAGATCCTCCGGCACGCCGAAACGCAGGCGACGGTCGCGGACCAGCACCTCGGTGATCATCCGGCCCTCGGCATGCGGCTGC
Organism: uncultured Salinisphaerales bacterium; assembly: GCA_937896565.1. Lineage (GTDB taxonomy): Bacteria > Pseudomonadota > Gammaproteobacteria > Nevskiales > OUC007 > Abyssibacter. The sequence continues at coordinate 8,996 of CALBOV010000165.1, forward strand.
ACACCTCGGCGGATGGTCTCGACTTCGGGTAATTCGGGCATCTGCGTGAACCGGGCTCGTCTTGTCGGGCACAAAAAAGCCCGCGCGCAGCGGGCTTTCTCGTCAGGATGCCTGGATCTACTTGATCTTGGCTTCCTTGAACATCACGTGCTTGCGGACCACGGGATCAAATTTCTTGATCTCCATCTTGCCGGGGGTGTTCCGCTTGTTCTTCATCGTGGTGTAGAAGAACCCGGTGTCAGCCGTGGACACCAGCTTGATCTTGTCGCGTACGCCTTTCTTCGCCATCAGACTTTCTCCCCGCGCTTGCGGATGTCAGCGAGCACCGAATCGATACCGTTCTTGTCGATGATACGCATGCCCTTGCTGGACACACGCAGTTTCACGAAACGATTTTCGGTCTCGACCCAGAAGCGGTGTTCCCGCAGGTTGGGCAGGAAACGGCGCTTCGTGCGATTGTTGGCGTGCGACACGTTGAAACCGGCCATCGGGCGCTTGCCGGTGACTTGACACACTCTGGACATGATTGCTTCCTCGGGGACGGGCCACACACAACAGGGCCCCGCTGGCGAAAGGCCGCGGATTTTAACGATCCGGCACTGATCCGACAAGCCCCGTGTCCGCCGCGGCGACAGACGCCGCCGGGAAACCCGGTGTGTGGTTCCGAGGTGCCGGAATCATACCGGCAAATCGATGCTATCCGCTGGTCGCGAGCGGCTGCGAGAGAATCCACAGGCCCACGGTGGTCAGGCCGATCATCAGCACCAGCATCGGCACCTGGCTGATCGCCGCCTGCCGTCGCGATTCGAACAGTCGCAGCGCGACGTGGTGGGCCAGATAAACGCTGACCACATGACCGAGCACGATCAGCCCGACCTGGACATGCCACACGGTTCCCGCATCCGGAATGATCGTGCGCTGCAGCCAGTGCGCGGTGCCGAACAGGTTCCACCCGAACCCGAACGGATCAGAGATCAACTGCACGATCTTCACTCCCTGGGTCTGGATCAGCGTGTAGTAATGGGTGAAGTGATAGGCGAGTGCGATGGGCAGCAGGGTTGGGGTGAACGCGAACGCCAGTTCCATCAGACCCAGGGCGCTGCGGACCAGGCGCCTGGTGAATGCGATGAAGGCCAGATAGACGGCCAGGTAAATCCATGGCGAGGCCAGCAGCCAGAACGAATTCCAGTAGCGGTCGATCACTCGCATCTTCGGAAATGCAGCCAGCGGGTTCTCGCCAACCCAGTGTTTCAGGCCTGCGTTGTACAGGTCGCTCCACAGGAGTCGGCGCCAGGCGAGCGTGTCGCTGAGGCCATCGAACGCGGTGGATGAGAGCATGAACAGCACGAAAACGAGCAGCGAGAGGCTCTGGGCCGGCGTATCGGCCGTGGCGGAGAACGGCCAGCGCAGCGACAACCGCCGCCCCGGAGGGCGGTCCTCCATTTGCAGGGGCGCCATCCGTGCGATCTGACGGAAGAACACCGCGAATACGTCCGCCTGGCGAAACCAGACCGCGCTGCCGAACAGCCACGCGCCGGCCAGCGTGATCAGCGTGTAGATGATCAGACAGTCGGCGAGGCCGCGCGGCGTGTGGTTGCCGAACAGCTCGATCCAGATCAGGACCATGTACTGGGCGACCGCCGGCCAGTGTCCCAGCCACCGCGGGTAGGCCAGGGGCGGCTGGCTGACGCCATGTCCGCGAAGGCGGGCGACGGTGGTGACGCCGAGATCCGCCAGTCCACGCCACGGGTTCACGAGTCGGTAGACGTCGCCGGTCACCGCGGTGACGTAGGTCATCCCCAGCACGAAAACGATCCAGAACGCAGTCAGATTGAAGTTGCCGTAGGGGCTGTCGACACCCCAGAGGCCGGTCGCCATGCAAAGCCCCAGTGGCAGCCAGGCCAGGGCTTGCAGCACGCGATCAGCGTGCAGCTTGCGCGCTAGCCTGACCCAGGGTCGCTCGGTCAGGTCGATCGCGACTGGTGCCTGCCCGGTCGGCAGGCTGGTCGCGGCGTAGGCGACGACCAGAAACGACGCCAGCAGCGCGGCGGTTGCGCCCCAGGCGTACATCCAGAATGGTACGGGCAGGTTGTAGACGCGCCCGAACGAGTGGGCGAGGGCCGCTGGACAGGCGATCAGCAGCCCTGCGGCGACGGGCATGCGGCCGGCCAGCGGGCTCACGGTGTGGATGGATAGACCTCGATCACGCCCAGAGCGGCGTGGCCGCCATGGTGGCCCGAGCCGTGCAGTTCGTGCTCGAAGCGGCCGCTGTGCTCGGCGACGAACTCCATGTCCACGGGCACGCCGGGCGCAAGCTCGGCATGAATGTCGTAGCCGTGCAGATGCCATTCGCCAGGGGCATCCGAGGCGATGCTCAGCCGCAGCGACTCGCCCTGTGGAACGCGGATCACGGCGGGGCCGTCGACCAGCTCTCCATGCCGGATGGTCAGTCGCGCGGAAGCTGTGGCGGCGACATTCTCCCGGGCTGGCGGCGCATCGGTTGGTGCTTCGACGACGTCCGAGGGGGGCGGTGCCGGGATGGCTTCGACAGGTGCCGGCGGCTGATCCGGCTTGAACAGGACGAACAAGCCGATCAGCAACATCAGCGTGATGACCACGAAGAGCGAAAAGGATTTGTTCACGGGACTCCCCGGTTCGAGGGCGCGGTGCATCCGGCGCCCGTTGGCATGAATCTACGATAGGTCATCGACGCGCGGACGAGGTAATCTTTGCCCACAACAAATCGGCGGCTTCGACGGAATCGCCGGGTACAGCGGGAGGAGACGATGATGAGACGGATGCCTTGCTTCGCCGGGGGACTTGCCCTGGTGTTGATCGCCGGTTGCGGCGGCTCGGAAAACCTGGGGCGTGCGCCCGATGCCGATGACCCGATGGTTGCCGCCTGCGCCGATGGTCAGGACAACGACGGCGATGGCCTGACCGATCTTGACGATCCCGGCTGTGAGTCCGCTGCCGACGACAGCGAGGAAAACCTCGCCCAGGCCGGTACCAAGACGCGCTACGCCATGGCCAGCCAATGCTGGGCGCTGCGTTCCGTGGCCAGCGGTCAGTACGTCGTTCGGGACGGCGCCGCCTATCGGGCCAGCGTGGACGACCCGGCGAATGCCGAGCCGTTCTTTTTCAAGGCGACGGCCCTGGGCAGCTACGTGCTGTACGACACTCAGCGCGAGCTGCTGAGCGTGGATGCGCCGCCGGATCTCACGCAGGTGGCCAGTACCGAGGCCACGGACAACGCCGAGTGGACGGTGCTGGGCGTGGGCGACACGACCGAGTATCCACCGACGCCGGCTTATCACACGGAGCCATCGCCCGAGGCCGTGGCCGCCTACATGCAGTTCGAGGACCCGAACGGACAGTACGCTGCGTTCACGCTGGATTCCCGGGTCAATGCCACGCGTCTCGCCGTGGATGAGAACGACCTGCTGGTCACCGTGGCCGCGGCTGATGACGACACCCAGGCGTTTGCCTTCGAGCCGGTTTCGGGCTGTGCGGCCTATCCGGAAGCATCCAGCAACTTCACCGGCACGCCGTTTTCCGGCACCCAGCCGGATGGGACGGTGCTGGGTCATGCCGACGTGCACGTGCATATCAGCGCCACGGAGTTTCTCGGAGGCGCCGAATGGGGACGGCCTTATCACAAGTTCGGTGTGGAACATGCGCTGGGCAACTGCTCGGTCGCCCATGGTCCAACCGGCCAGTTGGATCTTGTCGGTGGTTTGTTCACGAACGATGTCGACGGACATGCGACCGATGGCTATCCGACGTTCTCGGACTGGCCCGCGCGCAACATGCTCACGCACGAGGCGATTTACTGGAAGTGGCTGGAGCGGTCCTGGGCGGCCGGCCTGCGTCTGGCGGTGAACGACCTGGTCGACAACGAGACGCTTTGTGAACTGCAGCGCAATGCCGCGGGCAATCCGCTGGAGGACTGCAATCCGATGAACAATGCCGGGCGTCAGGCGGGTTCGATGTACGGCATGCAGGACTACATCGACGCGCAGTACGGAGGCCGTGGAGAAGGGTTCTTCCAGATCGTGCACGACCCGGAGACAGCGCGAGCGGTGATCGAGGACGGCAAGATGGCCGTGGTGCTGGGGATCGAGATCTCCAACCTGTTCAATTGCAAGCTGACCTACAACCCGCTGCGCACACAGACGCCAGCCGAGGAGGATGGCTCCGGCGGGCTCCAGAACAGCTACGGCTGCACCCTGGAAGAAGGTCAGCCGAATTCCATTCTCACCCAGATGCAGCGCGTGTATGACTGGGGCGTTCGGCAGATCATCTCGATCCACGAGTTCGACAATGCGTTCGGCGGCAACGGCATTTTCGATGGCCTGGTGCTGAATCTCGGCAACCGGGAGAACTCCGGCGGCATCCCGTCCGGCGATCTGGCCGAGATCACCGGTTTGCTGAGCGGAACCCTGGATCCGGCCGCGGTGCAGGAGGTGATCACCAACCTGCCCACGACCGAGACTCCCACGGGCGAGTTCTGGACCACCTACGACTGCCCGATCGAGGGCGAGACCGAGAATTTCAGCGGCTACCTCTGGGGCAGTGCGGGCGGCAGCTCGCAGAGCTTCCTGAGCCAGCCGCTCTGCGTGCCGACCGGGCAGGGCGGGCGCTCCGGTGGCACCACGCCCTGCTATCCGGCTGACACCCGCCAGTGCAATGCCCGCTGGATGACACCGGCTGGCCTCTACACCTACGGCAAGATGATGGAATTCGGATTCATCTTCGACTTCGACCACATGGAAATGGGGATGAAGACCCAGGCGCTGGAGCTGGCGGAGGCGCAGAATCCGGTCTATCCGCTGGTCTCCACGCACGGCACCTTTGGCGGAACCACGGTCGACCAGGCGGCGCGGGTGCTCCGCGGCGGTGGGTTCCTGTATCCCAGCAATGGTTCCAGCCGCGGCTTCCGCGGTGACATGGACGAGACCTTCGCGATTTATCAGACGGCCGTGGGTGATCTGCCCGAGGCACAGCGGCCCCTGTTCGGGTTTGGCTACGGCACCGACACCAACGGACTGTCGTCGCAGACCGGCCCTCGCGGCGACTTCGAGCCGGAGGACGCGGTGGTCTACCCCTACACGCTCTATGCGGGAGAGGTCTTTGATGACATCCCGGCCTTCAATGCCGTCAATCCCGTGGTGTTCCACCAGCCCAGTTCCGCGGATGCCGATGGCGTGATCCAGCGAACCTGGCACGAGGACATCGACGGCAACGCCCATCACGGCATGCTCAGCGGTTTCGTCGAGGAGATCAGGCTGGAAGGCACGGCCGAGCAGATCCGGCATCTGTACAACTCCGCCGAGGTCTATCTGCAAACCTGGGAGCGCACGGAAGCCTCGCGGGCCGGCATCGTGGCGAATGGCTTGCAGATGCCGGCTTCGGCCATCCTGCGCCCGGCGCCGCCTGAAGGCGACATCGCCCCGTAGGGACTGGTCGATTCGCTTACAACAGCCCGCGCTCGGCAAAGCTGACCGGATCGCCCTGGCCGATGATCACGTGATCCAGCACGCGGATCTCGACCAGGGCGAGGGCGTCGCGCAGGCGCCCGGTGAGGTGGCGGTCCGCGCTGCTGGGTTCGGCGACGCCGGACGGGTGGTTGTGCGCAAGGATGACCGCGGCGGCATTGTGCCCAAGCGCGGTCTTGACGACTTCGCGCGGGTAGACGCTGGCCCCGTCGATGGTTCCGCGGAACAGCTCCTCGAACGCGATCACCCGATGCCGGGTGTCGAGAAACAGCGCGCAGAAGACCTCGTGGGGTCGGTGTGCCAGCTGCGCGCGCAGAAACCGGAACGCGCTGCGAGCGTCGGTGATGCGGGTCTGTTCGCGCAGCTCGGCCGACAGGTGGCGTCGTGCCATTTCCAGCACGGCCTGCAGCTGCACGAACTTGGCGTCGCCCAGACCGCGGGCCGCGCAGAAGCGCTTGCGGTCGGCGGCGAGCAGTGGGCGCAGTCCGTCGAAATCGGTCAGCAACTGGCGGGCGAGATCGACCGCGGATTGCCCAGTCACGCCGGTGCGCAGGAAGATGGCCAGCAGTTCGGCGTCGGACAGCGCCGACGCGCCGCGTTCCAGCAGCTTTTCACGCGGGCGCTCGGCCGCGGGCCAGTCCCTGATCGACATGCGCGGTACCTGTTCCCCGGGGTGTTCCAGGAAATACGCAATTCGCCGGTGAATCAGGACAGGCGGGAGTCTCAGGCCACGGAGGTCTGCGGAGCGGCGATGTCGGCCTCGATCATCACGCGATTGCGGCCAGCCTGCTTGGCGGCATACATGGCCTGATCCGCGGCTTCGAACAGCTCGCTGCCGACGTCTTCGCTCCAGGTGTCACGCACCGCGCAGCCGAACGAGGCGGTGACGGCGTGCTGCTGGCCATCGACGACGCAGCAGGCCTTCTTCGCGAGGATCAACCGAAGCCGTTCGGCGGCCGCCACGGCGTCGTGCAGGTCGGAGCCCGGCAGCAGCAGCGCGAATTCCTCGCCGCCAACCCGGGCCGCGATCTCGTCGCCACGCGCGGCGGCGATAACCGCGCGCCCCACGTTGCGCAGCACCTCGTCGCCGGCGGCATGGCCGAAGTTGTCGTTGATCCGCTTGAAATGGTCCAGGTCGAAGATCACCAGCGCGATCGGCTGGTCATGACGGCGCATGGCCCGGACCAGGTTTTTCAGCGCGATGTGAAAGAACTCCGCGTTGTACAGGCCGGTGAGACCGTCGTGCAGTCCGCGGTGGCGCTCGGCCTCCTCGTGCTGACCCATCTTCCAGCCGAATCCGGCAAAGACCCCGACCGTCGCCAGCAGCATGTACGCGAACAGTCCGGGTGAAGCGCGCAGCGACTCCGATGGCGAGTGCCCGTCAACGGCCAGGATCAACAGCCAGCCCAGCGGCGCTCCGACGCCCAGCAACGCACCCTGCATCGCTCGCGCGGCGGGCAGGTGCAGCCTCAGCCATCCCCTGATGTGTTCGGCGTTCATCATGGTCCCTTGAACTGTCGAGGACATCAGACGCCATAGCGTTGATCCAGGTCAACACGCGTCGATGTGGCCTGTCCGACCATGCCGTTCGTCCGATTCCGCTACCGAGACTCCACCATGACCGATTCAGCGCAGACCACCGTCGTCTACAACGACAAGGTGGTCAAACAGTTCGCGGTGATGACGCTCGTCTGGGGCATCGTGGGCATGACGGTGGGCGTTCTGCTCGCCGCCCAGCTCATGTGGCCTGCCCTGAACTTCGACGTGCCATGGCTGACCTACAGCCGTCTCCGCCCCCTGCACACCAACGCGGTGATTTTCGCGTTTGGTGGTTCCGCCCTGTTCACGACCTCCTACTGGGTGGTCCAGCGAACCTGTGGCGCCCGGTTGATCAGCGACAAGCTGGCCGCCTTCACGTTCTGGGGCTGGCAGGTGGTGATCCTCTCCGCCGCCATCACCTTGCCGATGGGTCTGACCCAGTCCAAGGAATACGCGGAGCTGGAGTGGCCGATCGACCTGCTGATCGCGGTGGTCTGGGTGTCCTACGCCGTTGTCTTCTTCGGCACGATCATGAAGCGGCGGGTGGAACACATCTACGTGGCCAACTGGTTCTACGGGGCGTTCATCCTGACCGTGGCCGTGCTGCACATCGTCAACAACATCTCCATTCCCTACGGACCGATGCAGTCCTATTCGGCCTATCCGGGCGCGGTCGATGCGATGGTGCAGTGGTGGTACGGCCACAACGCGGTGGGCTTCTTCCTGACCGCGGGCTTCCTCGGGATGATGTACTACTTCGTGCCCAAGCAGGCGGGACGGCCGATCTACTCCTACCGGCTGTCCATCGTTCACTTCTGGGCGCTGATCTCCATCTACATGTGGGCCGGCCCGCATCACCTGCACTACACCGCGATTCCGGACTGGGTGCAGAGCCTCGGCATGGTGTTCTCGCTGATCCTGCTGGCGCCGAGCTGGGGCGGCATGATCAACGGGATCATGACCCTGTCCGGTGCGTGGCATAAGCTGCGCGAGGATCCGATCATCAAGTTCCTGATCGTGTCGCTGTCCTTCTACGGCATGAGCACGTTCGAAGGGCCGATGATGTCGATCAAGACGGTCAACGCGCTGTCGCACTACACGGACTGGACCATCGGCCACGTGCATTCCGGCGCGCTGGGCTGGGTGGCGATGATCTCCATCGGTTCACTGTACGTCCTGATTCCCCGCCTGGTCGGCAAGAAAGAGATGTACAGCGTGCCGGCCATCAACCTCCACTTCTGGCTGTCGACCATCGGCACCGTGCTCTACATCGCCGCGATGTGGGTGGCCGGCGTGATGCAGGGCCTGATGTGGCGGGCCGTGGATGAGGACGGAACGCTGGTCTACACCTTCATCGAGTCCCTGAAGGCCACGTATCCCTTCTACTTCATCCGGCTGCTCGGCGGTGTGGTGTTCCTGTCCGGCATGTTCGTCATGGCCTGGAACACCTACAAGACCATGAGCAACCCGGCGCCGGTCGCCGAGCCCGACGATGAACCGGCCACCGCGCCGGCAGGAGCCTGAGCCATGAATCACGAGAAGGTTGAGAAGCACATCGGCCTGATGGCGATCCTGATCGCGGTCGTCATCAGCGTCGGGGGCATCGTCGAGATCGTGCCGCTGATGATCAGCAAGAGCACCACCGAGGCGGCGCCCGGCGTCGAACCGCTGGAGCCCCTGCAGGTCGCCGGCCGCGATGTCTACGTCCGCGAAGGCTGCTACAACTGCCATTCCCAGCAGGTCCGCTACCTTGCCGAGGAAGTGCTGCGCTACGGGCCGGCGGCGAAACCGGGCGAGTCGGTTTACGACCATCCGTTCCAGTGGGGCAGCAAGCGCACCGGGCCGGATTTGTCCCGGGTTGGTGGTCGCTACAACGACGAGTGGCACGAACTGCACCTGATGGATCCCCGCGCGGTGGTGCCGGAATCCAACATGCCGGGCTATCCCTGGCTGGCCCGCAAGCAGGTGACCGCTGACGACGTGCGCAAGATGATGGGCGCCCTGCGCACCGTCGGCGTGCCGTACACCGATGCCGACTTCGAGGCGATTCCGGATGCGGTCGCCGGCAAGACACAGCTCGATGCGCTCGTGGCCTATCTGCAGTCGCTGAAGGCCAGTGATCAGGAGGTGACCCAATGACCAGCGGCATCATCACCATTCTCGCCATGGTCGGTTTCGCGGCCGTGGTCTGGTGGGCCTACGGCCCGAATAGCCGGGACCGCTTCAAGGCGGCCGAGCAGCTCCCGCTCAACGATGAGGCGGAGGATGTCTCCGCCCGCGCAGGAGGTTCGCAATGAATCCGACCACAGGCTGGCTAGTCGCCGGCGTCTCCCTGCTGAACATTCTCGCCTGCGTGTGGCTGATCTGGGCCACGAGTCGCCGCAAGCCGAACGAGGTGGCCGAAGGGGCGGTCAAGGAAGATGTCTGGGATGGTGACCTGCGCGAGCTGAACAATCCGCTGCCGCGCTGGTGGCTGAACCTGTTCATCATCACCATCGTCTTCGCCATCGGCTACATGGTCGTCTTCCCCGGCTTCGGACACATGGCCGGCGTGCTGGACTGGTCCAAGCGCGGCGAGATGGAGAGCAAGCTGGCGCAGTTGACCGAACGGCGTGAGGCCAAGCTGAATGAGCTGGCCGCCTTTCCGGTGGCCGAGATCGCCAGCCATCCGGACGCACGCAAGGTCGGGCAGGAGCTGTTCGGCAGTTACTGCGCGGGTTGTCATGGCGCCAATGCCGAAGGCGCGCGAGGCTATCCGAACCTGACGGACGATGACTGGCTCTACGGTGGTACGCCGCAGGCGGTGGTGGCATCCATCACCAACGGTCGCGGTGGCGTGATGACGCCGTTCCTGTCGCAGCTGTCCAATGAGCAGGTCTCACAGCTGATCGCTCTGGTCGCGGACTGGCCCGAGGGTGAGCCGAGCGGACGTCAGGCCGAGGGCATGGCGGTGTTCCGCCAGCGCTGCGCGGCCTGCCACGGCATGGACGGTCACGGCAATCAGGCGCTGGGCGCGCCCGATCTGACGGACGACACATGGCTTTACGGTGGCGATCCGGACACGATTCGCGAAACCATCCTGTTCGGGCGCCAGGGCAAGATGCCGTCCCACAAGGCCTTGCTGAGCGAGCAGGAGATCAAGCTGCTGGCCGGCTATGTGATCGGTCTGGGGCAATGAACGCCCCGGGCCAGGACGATTCCGGCGAGGCGTTCTATGCGCAGACGCCGCCGCTCTCGCCTCGGGCGAGGGCGGCGGCCGCCATCGGCTGGTCCTCGTTTCTGGGTGCCGTCGTCGCGACGCCGGTCTACCTTTACGCCGGTGCTACTCCGGGCGCAGGTCTGGGGCAGATGTCCGTCGTGTTCCTGGCGGCCTGGCTCGCCGCGCTCGTGCCGGCCGCGATGAGCTGGTTGCTGGCCGGTCGCGCACCGCGCCGTGCCCCGATGCATCAATCTCCCACCGACGAGGACGCATGAGCCAGTCCACGAAGAGCCTGTACGAGTCCGCGCCGCGCATTCATCCCCGCGCGGTGTGGGGGCAGTTCGCCCGCCTGCGCGTGGTCGCGATGATCGCGCTGCTGGGCGTGTTCTATCTCGTGCCGTGGATTCGCATCGGCGGCGAGCACCTGGTGCTCTTCGATCTGGCGGCCCGCCGCTTCCACGTGTTCGGGCTCACGCTGGTCCCGCAGGACTTGTTCCTGCTGACCTGGCTGCTGATCCTGGCGGCGATGACGCTGTTCCTGTTCACCACGCTGGCGGGACGGCTCTGGTGCGGTTACGCCTGCCCGCAGACGGTGTGGACCGAGGCCTTTCTGTGGATCGAGCACCGCATCGAGGGTGATCGCCACAAGCGCATGAAGCTGGACAAGGCGCCATGGAATGGGGAGAAGATCCTGCGCCGGGGCGGCAAGCATGTCGCCTGGGTGCTGTTCGCCCTGTTCACCGGCGTCAGCTTCGTCGGCTATTTCGTGCCGGTGGAGCAGGTGGTCGCGAACATGGTCACGCTGGATCTGGGTGGCTGGCCGCTGTTCTGGACGCTGTTCTATGCGTTCGCGACCTGGGGCAACGCCGGGTTCATGCGCGAGCAGGTCTGCAAGTACATGTGTCCCTACGCGCGCTTCCAGAGCGCGATGTTCGACAAGGACACGCTGATCATCGCCTACGACGAGACCCGCGGCGAGCCGCGCAAGTCCAAGGCGAAAAAGCTGTCCGACATCGTCGGCGGCGACTGCGTCGACGATCAGATGTGCGTGCAGGTCTGCCCGACCGGCATCGACATCCGCGACGGCCTGCAATACGAGTGCATCGCCTGCGCGGCCTGCATCGACGCCTGCAACCACGTGATGGACGCGGTGGGCAAACCGCGCAACCTGATCCGCTACACCACGGTCAATCACGACGCCGGCGACAAGTACCGGCTGCTACGTGGTCGCTCCATCGGCTATGGCGTGATCTGGGGCGCATTGCTGGTCGGTTTCGCGGTACTGGTGCTGCTGCGCAGCTCGGTGGAACTGGACGTCATCCGCGACCGCAAGAATCTGTACCGTGTGGTCGATGCCCAGCACATCGAGAATGTGTACACACTCAAGGTGACCAACAAGCAGGACACGATCATCAGCTACGGCATCGCCGTGGACGGTGAGCAGTCCGAGGCGACGATCAGCCCGGATCGCATCGAGCTCGCGCCCGGCGAGACGCGCGGGTTGACCGTGGGCGTACGGGCGCCGCTGGACGGCGCACGCGTGGAAACGATGACTGTCGAGCTCATCGACGACAGCGGCAAGACGGTCGCCGATCGCGAGACCAACTTCTTCCGCCCGGCACGATGAAGCGGATTCCTCCTGCCGGCTGGATCGTCATCGGCGTGCTGATCTTCACGCTGTTCGCGTCCGCCTACCTCGTGTTCACCGCGACCACCGCCGGATTCACGGCGCCCGCGTCATGACCGTAGCCACGACCTGGACGGGCGCGGGGCAGCAATCGGAACCGGTCGCACCGACCGCGGACGATCGCTCCCTGTTCGAGGATGCCAGCGTTCCGGTCGCCGGCGGTCGGCATTCGGCCATTCTGGCCGTGCCGGGGATGCATTGCGGCGCCTGCGTGCGACGGATCGAGGCGGCGCTGCGGAATGAACGCGTCGTGTTGCGGCCGTCGGTGGCGACACGGACGGTGGAACTCGAGTTCGACCCGCGCCGGACCCGACTCGCCGACCTGGCCGGCGCGATGGAGGCCGCAGGATTTCCGGCACGTCCCGTGGCAGCGCCGACCTCGGGCGAGCTGGACCGAGGAACCTACGCGCGCAGCGTCAAGCGCGTGGCCGTCGCCGCGTTTCTGACGATGCAGGTGATGATGCTCGCCCTGCCGGAGTATCTGGCTGTGGGCGAGGTCGAGCCGGATGTCCGGCGGCTGTTGCGGCTGGGCCAGTGGCTGCTGGCTACGCCAGTGGTCTTCTACTCCGGCTGGGCATTCCTGGCCGGTGCCTGGCGGGACATCCGCCATGCGTCGCCATCCATGGATCTGCCGGTCGGTCTCGCGCTGATCAGTGCCTACGGATTCAGCGCCTGGCACACGCTGACCGAGACCGGCACGGTCTACTTCGATTCGGCCGTGATGTTCGTGCTGTTCCTGTCGCTGGGCCGCCTGCTGGAAGCGCGGGGTCGCTTGCGGGCCGCCGAGCGAGTGCGTCACGTGCTGGCCGACCAGCCCACGGTCGCGCGGGTGCTCCAGGGCGAAGGCTGGATCGAGCGCCCGGTGGCCCAGATTCATCCCGGTGTTCAGGTGCAGGTGCGACCGGGCGAGACGATACCCGTTGACGGCACGCTGATTGAAAACGGCGCGCATGTCAGCCAGGCGGTGCTGACCGGTGAACCGGCGCCGCGCTGGTTCGATGCCGGCGATCAGGTCCTCGCGGGCTCCGTTCTGGTCGATGAGCATCCGGTTCGTCTGACCGCGACCGCGGTCGGGGCCGAGACCGCGATGGCGGCGATCGGACGTTCCATGCATCGCGTTCTGGCCGAGCGTCCGCGTGCGCAGGTGCTGGCAGATCGCATTGCCGGCGTGTTCATCGTCTTCGTGCTGCTGGGCGCGGTGGTTGCCGGCGCGGCCTGGTGGTCGGCCGGTCCGGACAGGGCGCTGGAGATTGTGCTCGCGGTGCTGGTCGCGAGCTGCCCCTGTGCGCTTTCGCTGGCGGTGCCCGCGGTGCTCGCGGCGACGATCGGTCGGCTGTCCCGCCTGGGCGTACTGCCCGCCCGCGCTCACGGATTGCTGGCGGCCGCCCGTATCGATGCCGTGGTCTTCGACAAGACCGGCACGTTGACCGAAGACGGCCTGGTCCGGCAGGAGGTTCACACCCGTGACGGACTGGACGCGGACGAGGCGCTGCGCTTCGCCGCGGCGGTGGAGCGGGCCAGTACCCATCCGATCGCCAGGGCATTCGACGATATTGATGGGCCCGCCGCCGCGGCGGTGCGGGTGGAACGGGGTCGGGTGTCCGGCACGGTGGAGCAAAAGGGTGTCGAACTGCGCACGGCCGATGCCGACGATCTGTCCGCGCTGGGCGCCAGCCCGCGCCCCGACCTGACCTGGGTGGCGCTGTCGGTGGAGGGTCGGCTGCAGGCGGTGTTCGGACTCGCCGCGCGCGAGCGTGAGGATGCGCGGCGGACGCTGGAAGACCTGCAATCGCTGGGCTGCCGGATTCACGTACTCAGTGGCGATACCCCGGAGGCGGCGCAACGCTTCGCGGACGGGCTGGCGGTCAATGTCGTGCGCGGCGGCTGCTCGCCGGAGGACAAGCTGGCCTACGTCGAGGGCCTGCGGCGCCAGGGGCGTCGTGTGGCGATGGTGGGTGATGGCATCAATGATTCGCCGACCCTGGCCGCCGCCGACGTGGGCATCGCGCTGGGCACGGGGACCGGGCTGGCGCAATCCAGCGCCGACGCAATCCTGCTCGACGGTCGTCTCGGCGGCGTGACCCATCTGATTCGCGCGGCCCGTTCGGTGCGGCGTCGCATCGCCCAGAACGTGACCTGGGCGCTGGCCTACAACGCCGCGGTCTACCCGCTGGCCGCGATGGGCTTTCTGCCCCCCTGGGGCGCCGCGATCGGCATGGCGACCAGTTCCGCCTGGGTGGTCGCCAACGCGATCCGGCCGGATCGCAGCCTGCGAAACGAGTCCGGTGAGCCGGCGGGGGTGGTGGCATGAGCAGCCTGTGGTTGCTGATCCCGCTGAGCCTGGTGCTGGTCGGCGGCGCGATCTGGGGGCTGCTGTGGGCCCTCAGTTCCGGTCAGTACGACCGGCTTGAGAATCGCATGCCCGATGCCGACGAGGAGGATCCGCGGTGATCGGACCGACCGCGCTGACCATGGGCGGTTTCGCCGCGCTGGGCCTGGCGGCCGCGCCGCATTGCGGAGCGACCTGCGGGCTGATGCTCGCCGGGGTGCAGTCCCGGCATCGTCATCACTGCAGGGCGAGCGATTCCGCCCTCGAGATCGTTGCCGCACAGTGCTCCCGGCTGTGCGTGATCGTCGCGATGGGCGCGCTGGCCGGATGGCTGGGCGCCGCGGTCTGGGGGCGCTGGCAGTTCAACGTCGGCGCGGATGTCTGGATGCTGGGCCTGATCGGCGTGGTCGGTGGCGCGGTCCTGCTGATGATTCCGCTGCTGCATCGGCGCCGACATGCCGGCACCGGCACCATGGCGGGCGCCGGCGCGCTGGTGGCGTTGCTGCCCTGTCCCGTGTTCTACGCCGTTCTCGGGTATGCGGCGCTGTCCGGCGGCATCGGGCAGGGCGCGCTGCTGGCACTGGC
>CALBOV010000166.1 GCA_937896565.1 uncultured Salinisphaerales bacterium
CCAAGGAAAACGGACTGTCGTACAGCCGCTTCATTCACGGTCTGAAGGAAGCGGGTGTCGAACTGGATCGCAAGGTGCTGGCGGACATCGCCGTACACGATTCAGTGGCTTTTGGTCAGCTCGCCGAGCAAGCCAAGGCCAGCCTCTGACCCGCATTGTCCGCCCCTCCGGGGGATGACAATGTGACCGTCGAATCAGAAGGGGAAGGCTTCTTGGCCTTCCCCTTTTTTGTTGCCCGCACGTTCACGGCTGCATCGAGCGGACGGGATTGAAAACGATAAAATATCAATCGGATCAATGGAATGTCGGAAGATCTGAATGTGTTACGCGAGGATGCGTCCTCGCGGATCGCCGCCGCTGACAATGCCGCCGCGCTGGATGCCGTCCGCGTCGAGATGCTGGGCAAGAAGGGGCGCATCACCGCGTTGCTGAAAACCCTGGGCGGGATGGAGCCGGAGGCGCGACGGACGTTCGGGGCTCAGGTCAACGAAAGCAAGCAGGCACTGATCGAACAGATCAACGCCCGGCGCGAAACGCTGGAACGCGAGGCGATCGATGCACGCCTGAAGGGTGAGGCCATTGACGTCACGCTGCCGGGCCGCGGTATCGGATACGGCGGAGCGCATCCGATCCGGCGCGTGATCGACCGGATCTGCGATCTGTTCGGCACCATCGGCTTCGAGATCGTCGAGGGCCCGGAGGTCGAGGACGACTACCACAACTTCGAGGCGCTGAACTTCCCGCCGAACCACCCGGCGCGTGCGATGCACGACACGTTTTACGTGGGCGGGGGCAGTCGCGTGCTGCGTACGCACACCTCGTCGGTGCAGATTCGGATGATGGAGCAGCGCGAGCCGCCGCTGCGGATCATCGCTCCGGGCCGTGTCTACCGCTGTGATTCCGATCGCACGCACAGCCCGATGTTCCATCAGCTGGAGGGCCTCTACGTCGCCCGCGGTGTCAGTTTCGCCGACCTGCGCGCGGACCTGAAGGCGTTTCTCAGCGCGTTCTTCGAACGCGACGTGAAGACGCGGTTCCGGCCGTCGTATTTCCCGTTTACCGAGCCCTCCTGCGAGGTGGATATCCACTACGAGGACCTCAACGGTCGCGCCGGATGGATGGAGATTCTCGGCTGCGGGATGGTGCACCCGAACGTGTTGCGCGCGGTGGGGATCGATCCGGAGATTTACACCGGCTATGCCTTCGGCATGGGCATGGAGCGCATGGCGATGCTGCGCTACGGCGTCGACGACCTGCGGTTGTTCTTCGAGAACGACCTGCGTTTTCTCTCCCAGTTTCAGTAGGACCGAACCATGAAAGTCAGTACCCAGTGGTTGTCCGAATGGGTGTCGGTGGACGACACCTCCGAGGCGCTGGCCGAACGCCTGACGCTGGCCGGCCTGGAAGTCGATTCCGTCGAACCGGTTGCCCCGGCGTTTTCCGGCGTGGTGGTCGCGCGTGTCGCCGCCGTGGCGCCGCATCCCGACGCCGACAAACTGCGCGTCTGCGAGGTTGACGACGGTAGGGGGACGATCCAGATCGTCTGCGGCGCGCCCAATGTCCGTGAGGGCATGCTGGTGCCGCTCGCGACCGTTGGCGCGACGCTGCCGGGCGATGTCAGGATCAAGAAGGCCAAGCTGCGCGGCGTGGAGTCGCAGGGCATGCTCTGTTCGGCCCGCGAGCTGGGGCTGGGCGATGCGGCTGACGGTCTGATGGAACTGCACGGCGACTATGCGCCCGGCCAGGACTTCCGCGACGCGATCGGCGCCGATGACACGGTGATCGAAATCGAACTCACCCCAAATCGCGGGGATTGCACCAGCTTGCGCGGTGTTGCTCGTGACGTGGCGGTGCTCTACGAGACCGAATGGTCGCCGGTGGCCACGGCACCCGTGGCGGCCGTCCATGACCGTCAGCGGGGTGTGGCCGCGCAGGACCCTGCCGACTGCCCCTCGTTCTGTGGCCGCCTGATCAGTAATGTCGATGCCACCCGGCCGACGCCGACCTGGATGCGTGAGCGGCTGCGGCGTGCCGGCCTGCGGCCGAAGAGCGCATTGGTGGACATCACCAACTACGTGCTGCTGGAGCTCGGTCAGCCCATGCATGCCTATGACGACGCCAAGCTGTCTGGCGCGTTGACCGCGCGTCGAGCCGCCGCCGGCGAGTCGCTGACGCTGCTGAATGAGCAGCCGATCGAACTGGATGGGCAGTGTCTGGTCATCGCTGATGAAGCCGGGCCCGTGGGTCTGGCCGGCGCGATGGGCGGCGCCGCCTCCGCGGTGTCCGATGCGACCACTGAGGTGTTTCTGGAGGCTGCCTGCTTCACGCCGCAGGCCGTGGCCGGTGTCGGTCGACGTTACAAGCTGGTATCCGATGCGCTTTATCGCTTCGAGCGGGGTGTCGATCCCGCGTTGCAGGCACTGGCGATGGAGCGTGCCACCGAACTGGTGATGCAGATCTGCGGTGGCGAGCCGGGCCCGGTGGTGTCGGTCGCCGACGTTGCCCCGCGCGAAACGGTGCAGCTGCGGCTGACCCGCCTGGCCGCCTTGCTGGGTGGTGCGATCGAGGAAGACGCCGTGCGCGGCATTCTGCAACGGCTGGGTTGCGTGGTGGAGCAGGATGGCGGTGACCAGCTTCGGGTCACACCGCCATCGCATCGATACGATCTGACCATCGAGGAAGATCTGGTCGAGGAGGTGGCGCGCGTGGTCGGCTACGACCATCTCCCCGGCGGGCCGCGTTCGGTGGAACTGGCGTTCGGTCAGTTGCCGGAAGGGCGGGTTCGCCGCCACCGGGTGCACGATCTGCTGTGTTCGCGCGGCTACAGCGAGGTGATCACCTACAGCTTTGTCGATGCCGACGTTGACGTGGTGCTGTCGGGCGGCCGGCCTGTCGTGGCGGTGGACAACCCCATCGCCGAGCAGATGTCGGTCATGCGCAGCACGGTCTGGAGCGGCCTCGTCGGTGTGCTCAAGCACAACCGTGCGCGCGGCCTCGATCGCCTGCGCATCTACGAGATCGGGTTGCAGTTTCATCCGGATGGCGTTGATGTCGAGCAGCCGCGCGTGCTGGCGGGACTGGCTGCCGGGCGGCGGGTCGCCGAGCACTGGGATGCCGATGCGACGCCCGTGGATTTCTACGACATCAAGGCCGATCTGGAGGCCCTGGTGCGGCAGACCCGGCGTGAGCTGGAGTGTCGCGTCGAGCCGCATCCCGCGCTGCATCCGGGACAGTCGGCACGCCTGCTCGTCGATGGTCGCCCGGTGGGCTGGCTTGGCCGTCTGCACCCCGCGTCGGCTCAACGGCTGGACATCGGACAGGACACCATCGTCTTCGAGATCGAGCTGGAGGCCGTGCTGGCCGGTGAGGCTCCCGCCTATGAGCCCGTGGCTGACCAGCCGGCCGCCCGGCGTGACCTGGCGGTCGTCTGCCCGGAGTCGCTGCAGGTGGGTGAAATGCTGGCCGTGGCCCGTCGGGCTGGCGGCGCGCTTCTTCGCAAAACGGACGTGTTTGACGTGTATCGTGGCGCGGGCTTACCCGTTTCCTCCAAAAGCGTCGCTTTGAGCTTGATTTTCCAAGATAAAACGCGCACGCTAACCGATCGGGAGGTGGACGAGGCCGTTGCCCAGGTGCGGACGGAGCTCGACACCAAATTGGGGGTTAGTTTCAGGGAATAAGCGTGGCGTTGACCAAGGCAGACCTTGCGGAAACGCTGTTTGAGGAGCTCGGGCTCAACAAGCGGGAAGCGAAGGAGTTCGTCGAATTGTTCTTCGAGGAAGTCCGTCGTTCGCTGGAGGCAGGCGATCCGGTGAAGCTTTCGGGATTCGGGAACTTCGAACTGCGGGACAAGCGCGAGCGACCGGGCCGCAACCCGAAAACAGGCGAGGAGATTCCGATCTCCGCCCGTCGCGTCGTCACGTTCCGACCTGGTCAGAAGCTGCGCAGTCGAGTCGACGAAAGTGCCCGCCGCAGTACCTGAGCGCGTCCAGGTTCCCACGCTGGAGCTGCCGGAGATTCCGGCCAAGCGCTACTTCTCCATCGGGGAGGTCAGCGAGCTCTGTGCGGTCAAGCCGCACGTGCTGCGCTACTGGGAGCAGGAGTTCACGCAGCTGCGCCCGGTGAAGCGGCGCGGCAATCGTCGCTATTACCAGCGACGTGACGTCGAACTCGTCCGCCAGATCCGTCATCTCCTCTACGACAAGGGGTTCACCATCGGCGGTGCCCGTCAGCAGTTGCAGGAGAACATCGCCGGAGACGCGCCCAAGTCGCCGGCACGCAAGGCGCTGGAAGAAATACGCATCGAGCTTGAAGCGATTATTCGTCAGCTCTGAGGTTCCGCGGAAAATTGTTCGGAAGCGGTGGAGTCGGCCGCTCAATCCCGGTATGATCCCGCCTCTTTCGGGGTGTAGCGCAGCCTGGTAGCGCACCTGCATGGGGTGCAGGTGGTCGGAGGTTCAAATCCTCTCACCCCGACCAAATTATCGTTAATAAACAGCCACCTGCGGGTGGCTTTTTATTTGCCTTGATAGAACCGAGAAAACTCCCGGATTTGCCGACAGGTTCCCCGGGACAACGAAAAACGGCGGCCATCGGCCGCCGTTTTTCGTTCGAGGTTCTGCCTCTCTGATCGATCAGTGGCTGCTGCCACCATCGTCGTCCTCGGCGGAGTCCTCGATGTCTTCCTTGGTCTGGTTGTATTCCTCTTCGACCTCTTCGGTGGTTTCGTCCACCTTTTCGCCGAATTCCTCGGCGGCTCCATCGTCGCTGTCACAGGCGGAGAAGGCGCCGATCATCAGAGCGGCGAACAGGGCCAGCAGGCCGTTGCGAATAGCAGTTGTCATGGTTAACTCCTGGGGAATGATTGGGGATAGAGGGGGGAAGGGGTGAAACCGGTCAGACCGGCGGTCGCCCGCGCAGGGCACCGGCGAGCAGGGCCAGTACGAACAGCACGAGGAAGATGAAGAACAGAATCTTCGCGATGTCCGTGGCCGCCGCCGCGATGCCACCGAAGCCGAAGACGGCCGCGATGATCGCGATGATGAAAAATGCGATGGCGAGTCTGAGCATGCTTTTCCTCCTTGTCGTATCGAGTGCGTTCCCTCGCGGGCGCAATGGCTAGAAGCTCCACTGCGCCTGGACGAAGACATCCTGTTCAATGCGATCCAGCGCGTCGCGATCGACGTTGTCGCGCTGCGTCGGGTGGGCGGAGATCACGGTGAGGGCGAGGCGATCGTCCAGCAGGGCGGTGGTTAGTTGAACGCCTGCATCCGCGATGGTCTGCCGCTCGGTATCGAACCGTTCCTCGTATTCAGCCGTACCGATTTCGTAGAACACCGCGACTTCGAATGTCGCGATACCCGCAGGAATGGCGCTTTGGGTCACTTCAAGCCGTCCATAGCTGCCTTCGTCGCCTTCCAGGGCACCGGGCAGATAGGCGGCGATGCGGGTTGGCCCGCCCAGTACCCATTCCTCGTTCTGCGGCAGCGGATCGAAGGCCCACTGGTGTTCGGCGAGCAGGCTGACCGATGTGTGCTCCAGCACATCCACGGCGAAGCTGCCCTGGACGGTGGAAACGGTGAAATCGTCATCGGCATCGGCGCGACCGGCACCCGTTTCGGCGGTGTCGGCCGAGATGGCGTGCTGCCCCTCGACCGTGAGTCCGACGGAATGGGGCAGGCCGAAGAGGGCGAACTCGTGCCCCAGCGTTCCACGCAGGCCCGCGAGGGTATAGCGCTCGTCCAGCACCAGGGCATCGGCCGTCTCGTCGGTGACCTCGTCATCCACGTAGGACACGGATTCCGCGATGATCAGGCGGGTACGCTCGCCGGCGAACAGCAGGTGGGACGCCTCGGCGGAGACTTCCAGTGTCTCGCCCGCGTAGCTGCGCTGCGAGATGCCGAGGTCCGGAATGACGGGGCCGAACTCGCGGTCGGTGGATACGACATAGTCGTAGTCGGTGTAGGACGCGTCGAGGCTGAACTGCCCCAGCACGCCGATGCGGTCGTAGCCGAGACCGGCCTTGATCAGATCGCCGTCGTCCTCCGACGGGCCTTCACCTTCGAACGCGCCGTCGATGCTGGCGCGGTATCGGTTGCCGTCGACATCCGCATATGAGGCGTCCACCATCGCGAAGTACTCGCCGATGAAGCGGTTGCCGAAGTTCGAGACACCCAGGTCCAGCGTGTAGCGCTTGCGCTGAGCACCGTCGACCTTCACATCAAAGGTCATTGCTGTCGGGTCTTTCTCATCGACCGGGTACAGCGCGTAAGGCTCATACCCGGCCTGGCGGGCATGCGTCTGTGCGAGCAGGGCCATGCGTCTAAAACCGTTATCGGTCACGTCCGGCTTGTTGAGAAAGCGCTCGAAATAGGGTTCCAGCGGGTCTGGAACGTCCACGTCGGTGAAGCGCCGCTCCGTGACATACAGGTTGGTCCCGCGCCGTGTTTCCAGCGCCTGCACCCGGACCAGAAAGTAGCCGCGATCGCGATACGCTTCGCTGAGCGCTGCCAGTGCGTCTTCGGTGCTGTTGACATCGTCCAGCGCGGCGATGACCGCGTCCTGGGACAACAGGCTGTTGCCATAGACCTGAAAGAACCTGTCACCGTCCGAGAGAGCGAGCGCCTGACCATAGTCTGCCGTCGGCGCGCTGGTGATGATTTGCGCGGGTTCAGATGGTGGCAAATCAATTGCCATGATGATCGTCCTTGTGTCGTGCAATGGGGTTGGATGCCGACGCGCAGGGTGGTGCGCTGCGCGTCGGACCCGACTCATGTCGAAACGAGTCCGTCTAGCGTCGGTCAGGCGTTACTCCGCCATCTCGTCTTCGAAGGACGCGACCAGCGCATCAAACTCGGTGGACGACAGCATCCGGTCATCGTCCTTGTCGACGCGATCGAACCGCGTCAGCACGGGGCGGCTGGATGTGGATTCGCCGGCGGAAATCATGCCGTCGCCGTCCCGGTCCAGTTTGGCGAAGGATGCATCCGGTGAGTCCACGATCTCGTCCATGCTGATTGACATCTTTCCGCTCATCGAGCCCTTGACCTCGCCCTTGGTGCCGTCATAGCTGTAGCTGCCGGAGTAATCGGCGGATGCCCCGTTCTCGGAGCCTTCCGCGCCGATCTGAGTTTCGGCGTCGGCGGAGCGATTGTCGGAGTTCATCGAGCCCTGCACATCCGCTGAACCCGATCCAGCCAGGGCGGCGGCGCTGGCGAAGAGCGCGCTCATCAATACCGTGATCTGTGCCTTCATTGTTGTGTCTCGTCGGTTCAAGTTGGTGACAGCGCGATCCACTGTCCCCATCTCTAGCGCATAGGGCGTGCCAATAAAAAATCACGTTAAAACAATGAGTTATGTTTTTAGTGGTGTCTCATCCGAGTCACAGGCGGCCTGTTGCCAAAGCCTGGCGGATGGAAATTAATTCTTATCATTCAACGGGTTATCCGCTGTCTCCAATACCCGACATGTTGAGGGGCGGCGGCGGATCGGTGGCTGGCCGGCCCCGAGCGATGTGCGTGGCCGGGGAGCTTGCGAGATACTCCGCGCCCGATTCATGGAAAGCGGTCATTCCGAATGAGTGCACAGTTTGATGTCGTGGTCTTCGGCGCCACCAGCTTTGTTGGCCAGATACTCAGTCGTTATCTGTTTGAACGTCACGGCGCGTCGGGCGGTGAACTGACCTGGGCGATGGCGGGGCGCTCGCGGAGCAAGCTCGAGCGTGTCCGCGGCGAGCTCGGACCCGGTGCGGCGGACATCCCGCTGATCCTCGCCAATGCCGATGACGAGACCGCGCTGACCACGTTGTGCAGCCAGACCCGGGTCGTGATCTCGACGGTCGGTCCCTACGCGTTATACGGATCGGAGCTGGTTCGCATCTGCGCCGAAAGCGGCACTGACTATTGCGACCTGACCGGTGAGGTGCAGTGGATCCGGAGGATGATCGATGCGCATGAGGACGCCGCGAAGCAGTCCGGCGCGCGGATCGTGCATTGCTGCGGATTCGACTCGGTGCCATCGGATCTGGGACTGCACTTCTTCCAGCAGCAGGCCAGGGAGCGCTTCGGCACGTCGATTTCGCGCGTCAAGATGCGCGTGAAGGCGGCCCGGGGTGGGTTTTCCGGTGGGACGGTCGCCAGCCTGCTCAATGTGGTTCAGGAGGCCAAGCGTGATCCGGCGCTGCGCAAGCAACTGGCGAACCCGCATCTGCTGTGCCCGCCCGAACTTCAAAAAGGTCCGCGTCAGCCCAATGTGAGTTTCGCCGAGTACGACCCGGACGCGCGAAGCTGGCTCGCGCCATTCGTCATGGCGGCGATCAACACTCGCGTTGTTCACCGTTCGAATGCCATCGCCGGATTTCCCTACGGAGACGACTTCGTCTATGACGAGGCGATGATGACGGGCATCAGCTCCAAGGGGCGCCTGGCCGCGATCTCGGTCGCGCTGGGCATGGCCGGGTTCATGACCGCTTCGGTGATTCCGCCGACACGCTGGCTGCTGCAGCGCTTCGTGGTGCCCAAGCCGGGCGAGGGGCCGACGCCGGCGGAGCAGGAGGCCGGATTCTTCGACGTCCGCTTCTTCGGGCATGGCCCGGGCACGGACGAGCTACTGGTCACCAAGGTCACCGGTGACCGGGACCCGGGCTATGGCTCCACCGGCAAGATGCTCGGCGAGGCCGGGGCCTGCCTGGCGCTGGACGTGCCGAAGGATGCTCCCGGTGGGTTCTGGACGCCAGCCACCCTGCTGGGTGATGCGTTCATGCAGCGACTGCAGACCCATGCCGGGCTGCGATTCGAGGTCGTCGAAGGGTAGGCACGCGGACTCAGCCCCTGGCGTGGCGGCTGGGACTTTCGCCGCTTCGGGGTCACTGCGGTGACGGGTTCGCATCGCTAGAATCGCCCGCCCACCCTGACCGACCATCCGGATGAAGCTGATCAACCGGGTCATCGACCGTGGCCTGCAGGCCAATCGCCTCGCCGCATCCGTGGCGAACAATGCCTTCGACCGGATGTTTCGGCCGGGGGCGCTGATTCAATCCAATCAGACGCCCTACGAGGAGATTGCCCGGCGCTCGCCGATGACCGTGCGCTACTACCCGCCGTTGCGGGAGCGCAGCATTCCGCTGAGCGACGGTGGCAGTCTGCCGGTGCAGGACGAGGAGCACGCGGTGCCGCTGGTTATCGTGCCGCCGCTGGCCGCCACCTCGGTCATTTTCGACCTGATTCCCCAGCGCAGCTTCGTGCGCTACCTGCGCGCATGCGGCTACCGCGTCTATCTCGTGGACTGGGGGTCGCCTGGCGAGCGTCACGCTCACTACAGCATCCGCCACTATGCCGAGGAGATGCTGGGCGAGGCGCTGACCGCGGTGCGCGAGCACGCCGGCGTGCAGCCGGTGAGCCTGCTGGGCTGGTGCATGGGTGGCCTGTTCAGCCTGATCTACGCCGGGCTGTCGCATGACGCGAACATCCGCAACCTGATCACCATTGCCAGCCCCATCGACTATCGCCAGGGCGGGATCGCGGCGCGGGTGACCCGGGCGATGGAGCTGCCGGCCTACCTGATCCGCAAGTACACGAGCTTTCGCGTCCACAACGTCGACCCGGCTTACCTTCAGGTCCCGGGCTGGCTCAATTCGCTGGCGTTCAAGCTGACCAACCCGGTCGGCAGCCTGACCGCTTACTGGGATGTGTTCGCCAAGCTGGCGGATCGCGACTACCTCGTGCATCACACGACGACGTCGCACTTCCTCGACAACATGGAGGACTACCCGGGCGGCATCGTCCAGGACTTCATCGTCAAGGTGGGCGTGGACAATGACCTGTCGCGGGGGCGTATCGAGGTCGGCGATCGCGTGTCCCAGTTCGATGCCATCGAATGCTCGCTGCTGGTGTTCGCCGGCGAGGCCGATGCCATCGTCACACCGCAGTCGGCGCAGACGATCCTCAATCTGGTGCGGTCACCGGACCGGGAATTCGTCATCGCGCCCGGTGGACATGCCGGGGTGGTGATGGGCAACAGGGCGCAGTCGGCGGTCTGGGCGGTGCTGGCCGAGTGGCTGGAGACGCGTTCCGCGCTCGCCTAGGGAAGCACTGATTTATTCACACCACCAAGACGGAGCCGGTTTTCCCGCAAGCCCAGGCGGAGTGAGTGCCGCTTGGTTATTCCAAGTCAGCGA
>CALBOV010000167.1 GCA_937896565.1 uncultured Salinisphaerales bacterium
ACCGACAGACTGCCCATCGCCGCGCCGGACAGCAGTGCCTGGTAGCGCAGCGCACGGTCCAGACCCTCGCCGAAGGTCATGCTCGACAGGAACAGGTACTCCAGCACCTCGCCGCCGAAGGTGGGCAGGTACCGACCGACATGCAGGCCGATGTTGGTGTCACCGGTCTCCTCTTCCAGCCGCTCCCAGAACTGGGGGATGCGTTCGTGCAGGGTGCGCCGATCCCGTTGCTCGATCGCCTCGGGACTCAGGCCCAGCTCCGCCATGAACGCCTCGGCATCGATGCCGGCGCGCTCCATGGCCAGGTACACCTGACGCGTCAGCGCGTTGGAGTCGTGGTAGCTGGGATTGTCGATTGGCGTATCCACACTTCTACTCGTGTCGGCTCAGCCATTGCGGTTCGTCCATCATGGGCGCCAATATTAACGGCTTGAGCGGACAGGCAGCGTACTTGTCCGTCGACTACACCATCGTGACCACAGGGATGCGGACGAAGTTGGAGGAGAGAATGCTGAGAAGGCTGGTGTTGTTCACCCTGGTATGCAGCGGTGGCGTGGCGCATGCGGTGACCGGAGAAATCGGTCCGGTCGAGTTCGACATCAATACGCGGTTGACCACGGGTCTGGTCTGGCGCGCGCAGGAGCGCGACCCGGGGCTGATCTCCAAGCTCGCGAACGATCCCACGCTGTGCGAGGCCGATGACTGCATGTCATTCGCCGGTGACGCCGCCCCCAACCAGCGCCTGGTTGACGCGCCCGGCCTGTTCTCGGGGGTCAACCTCGACGATGGCAACATCAACTACGACAAGGGCGACATCGTTTCGGCGACCACCTACGCCACGCCCGAGCTGACCGCCTACTGGGGCGGTTTCAAGTTCCGGGCGTCCGCGTTGGCCTTCTACGATCCCGAGAACGTCGATTTCGACGAAACCCACCTGGATGATCGCTGGCAGGAGGCATCGGTGCCCCGGCCGGCCTATGTCGAGCGTGACTTCGCGTCGGACATCGAGCTGCGCGAGTTGTACGTGCAGCGCTACTTCAACCTGTTCGACCGCGAGGTCTCCGTGCAGATCGGTCGCCAGGTCGTACCCTGGGGCGAGGCCACGCTGACCCTGTTCAACAGCGTCAACGAACTCAACCCGCTGGACGCGACGATCGCGGGCTTTCCCGGTTTCGAACTGGGGCAGGTCAACCAGCCAGCCGGCATGGCGGTGTTCCAGACGGCGCTGACCGACAGCCTGGCGGCGGAGTTCGTCTACCAGTTCGAGTTCGTTCCGGTGCGCATCCAGCCGCCCGGCAGCTTTCTGTCGACCAATGACCTGATTGGCGGCACCGACTACGCGATGATTACGCTGGGCCAGTTCAATGACGATCCGGACGAGCAGTACGTCCCGCCGGCAACCGGCGCCGGACTGATCTCCAGTTCGAATCGCACGGCGGCGGTGCGCCCGGAGCGCGAGGCGCGCGACCAGGGGCAGTTCGGCATGCGGTTGTCGTATTTCGCGTCGAACATCAACAACGGAACCGAATTCGGCTTCTACTACCTTCGCTACCACAGCCGCCTGCCGCTCGTGAGCGTCTACGCCACCGACGAGTCCTGCCTGCGGGGTGCCGCCGATCCCGACAACATCCTCCTCGCCGCCGCCGCTTGCGGCCTGACGTTCAACGGCATCCTGTCCGCGACCGACAATCCCGACAACGAACCGTTGCCCATCGACACGCTCGATATCCAGGTCGAATACCCGGAAGACATCGACATGTTCGGCCTGTCGTTCAATACGAACGTCGGAAACTGGGCGTTCTCGGGTGAGCTGTCCCACCGCCGGAATTTGCCGGTGCAGGTGCATCTGACCGACGTGATCTTCGCCGGTCTCCAGCCCGCCTTCCCGGAACAGGACATCCCGATCTCGCTGGACTCGATCGAGGCTATTCTCGGTGTTCCCTTGCCCATCCCGTTGCCCGATGTCGGGTTGACGATTCCGAGCGGCCGCTCCGCGGTTCCGGACTATCTGTCCGCGTATCGTGGTGTCACCGTGGGGGCCGGCGACTACGTTCGGGGTTACGAGCGGGTCGATGCGACGCAGCTCTCGCTCGCCGGCCTGCGGATCTGGTCGAACAATCCGTTCGGCGCCGATTCGGTGCTGTTCCTGCTGGAGGGTGGATTCTGGTACCAGCACGACATGCCGGACCCGCAGGAACTGCCGTTCCAGGGCACCGGTGATTTCACCCATCCCAGCTACGGGGCCGATGGCACCGGGACCGCGCCCGACGGCGTTGACCGGACGCTCAGCCTGAACCCGACTCAGCAGACAACCGGCCTGCCCACCGACTTCGCGTGGGGCTACCGGGCCCTGCTGCGCCTGACCTACAACGAGATTCTTCGCGGCGTGACCTATGAACCGCAGTTCCTGTGGTTCCACGACGTGCAGGGACAGACGCCGACACCGACAACAACCTGTTCAAGATCGGCCAGAGCCTGTCCCTGGGCGCCACGTATCAGTGGTACATGGGCGGTGGCGTCCACAACCTCGAACAGGACCGGGACTTCTACAACCTCTATGCCGTATTCAACTTCTGATCGACATACCGCGGGGCTGCACGTCCCTCCGAAGCAATGAGAGAAGAGACCCGAAACACGCTGGCCGCGGCGTCGGTGGCTGACGCGGATATCCAGCGGCTGAGCGAACTCGATGCTCCCGCGGCGGACGATCTGGCGACCTTGCTCAAGGCTGCGCAGACCCACCAGGCGCGCGAGCTGAAGGAGGCCATGGACGGCATGCTCGACGCCATGCCCAGGCTGCTGCGCGGGCCCGTCAAGAAGCTGTTCGAGCGATGAGCGCGCTGTTGCAACAGGCGGAGCGCATCAAGCTCGCCAGACTGTTGGGCTGCGAGGCGTCCGATCTGGGCGCGTTGAGTCAGTGCTCCGAAGAGGAACTGCGGCTTGCGCGCAGCGTTGCGGCCAACGCGCTGTTCGGTCGTCACCGCAGCCTGTTCTCCAAGCTGGCGGGTGCGACGCGGCTGCTCCCCACCGGCCTGTCTGCGCAGTTCACGCAGAAGTTCATCGGTGAGACGCTGGCCGGCCGAGTGGCCAGCGAAATGGACCCCAAGCAGGCGCTGGCCCTGTCGGAAAAGCTGCCGGTGCCGTTTCTGGCGCGGGTTTGCCTGTCGCTGGATCCCGGGCGTAGCGGTCCGATCATCCGCGCGATGCCCACGGCGCTGGTGGTCGATGTCGCCCGCGAGCTGCGGCGCAATCGCGAGCACATTGTCATGGCCCAGTTCGCCGATGCGCTGGACGACGATGTCGTCGCCGCGGTCATGGATGCCATCGACGAGCCATCGGACCTGCTGCGCATCGGTTTCTATATCGAGAGCAAGGCGCGCCTGGAAGGCATCATTTCTGCGATGGACGACGAGCGTCTGGGCGCGACACTGGTCGCGGCGCAGGCCGAGGCGCTATGGCCACAGGCGCTGGCCATGGTGGACGGCACGTCGGCGGAGCTCAGGGGCCGCATGGCGGATCTGATCGCGATGCAGTCCGACGAGGTGATCCGCAGCGCGTTCTCCGTGGCCGGGGACGAGGGGCTGTGGCCGTTGCTGGCGGATGCGGTGATGTTGATGTCGCCGGAAAGCCGGGCCCGCATCACCGCCGTGCTCGAAGACGCAAGCGCTCAGTGGCGCGACGAGTTGCGTGCCGCGCTGGAGGCCAGGGGCGCCAGCGACGAATTGCTGGCCGAAGTGGCGGCCTGAGCGCAAGGCTGCCCGCGGTCGCGCGTCAGTCCCCGCTCGCCCGCGAGAGCAGTTCGTCCCGAATCGCGCGCAGCTGCTTCTTCACCGCCGCGGCATTCTCCGGACCCATGCGGATCAATGCCTTCTGCCCCCAGGACAGACGCTCCAGCTTCGGGTCGGCAAACTCGTAGAACACTTTCGGCTGCTTGAGGAAGATCGGGCCGTCGACGCTGGGCGTTGCCAGCAGGTGGTCGATGATCTGGATCAGCCGGTCATTGAAGTAGCCGTCCGGATAACCCAGGTCCTCGTAGCTCTCCTGAAACAGCGGGTAATAGCGGGAGTAAGTGTCGACCAGCGTGGCGGGCGGCATGCTGACGAACCCGGTGACCCATGGCTTGTAGCGCTCGTAGTTGGACGGGGCGAGCCGGATCGAGTCGCCGCTGCGGATGACCGGAACATCGCCATCGACATCGATCACCGGGCGGAAGCGGCGCGACACCGGGTCGCTGTCCAGGTTGTCGACGCTGACAACGGCCTTGCGGATGACCGAATCCGGGACGAGAAAGCGCTCGACCGCGCTTGGTCCGGCGGCCTCGTCGATGGCCGCGCGAAACGGCGCGTCGCTGTCATCCAGCGTCGGTAGCGGCGTGGGTTCCGGCGCGGCCACGTCCTCCTGATCGGCCGTATCGTCCGTTGATTCGTCGGCGGGAGGCTCGGGCGCCTCGATCGGGTATCTCGGCTCAGGCGGTTTCGGAGGCGGGGCTTCGGCGACCGTTTCCTCCTGGGGCTCGGCCTTGCTCAGCTTGGCGCCGAACTGCACCAGCACGAGGATGGCGATCAGGGCGACAACCCCGAGACCGATGGCAATCCATGCTCCGCGTTTCATTGCTTGTCCCGACTGACTGAGGGTTGTCGAGCGTAACGAACCGTGGCCTGAATGGGAACGTGGGAGCATTGTCCGGGCAGCAAAAAGCCCCGGCCTGCTCGCGCAGACCGGGGCTTGGCGTCAATGCCCGGACGGTCGGTGGATCAGGCCTGGCCGGAGGCCACCAGCTTGGGCCGAGGTGCTTCCTTGCCGATGAATCCTTCGGTGACATCGGTGGATGAGCCGATGCGGACATAGTCCTCCGGCGTGAACTCGTCCACGCCCCAGGATTCGAGCTGCACGCGGCGCGCGGTCCGGGCCTGTTCGGCCTCGCCGGCGTTGATCACATTCTTCTCCAGCGCGAGATCGATCAGGTCTGCGGGATGGCCCTTGGGCAACGTCTTCGTCTTGACCGCGGCGATGATCTTGGCGTGTACCGGGCGTACCTCGTGCAGCAGGCGGAAGGCGTGATAAAGCCGTCCGGCGCCGCGCGTGGTGTCGGTGGGCACGAACAGACCTTCCTGCTGGTGCTTCAGGCGCTCGTCGCAGGTCTGCACGACCGCGGCCGTCGGGGCGAGCAGCTCGTCGCTCACGCCCTTGCCGATGGGGTTCAGCCGCAGCAGCCAGCCGCCGACGGACTTGAACCACCAGCCCGCGACCGGCGCCTCGAAGTTGGCGTAAATGCCTTCGAAGCCGTCCTGGATCTGCTTGAGGCCGTAGTTCAGCGCGTAGTGGACCATCGGCAGGTCTTCGGCGCGCCGGCCCTCGGCCTCGAAGCGACGCAGCGTCGCGGTGCACAGGAAGATCCAGGACAGCACATCAGCCAGCCGGCCGGTGAAGTTGCCCTTGGCCTTGAGCTTGGCGCCCATGAAGATCATCGCCAGGTCGGACAGCAGGGCGAAGCGGGTCGAGGCCCAGCCCAGCCGGCGGTAGTAGGTCGCGGTTTCGCCCGATACCGGCGAGCCGGCGGTCCAGCCGCGGGTCAGGTAGCGGGTGATGCTGCGGCCGACGTTGACGACCATGCCGCCGACCCAGCCGAGCAGGGCGCTGCGGAAGCTATCCGTGTCCTCCGCCTCCACTGACTCGACCAGCCTGCGGGCGTAGGGATGCGAGCGGTTCGCGCCCTGGCCGTAGATGATCAGCGTGCGGGTCAGGATGTTCGCGCCTTCCACGGTGATGTTGATTGGTGCGGCGATGTAGGCCTCGGAGACGATGTTGTTGGGGCCGCGCTGGATCGCGGCGCCGGCCATCACGTCCATGGCGTCGATGGACAGCTCGCGCATCAACTCGGTGAGGTTCTGCTTGAGGATGGCGGAGACCACCGGCGGTTCGTGGCCGGCATCCACGGCCGAGCAGGAGTAGATCCGTGCGGCTTCCATCAGATACTGCAGGCCGGCCAGTCGTGCGACCTTGGCCTGCGGGCCCTCCATCAGCCCGATGGGCATGTTGAACTGCTCGCGGACCATGGAATAGGCCCCGGTCACCGAGGCCAGCATGCGTGCGCCGCCAACGGCGGAGGCGGGCAGGGAGATCGCGCGGCCGCCGGCCAGCGATTCCATCAGCATCTTCCAGCCCTTGCCGACATAGTCGATGCCGCCGATGGTGTTGGCCAGCGGGGCGACGACGTTTTCGCCGTAGATCGGTCCGTTGTGGAAGCTCACGCCCATGGGGTCATGGCGCTTGCCGATGGACAGCCCGTCCATGCCCTTGTGCAGCAGCATGACCGTGATGCCGAGGTCCTCGCCCTTGCCGAGCAGGTTTTCCGGGTCGCGCAGGCGCACGGCCAGCGAGATCAGGTTGGCGATGGGTGCCAGCGTGATGTAGCGCTTGGCGAAGCTCATCCGCGCCTTGAGATGGCCGTCCTCGTCGCGGAACACGACGCCATCGGCCTTGATCGATGCGGCGTCGGAGCCCGCGGTCAGTTCGGTCAGGCCGAAGCAGGGGATGTATTCGCCCTTGGCCAGACGCGGCAGGTAGTGCTCCTTCTGCTCCTGGGTGCCGTACTTTTCCGTCAGCTCGGCGGCGCCCAGCGAGTTCGGAATCACGACGATGGCCGCGACGGCGCCACCGGCGGCCTGCAGCTTGGCCATGATGGTCGAGCGGGCCAGCACCGAAAAACCCTTGCCGCCGTATTTCTTCGGAATCAGCAGCGCGAAGAAGCCGTTGTTGGCGAGGTAGTCGAAGATCTCGTCCGGCACCTGGCGGGTGCGGGAGATCTCCCAGGTGTCGCACATCCGGATCACCTCTTCGCAGGGGCCATCCAGAAAGGCCTGCTCCTCCGGCGTGAGCTTGTTGTACGCCTCGCTCATCAGCTTTCTGAAGTTCGGGTTGCCGGTGAAGAACTCGCCCTCGGCCCAGACATCGCCGGCTTCCAGCGCCTGGCGTTCGGTGTCCGAAAGCCGGGGCAGCATGCCGGCGTTCTTCATGCCCATCATGATCGAGTGGAACATTGCTGACTCCTAAGACTATGAAAAGAGGGGGAATCCGTTACGCCGGCACGCGTTCGAAGGCTTCGCCGGCCTCGGCCATCTCGACCAGCCGGGTCGCGGGCGAGAACCGTTCGCCATAGTGCTCGGCGAACTCACGCAGCCGCGCCACCGCCTTGTCGAGGCCGTAGGCGTTCAGGTATTGCAGCGGTCCACCCTGGAACGGGGCGAAGCCCCAGCCGAAGATGGCGCCGATGTTGGCGTCCCAGACCGACTCCAGCACGCCTTCCTCCAGGCAGCGGACGGTCTCGTTGGCCTGAGCCAGCAGCATGCGCTCGACGATTTCGTCTTCCGAAATCTGCTCGGCGGCCACCGGCCAGTGTTCGGCCAGGCCGGCCCACAGGTGTTTCTTGCCACCTTCCGGGTAGTCGTAAAAGCCGCGACCGGCCTTCTTGCCGGGGCGGTCGAGGTCCACGACCATCTTGCGGATCAGGTCATGGGCCGGCGCGTCGGGCAGCGGCTTGCCTTCGGCCTCCAGATCCTTGCGGGTCTGATCCATGATGTGCAGCGACAGGGACAGCGAGACCTCGTCGTGCAGCGCCAGCGGCCCGACCGGCATGCCGGCCTTCAGCCCGGCCATCTCGATGCGTCGCGGATGTACGCCATCCGCCAGCAGGGCGATGCCCTCCATGATGTAGGTGGAGAACACGCGCGAGGTGTAGAAGCCACGCGAGTCGTTGACGACGATCGGCGTCTTCTTGATCTGCTGGACGAAGTCGAAGGAGCGGGCTAGCGTTTCGGCGCTGGTCTGCTCGCCCTTGATGATCTCCACCAGCGGCATCTTGTCGGCCGGCGAGAAGAAGTGCAGGCCGATGAACCGGTCGGGGCGCAGGGAAGGTCCGGCCAGCCCGGTGATCGGCAGGGTGGAGGTGTTGGACGCGAACACACCGTTCGCGTCCATCACCGCCTCCGTCTCCTGCGTCACCTTGGCTTTCAGTCCCCGGTCCTCGAACACGGCCTCGATGATCAGATCGCAGCCGGCGAGGTCCTGCACATCCCCGGTGGGGAGGATCTTGTCCAGCAGCGCTGCACCGTCCTCCTTGCTCATGCGGCCTTTGGAGACCGCTTTCTTCACCAGCGATTCGGAGTACGCCTTGCCCTTGTCCGCGCCGTCCTGCGACACGTCCTTGAGCACGACGTCAAAGCCGGCCCTGGCGCTGACATAGGCGATGGCGGAGCCCATCATCCCGGCGCCGAGAATGCCGACCTTGGAAAAGCGTGAGCGCTCGAAACCGTCCGGTCGCGAGCCGCCCTTGTTGATGTGATTGAGCTGATACCACAGCGTGGTGATCATGTTCTTCGCTTCCGGCGAGACCACGCAGGCGGCGAAGTAGCGCGACTCGATCTTCAGCGCGTTGTCGAAGTCCACCAGCGAGCCCTCGACGACGCTGGCCATGATGTGCAGCGTGGCCGGGAAATTGCCGTGGGTCTTGGCGCGCAGCATTGACGGCGCGATCGCGAGCATCTGCGCCACCGCCGGATGCTTGGCGTCACCGCCCGGGTAGCGGAACTTCTTGTCATCCCAGGGCTGCGTCGCCTTGGGATTCGCCTTCGCCCAGGCCTTGGCCTTGGCGATCAGGTCTTCCGGTGTGTCGGCGACCTCGTCGACGATGCCCTGTGCTTTCGCCGCCGCGACACGCAATTCCTTGCCTTCCATCAGCAGCGGCAGCGCGGTCTGGATGCCGATCATGCGGGGCAGGCGCTGCGTGCCGCCGCCGCCCGGCAGCAGGCCCAGCTTGACCTCGACCAGCCCGAACTTCGCCTTCGGGTTGTTCAACGCCACGCGGTGATGGCAGGCCAGCGCCAGTTCCAGTCCACCGCCCAGCGCCGATCCATTCAATGCACAGACCACCGGCTTGCCACCCGTTTCCAGCTGCCGCAGCAGTGCCTTGAACGCATCCGACATCGCCACGACCTCGGCCGGATCGGTCATCCGGTACAACCCGTCGATATCGGCGCCGGCGAGAAAGTCCCGCTTGCCGGAGGTGATCACCAGACCCTTGACCGCGTCATCGCCGTAGGCCTGTTCGATGACCGCCCGGAACGGCCCGGTCAGCGAGTCGTTCAGCACGTTCTGCGAACGGCCGGGCATGTCCAGCGTGATCAGTGCGATGCCGTCGGCATCGACGGCGTAGCGGATGGGGGATTCAGGACTGTCTTTCAGGTTGGCCACCATGACGGTACGCCTCCGTTGAATACTTGAATTAGGTCAGTCAATGTGGCGGCGTCGTGCGTGGTGTGCTGGCAAGGCGCCGGCCGATTGAGCAAGCGCAGTGAACGTCTGTTCATGAGCATTGCGAAGAGGTCGGGAACGCCGCCAGCGCGCCACGCACGGCGTCGTCGTCAAACGAAATCAGACACGCTCGATCACGGTGGCGATGCCCATGCCGCCGCCGACACACAGCGTGATCAGTCCGGTGGACTTGTCCTGTCGCTCCAGCTCGTCGATCAGCGTGCCCAGCAGCATCGCGCCGGTTGCGCCCAGCGGGTGACCCAGGGCGATGGCGCCACCGTTGACGTTCACCGTCGCCGGATCGATGTCGAGATCGCGAATCGCCCTCAGCACGACGGCGGCGAAGGCTTCGTTGATCTCGTAGAGGTCGATGTCCTTTGGTGTCATGCCCGCCTTCTTCAGCGCCTTCATCGACGCCGGGCCGGGGCCGGTCAGCATGATGGTCGGCTCCGTGCCGACGACGGCGGTGGAGACGATGCGGGCGCGGGGTTTCAGGCCCAGTTCGACACCCTTGTCCTTCGAGCCGATCAGCACCACCGAGGCGCCGTCGACGATGCCGGAGGAGTTGCCGGCGTGGTGGACGTGGTTGATTTCCTCCACCGTCGGATACTTGCGCAGCGCCGTGGCGTCGAAGCCCATGACGCCCATTTGCTGGAACGAGGGCTTCAGGCCGGACAGCGTCTCGACCGTGGTCGTCCCGCGCACGGTTTCGTCATGATCCAGCACGGTCAGGCCGACATCGTCCTTGACCGGGACCACCGAGCGCCGGAAATGGTCGGCTTCCTGCGCGGCCGCGGCGCGGCGCTGGGACTCGACGGCGAAGGCGTCGACATCCTCGCGTGAAAAGCCTTCCAGTGTCGCGATGAGGTCGGCGCCGATGCCCTGGGGGACGAAATCCATCTTGGCGTTGACGCGCGGGTCCATGACCATGGCGCCGCCGTCGGAGCCCATTGGCCAGCGACTCATCGACTCGACGCCTCCGGCGACGACCAGATGCTCCTCCCCGGATTTCACCTTCATCGCGGCCAGATTGACCGACTCCAGGCCGGAGGCGCAGAAACGCGACTGGGTCACGCCCGGAACCGACTGATCCCAGTCGGCGTAGAGCACCGCGGTGCGGGCGATGTCGGCCCCCTGTTCGCCCACCGGGGTGACACAGCCGAGTACGACGTCATCGACCTGGCTGGTATCCAGCGCGTGGCGATCACGCAGCTCCACCAGCACGTTCTTCAGTAGATCCACCGGCGCGATCTGATGCAGGGAGCCGTCTTTCTTGCCCTTGCCGCGAGGGGTTCGAACGGCGTCGAACACGTAGGCTTCGGTCATGGGAAGTCTCTCCGCGAGCCTGTGCTCGCATTTGCATTGGTAATTGGTATTACCTGTGCGCGCCTCAGAATGGTTGATGGCAACGCACGGTTTGACTGTTCGGTAAGCTAGTCCATACGGTACCGAATTGCAACGCGGATTCAGGTCGGTTCTGGCGTCACCAGGGTCAATCCGGTAACATTGATTACCATGACGACAACCGACGCATTGCCCGATTTGAGCGGGCTGGATCCTCGCACCCGGGAGCGCATCGAAACGGCATTGCTGGAGGTGTTCTCGCAGCGCGAGTTTCACAAGGTCGGCATGGCGGAAATCGCGCGGGAGGCGCGGGTCAGCCTGCAGACGCTCTACAAGTACTACGGCAGCAAGGAGGCCTTGCTGTTCTCCGGGCTGGATCACTGGATGCAGCAGGTGACCGAACGCATGCTGGATCATCTGCAGGGCATCCAGAACTACAAGGACCGGCTGCGCAAGGTGTTCTGGGTGCTGCTCGAGTTCTACGATCGCAACCCCAAGGTGGGTCTGCTGATGCAGAACGCGCTTTATCACAACGCCTGGAGCCGTGAACCGGCCTTGCGCCAGCCGCGGTTCACGCACGTTTTCATCCAGGTGCTGTCCGAGGGGCGTGCGGCGGGGGTCCTGACGGACGAGGTGGACGAGCGCGACCTGCTGGACTTTTTCTACGGCGTCGCCGCCCGGCTCATCTCGCAGTGGCTCAGTCGTGGCATGCAGGAACCGCTGGCGTCCCGGGCGGATACGTTTTTCGAGATGATCTGGCGGGCGATTGCCCGACCGGGCGCCGAGACCGGCGGCTGATTGGCAGCACGGACTGCGGCGG
This sequence comes from uncultured Salinisphaerales bacterium, assembly GCA_937896565.1. Classification (GTDB taxonomy): domain Bacteria; phylum Pseudomonadota; class Gammaproteobacteria; order Nevskiales; family OUC007; genus Abyssibacter. Next base: position 11,474 of record CALBOV010000167.1, read on the forward strand.
TACTGGGACGAATCTACGACAGCGTCGCGGGCGTCGGGACGCTAGAGTGTTTTCAACAACCTGGGCCGGTCTGAGGTAAGGAGACCCTCATGAGTGAGACGGCACGCTGGGATACGCTGATTCGCAACGCGTTGATTTTTGACGGCACCGGGGCGAAACCGACGCAGGAGGATCTGGCCATCACCGATGGCCGCGTCGCCGCGCGCGGTGACGCATTGCCCGTCGAGCAGGCGGACACGGTGATCGATGCCGACGGACAGTGGCTGATGCCGGGTCTGCTCGATATCCATACCCACTTCGATCTCGAGGTCGAGCTGGCGCCCGGCCTGCCCGAGGCAGTACGCCACGGCACCACCACCGTGGTGTTCGGCAACTGTTCACTGGGCCTGGCCTTCGGTGCGCAGCGGCGCAATGGCGAGGACCCGATCGTCGACTGTTTCGCCCGGGTGGAGAACATCCCCAAGCCCGTTCTGACGCGCGTCGTCGACCAGGTGCGATGGAGCGATTCGGCGGGGTACCTGTCCCATTTCGACGCCATGCCGCTGGGTCCGAATGTCGTCCCGCTGTTGCCGCACTCGATGCTGCGCGCAGAGGTCATGGGGCTGCGCGAGTCGGTGTCGCGCCACCCCACCGAAGCGGAACTCGCTCGCATGGAGTCCCTGGTCGAGAAGGCGATGCAGGAGGGCTACGCGGGATTCTCCACCGACGCCTTGCCGTTTCACTTCCTGGCCAACGATCCGCACCGCCGGACCAAGATTCCGAGTCAGTGGGGCAGCTACAAGGAACTGAAGCGGCTGACCAACGTGGTGCGTCACCACGACCGCGTCTGGCAGGCGACGCCGCCCAAGGACAGCCCGCCGCAGGTGTTACGCAATTTCCTGCTGAGCAGCGGGCGGCTGTTCGGCAAGCCGCTGAAGATCACCGCCGTCGCGGCGCTGGATATCGCCACGAATCGCGGCATCGCCAAGCTCGGTCGACTGCTCAGCCGTCTGCTGAACTCGCGGCTGATCAACGGCCATTTCCGATTCCAGGCCCTGGCGGCTCCGTTCAAGGTGTTCTGGGATGGGCCGATCAATCCCCTCGCCGAGGAGATCGACGAGTTGCGCGAGCTCAACGAGCCGGATCTGGATGATCGCGCCGCGCGGGCGGCCCTGCTGGACGATCCGGCCTATCAGGCCCGATTCCGCAAGATGTGGCGCCATGGCAAGTCCGGTTTCACGCTGGCGAATCTGGCGCGCAGGCTCAAGCGCGAGCGCATGGCGTTCAGCCGTCGTCTGGATCAGATGGTGTTCGTGCAGGTCCCTGGCGAGGTCGATGCGCTATGGAAGGACACCACATTCCAGGAGGTCTTCGATCGCCTGACCCGTTGGCAGGCGACCGGCGAAGGGGCTCGCAGCGAAGCGGAGGCGGCGGTGTTCGCCGGCTTCCCCAAGCCCATCGGCGATGACGCGGCATTCATGCTGCATCTGTTGCGGACCTATGATCTCGACATGCGCTGGTACGTGGTCTCGGCGAACCGTGATCCGGCCGTGGTCAAGGAGCTGCTGTTCAATCCTCTGGTGCTGCCCGGTTTCAACGATTCCGGAGCACACCTGACCAACATGGCGTTCTACGACGCCAATCTGCGCGGGCTGAAGATTGCGCAGGCCGAAGGTCTGGACAGGGTCGCGTGGCACGTGAAACGGCTGACGCGTGATCCCGCGGACTTTTTCGGCGTGCGTGCGGGCAGCATCGAAATCGGCGAACAGGCCGACGTGATCCTGGTCGATCCGGCCGCCCTGCGTGCCTATGATTCGGAGTCGCGGATGCGCCGGATTCACCGCGAGGCGTTCCAGAACGATCAGCTCGTGAACCGCTCCGACGGCGTGGTGACGCTGACGCTGATTGCCGGCAAGGTCGCATGGTCCGGCGATGCGCACGGGCGAACGCTGGGTGCGGAGCAGATGGGCCGTGTGCTGCGCCACGGTTCTCTCGAGCCGGGTGCCGGGCGGCAACGCGCGGCCGGCACGGAATCGCTGGCGACGGCCGCCTGAACCGGGGGCGGCGGCCGCGACCGGCGTCAGTTGGTCTCGGTTGCTCCGGCCTCGGAGTCTTCCGGGGGCTTGTCCTTCTTGCACTCGGGCATGGCGGTGTCCGGACGACCCGCCGTGCGCCGGACCGCGTCGGCGACGGTCATCGCACCCGAGCGCTCGAGGTCGTCACGAGTCATCACCGTGACGTTGCGCGCTCCACAGGTCTCGCCGGGTTCGCGGTCGATATGCGACCCGGTCGGTGCGGCGGCGAGGGCGACGGA
>CALBOV010000168.1 GCA_937896565.1 uncultured Salinisphaerales bacterium
AAGCCGGTGATCGCCGCCGTCGAGGGCCACGCCGTCGCGGGCGGTCTCGAACTCGCCCTGTGGTGCGACTTGCGCGTGGCCTCGGAAACCGCGGTATTCGGCGTGTTCTGCCGGCGTTTCGGCGTGCCCTTGATCGACGGTGGCACCGTGCGGCTGCCGCGGCTGATCGGCCAGAGCCGTGCGATGGACATGATTCTCACCGGGCGTGCCGTCGATGCCCGTGAGGCCTTCGACTGGGGGCTGGCGAACCGGCTGGTGCCGACGGGCCAGGCCCGTCGTGCGTCACTGGAACTTGCGGAATCGCTCTCCCGGCTCCCGCAGCATTGCATGCGCAACGATCGACACAGTGTCCTGGATCAATGGGGACTAACCGAGAGCGACGCGCTGCGGCGTGAGTTTGAACTCGGTCTCGACACCCTGGCATCCGGAGAGACGTTGGCCGGAGCACGACGATTCACCGCCGGTGACGGCCGCCATGGACGGATGGTGGAGGACGCCGGGCCGCAATCCGACGGCGATCAGGAGCCCGCCCAGTGAACCCGCCGGCTCTTCAGTAGTCGCAATTGGAGAGCTGCCGGCGCCGCATGACGCCGACAGCTCTCCGGTTTCGACGACAAGGAGTTAGCATGAAACGCTTGGCAACCGCACGCTGGAACGGCGGCCTCAAGGATGGAAACGGGACGATTTCGACGCAGAGCGGCGTGCTGGACGATACCCGCTACTCTTTCGGAACCCGTTTCGAGGACGGCAAGGGCACGAACCCGGAGGAGCTGATCGGCGCCGCCCACGCCGGCTGCTACTCCATGGCGTTGTCGATGATTCTCAGCCAGGCTGATCTGACACCTGACTACATCGAGACGAAGGCCACCGTGACACTGGAACAGGTGGACGGGGCGTTCGCAGTGACGATGATCCACCTCGACGTGTCCGCCAAGGTGCCCGGTGCATCCGAGGCGCAGTTCATGGAGGCGGCCAACGCGGCGAAGAGCGGTTGTCCGATCTCCAAGGCGCTCAAGCCCGCGATCACCATGGAAGCCGTTCTGAACGACTGAATCGGACCACGGTTGACGCGGAACCCCCGCGCATCACATCACTGTCACATGCGCCGGATAGACTCCCGCGGCTTTTTTCTGGGGTCTGTTCTCATGCGTCTTGTCCTGTCGGCCGTCGTTGCCGCCGTATTCGTGTTGCTGTCAGCCTGTGGCAGCTCATCGCCCGTCACCCCACCGCCCGACGGTGGCACCGGTGGCAATCCCGACACGCCGGCGCCGATCGCTGACAACGCCGGCAGCATCAACACGCATCCGCCGACCACCGAGACGACCGCGCACGATGCGTCCGTGCCGCTGAATTTCATCATCATCGGCGACGCCGGCACCCAGGATGCCGTCCAGGCCGCGTTGGGCCAGACCGTGGCGGATGTCTGCGCCGCCAAGGCCTCCGAGACCGTGCTGGGCTGTCACTTCGCCATGGCCGCCGGGGACAACATCTACTACTTCGGCGCCACCAGCGTGGTCGATCCGCAGTTCAACACCGCGTTCGAGGACATCTACGCACCGGTCGGGATTCCGTTCTATCTGGTGCTGGGCAATCACGACAACGGTTTCACCGGGCAGACGCCGCTGATCGGCGACGTCCAGGTCGACTACCACTATCGGGCGGATCGCCCCAGTGACATGTGGAACATGCCGGCGCGTTACTACAGCCACCGCTGGGGCGATGTGCTGGAACTGTTCGCGGTGGACAGCGACACCCTGGACGGCGACTCGGGCGCGCTTCCGCTGGACAGCCTCACCCACGACACCGCGTTCCAGCGGGAATGGCTGGCCGAGGCCGTCGACCTGTCCACGGCCCGATGGAAGATCTCCTTCAGCCACTACAACTACATCTCCAACGGCAACTACGGCGACGGCACGGCCAGCTTCAAGGCCGCGATGGAGGAAACGCTTTGCGACCGCGTGCAGTTCCACGTCCAGGGCCACGAGCACGACATGCGCTGGCTCAAGCCGGTGGAGTCCTGTGGCCGCACTGAATTCGTCGTCTCCGGCGCCGGAGGTCGCACGGAAACCCGCGCCGCGACCAATCTCGGCTTCGAGGAGCGTCAGGGTGACAACGGCATCTCCGATTACCGCGCCTCCTCCGGGTTCATGTGGGCGTCGATCCTCGGTGACACCATCACCGTCGAGTGGTACGGCGACAACGCGGAGGGCAACGTGCCGCCCCAGCCGGTGGAAACCTTTCATCTGACCCGCGCCGAGCTGGGCTGGACCGACTAGCGCCTTTCAGTGCCAAGTGGGCGGCCGGTGTCTTGTCTGGGCGGTCCATACCCTCAAGAATCACCCGGGTTGACCTGACCTCCCCACTGGACCGAGTTGATCCATTCGTTCATCTTTCCGCGCCGGTTGCGGTGGTGTCCGGCCCTGCTGCTCGTCCTCGTCGTCGCGGCCTGTTCGCGTGATCCCGGGCCTGCGGTGCGGGACGTGCTGGAACGCTACCGTGAACTGGCTCATAGCGGTTATGCCGATGCGCGTAATGCGGTGGTGGAGCTGGAGACGGCCGTGGAGGCACTCTCCGCACGGCCGGACCCGGCAACGCTGGCACAGGCGCGTCAGGCCTGGGTGAACGCCAAGGCGGCCTACTCGCTGACCGAGGCCCTGCGCTTTGGTCACTGGTTCGTCGACGAGTGGGAAACCCGGGTCAACGCCTGGCCGCTGGACGAGGGATTTCTCGACTATGTCGCGGACCCGTCCCTGGCCTCGGTCTCCAACCCGCATGCAACGGCCAATCTGATCGCCAGCGAGACCATCGATATTGGCGGGCGTCAGCTGCGCCTGGAACCCTTGAATCGACGCACCCTGCTGGACGCCCAGTCGCTCAGCGACGTGGAAGCCAACGTGGCCACGGGGTTTCACGCCATCGAGTTCATGCTGTGGGGCCAGGACCTCAACGGCAACGGGCCGGGGGCCGGCGATCGTCCCTGGACCGATTTCGCCTCGGGTGATGGTTGTACCGATGGCCCGCGCCCCGCCCCGCCCCGGCACTGCCGGCGTCGCCAGGTCGTTCTGACGGCCGCGACGGAACTGCTGCGAATCGACTTGCAAGGAATGACCGCGACGTGGGGACCGCAGGCCGGAAGCTTCGGTGATCGCCTCGTTCACGGCGATCCCGACGAAGGCCTGCGCCGGCTGCTGTTCGGCCTGGCGACGCTGGCCGGCGAGGAGCTGGCCGGCGAACGCATCCGCGTCGCGCTGGTCACCCGCGCGCCGGAGGAGGAACAAGACTGCTTTTCCGATCAGACCCACCGCTCCCTGTGGTTCAACACGCTGGGTATCGAGCGCTTCTACTACGGCGATGGCGCCGAAGATGATGCCGGTCCCGGCGTCGCCGAACTCGCGCGGGCGACGGACCCGGAGCTGGCCGACGCGCTGGACGCCGCGTTTGCCGCCAGCCGTCAGGCCATGCAACGCATCTTCGACGCCGGCGAGCGCGGAGAGCGCTTCGATCAACTCATCGCGCCGGACAACCTCCGGGGGTCTCGGCTGCTGTCCGACGCCGCGTCCGCGCTCACCGTGCAATCCGCTTTGCTGACCCGGCTCGGGATCGCGCTGGGGCTCGGCACGCTGAATCCGCAAGCGCCGCAGCCGGGTGATGCACCGTGAAGGCCCGGTTGCTGATCGCCATGTCCGTCGCCCTGCTGGCTGTCCTGCTGCCAGCCTGCGAATCCGAGCAGGAGCCGCGGGCTCAACGCTTCGGGCACTATGCGGAGCCCACCGTTGACGGCCTCCCGTCCAGAGCGCTGCCTGGCGGCGAGACCAGTTATGTCTCGCGTCATCCGGGCACGCATCTGGCGCTGGATGCGTTTTCTCAGCCATCGGCGAATCTGGCGCCAGCGGCACGAGGCCTGTTCGCGGTCGGCAACGCCTTTTTCACCCAGCCCTGGGTGCAGGCGCCGGCGTCCACCGCGGCGCGTGACGGGCTGGGGCCGCTGTTCAACGCCGCGGCCTGCCAGGATTGTCACCTGCGCGACGGACGCGGACATGCGCCAACGAGTCTCGACGATCCGCTAACCGCCGCGGTCGTTCGCATCGCTGGTCTCGATGGCCGATCCCATCCGGTCTACGGTAGCCAGTTGCAGACTCGCGCGGTGCCCGCGCTTGCCCCGGAAGCCCGGGTGGTCGTGGACTGGCGGATCACCGAATCGATCCTGCCGGACGGTACCCGGGTGGAATTGCGTGCACCAGCGATCGCCGTATCGGATTGGGGCTACGGCAAACCATCCAACGTCCGCCTGGCACTGCGGGTGCCGCCGCCGATGATCGGCGTGGGCCTGCTGGAGGCGATCGCCGAACGGGACCTGGAAGACGAGGCCAGGCGGCAGTTCGCCAGACCGGACGGTCCGCGCGGGCGTCTGAACCGCGCGACCGATCGGCGCAGCGGCGAGACGCGGATCGCCCGTTTCGGTTGGAAGGCCGGTCAGACCACGGTGGAGCAGCAGGTCTTGCACGCGCTGTTCGTGGACATGGGGCTGACCTCGGACCTGTTCGAACAGGATGTCTGCACCGACTCCCACACGGGTTGCCGCGAACTGCCGAGTGGCGGTGATCCCGAGGTGTCGGCGCAGATCGCCGAGGCGCTGGTGTTCTACAGCCGTCATCTCGCGCCGCCCGCCCGGCGCGACCACGACCGCGACGATGTGCTCGCCGGGGAGGCGCTGTTCGCCGACATCGGCTGCGCCGACTGTCACCGGCCAAGCTGGACGACAGCGCGGGTTCCCGACTCGGAGGCGCTGTCCGACCAGCAGATCTGGCCGTACACCGACCTGCTGCTGCATGACATGGGGCCCGATCTGGCCGACGGCATCGTCGACGGCGAGGCTGGAGGGCGTGACTGGCGGACCGCGCCGTTGTGGGGGCTCGGGCATACGCAGACGGTGTCGGGCGCACAGGCGGGATTTCTTCATGACGGTCGCGCCAGGACGCTGATCGAGGCGATTCTGTGGCACGGAGGTGACGCCGAAGCCGCGCGCCTCCGCTGGGCCGATCTGCCCGCGCGGCAGCGCCGTCAGGTCATTCGCTTTCTCGCATCGCTCTAGGGGAGCACTGATTGATTCACGCCGCCAAGTTGCCGCCTGAAAACAGGCCATGCGGCGTTGCTCGTCGTTCATTTGGAATGACCAAACCTCGCTCCTCGCGCCTTGCCTGG
>CALBOV010000169.1 GCA_937896565.1 uncultured Salinisphaerales bacterium
AGCGAAAACGATCGGCAGGCGGTGATCACGTCCTACCTGTTTGGCCTGGGTGCATCGCAGTTTCTCTACGGGCCGTTGAGCGACAGCTACGGCCGCAAACCGGTCCTGCTGTTCGGCCTGTTGCTGTTTTCCGCCGCCAGCCTGTTTTCCGCCGCATCGACCAGCTTCATGATGATGGTGGTCTCCCGCTTCGTGCAGGGATTTGGTGCCGGTGCGCCCCGCGTTGTCGCCATGGCATTGGTACGAGACCGCTTCGTCGGTGTGGAGATGGGGCGCGTCATGTCAATGGCGATGATGGTGTTCATGATCGTGCCGATTCTCGCGCCGTCGATCGGGCAGGGCATTTTGCTGATCGCGCCGTGGCGGTGGATGTTCGTGACACTGCTGGTCGCCGGCCTGGGTCTGGCGCTGTGGGGCATGGTTCGCGTGGAGGAGACGCTGACGGACGAGAACCGCCGGGCCATCACGCTGATCAACCTCGGCTCGGGCTTCGCCGCCGCGATCCGGCATCCGGTGACACGGGGGTACATGCTCGCGCTGGGAACCGTGTTCGGGGTCCTGGTTTCCTTCATCAGTCTCGCCCAGCAGATCTTTCAGGATCGCTACGGCATGGGCGCGGGATTCACCCTGCTGTTCGCCGCCATCGCGATGTTTCTGACCGCGGCGTCGTTCGCCAACTCCCGCTTGCTGCGCCGCTTCGGTCTGGTCCGGATGACCGGTGTCGCGCTAACCGGCTTGATCTCCGTCAGCGCGCTGTGGTCGGTGATTGCGTTGTTCGATCAGGTCCCCCTGCCGCTCTACATGCTGCTGCAGGGCCTGTGCCTGTTCTGCTTCGGCTTTCTCGGCGCCAACCTCAACGCCCTGGCCATGGAGCCGATGGGGCATCACGCCGGCAGCGCGGCAGCCCTCATCGGCAGCTTCACCACGATCATGGGCACGGCCATCGGCTACCTCATCGCGCAGCAGTTCGACGGCACGCTGGTGCCGCTGGCGCTGGGTTACCTTGGCATGGGCATTGTCGCGTTGCTGATTGTCTGGATGACGCACCGGGTGGCGGTGCGGCTCGAGCTGGTGACACAGCCGGGCTAGAGCTGTGTGATGCCCGCCGGTCAGGGGGCTCCCGCGATCTGCCTGACCGGCTACTTCACATGACCGATAGCAGAGGGCTTTCTTAATGCTGTCATTCAGACAATATAAAAAATATACATAATGTCGATGTTTTGATATATGTCGGGCAGCCATCTGAGGAGACTGGCATGTCCAAGAATATCTACACGCACTGCAACTATTGCGTGTCGCTGTGTGGTCTGGAGGTCGAGGTCGACGATGCCGGGGAAAAGGTCATCGAGATCCGCCCCGATCGCGAGAACCCGTTTTCCTGGGTCGACTTCTGCCGCAAGGGCAAGACCGCGGCGGAGATCCGCAATCATCCGCAACGGATCACCACGCCGATGCGACGCGTGGGCGATCGCTACGTTCCGGCCAGCTACGAGGAGGCCATCGCGGATATCGCGCAGCGCCTCAACCGGATCATCGAACGTGACGGCGCGGATGCCGTCGGCTCGTACCACGGCAACCCGCTGGGGCATAACTTCGGCGACTCGAACCTGCATGCCGGGCTGCTGGCGGCGATCGGCACCGGCAACCGCTTCTGGGTCGGCTCACTCGACCAGAACTCGCTGCATGTCGTGCAGGAGGAAATGTTCGGCTGCGAGTTGATGTCGGTGCCCACCGACGTCGACGACTGTGAGTGCTTTCTGCTCATGGGCATGGACCCCGCGGTAAGCCGGTTCGGCTGGATCGAGATCATTCCCGGTGGCTGGAAGCGTGTGCTGGAGGCGCGTGACCGTGGCGCGGACCTGATCGTGGTCGATCCGCGGGTCACCAGCTCCAGCAAGGAAGCCCGGACCCATGTGCTGATCGAACCCGGAGAGGACTGGGCGTTCCTGCTGGCGCTGATCAAGATCATCGTCGACGAGGGCTGGAACCGGGAGCCGGAAGCCGTTCCGGTGAACGGCCTGGATGCGTTTTTCGAACTGGTCGGCGAGGCCGATCTGGACGATCTGTCCTCCCGCTGCGGCGTGTCCGTCGAGCAGTTGCGGGACGTTGCCGAGCGTTTCGCCAAGGCGCGAACGGCCGCCTGTGTCAGTCATACCGGCCTGGCGCATTCGGGGACCGGAACGGTCGGCGAGTGGCTGAGCCAGTTGCTCAACATCATCACCAATCGCATGGACATGCCCGGTGGCAAGCGCTACGAGCGCGGCTACGTGGACTTGCCCAAGGCCTGGAGCATGATGGCGCCGAAGTCCAAGCACCGGTCGCGATTGCGGAACCTGCCCACCGTGGCCGGGTTTCATTCGGTGGCCGAACTGGCCGACGAAATTCTCACGCCCGGCGCCGGGCAGATCAGGGCCATGCTGATCTGCTCCGGCAATCCGGTGGTTTCGGGGCCGGATGGTGATCGGCTGGACAAGGCCCTGTCCGAGCTCGAACTGCTGGTGGCCGTGGACATCGTGCAACGGGAAAGTCATCGCCACGCGCACTGGCTGATTCCCGGCACGCACTGGCTGGAACGCGAGGGGCTGCATCTGGCGTTCGGCAGCATCATGGAAAAACCCTTCGCCCAGTACGGCAATCGCTGCGTGAATCCCAAGGCCGGCGTGCGGGAGGAATGGCGCTTCTTCGTCGATCTCGCGCTGAAGATGAAGCGCCCCCTGTTCGGGTTTCGCGGAATCAACGGCGTGGTTCGGCTCAGCCGGGCGCTGGCGAAAATTCCCGGCCTGCGGAAGTTCGAATTCGGCCCGGCCTGGTTCGAGTGGCTGATGGTCGCGGCGGGCCGCCGCGTGAAGCTGAGCGAGGTCAAGCGTCGCCCGCACGGGTACATGTACGACAACAAGCGCTATGGCGATCTGGCCAGGTCACTGCGGACCACCAGCAAGAAGATCGAATGCGCGCCCAGCATCCTGATGGACGAATGCCGGCGTCTGCTGGCCGCACCGGTGCCGAAGATGGACCCGGAGTTCCCGTTCTGCATGGTCAGCCGCCGCAACCGCGAGTCGATGAACTCGTGGATGAACGAGAACGCCCGATTGTTGCAGCAACAGCGCAGCAATCAGGTGGAAATGCATGTCGAGGACATGACCGACCTGGGTCTGGAGGACGGTGATCCGGTGCGGGTCAGCTCGCCGGTCGGCAGCATCGAACTGACCGTGACGGCCGGCACCGGCGGGCGGCGCGGCATCGTCACCATCCCGCATGGCTGGGGATCGCGCATCTTTGATGTCAACGCACCTGGCCGTTACAGCCGCTGGGGCGAGAATCGCAACCGGCTCGTTGATGGCCAGCGCATCGATCCGCTTTCGCAGACGCCGCTGCTGAACATGACGCGGGTTCGGGTCGAGTCGCTGGAGCCAGCTGTCCGGCGGGCCCCCACCCGCAGGGCGGTGGGCCAATGACGTACGTGATCGTCGGTTCCTGCGTGAACGATGCCGTGTGCACGGAAGTCTGTCCGGTGGACTGCATCCAGCCGGCGCCGGAGGCCGGCGAGTTCGCCACCACGGAGATGCTCTACATCGATCCCGATGTCTGCATCGACTGCAAGGCCTGCGCGGACGCCTGCCCGATCAATGCCATCTACCCGGCGGAGCACCTGCCGGACAAGTGGACCGCCTACCGGGAGATCAACGCCGCCTTCTTTCGACAGAGGATGCGTTCGTGAAGGGCGATGACGCGGGCGCGCTGCGTGTCGCCATCGTCGGCTCCGGGCCGGCCGCCCTGTATACGGCGGCCGAGTTGGTGAGAGTTGGGGGACAGGATGTCCAGGTGAACATGATCGACCGCCTGCCGACGATCGGCGGGTTGGTCCGGGCCGGCGTGGCACCGGATCACGCGGACCGCCGCCAGGTCATCGACGTTTACGAAAAGCTGGCGCGCAGCGGTGGCCGGTTCAGGTTCCACGGCAATGTCGAGGTCGGTCGGCATGTCAGTCACGCGGAATTGCTGGCGCATCACCACGCCGTGATCTACGCCATCGGCGCTTCCGGCAGCCGACCGCTGGATGTGCCAGGCGCGAACCTGTCTGGCTGCCATCCGTCCAGCGAATTTGTCGGTTGGTACAACGGGCATCCCGACCATGCCGATCTGCCGGTGTCGCTGGATTGCGAGCGGGCGGTGGTCATCGGCAACGGCAACGTGGCGCTCGATGTCGCGCGCATCCTGCTCAAGGGCGACGATGCGCTCGTCAGCTCCGATATCGCGGCCCATGCACGCGAGGCGCTGGCGACCAGCCGGATTCGCGAGGTCTGCGTGCTGGGTCGGCGCGGACCGGCGCAGGCGGCGTTCACGCATCCGGAGTTGCTGGAACTCGGTGACCTGGAGGACTTGAGTGTCCAGGTCGATCCGGCGGAACTGGCGTCGGTGGACTGGCGATCGGACGATTTCGCCTCGACGCTGCGAAAGGCGACGCTGGAGACCTACGCCCGTTCCCGCGGCGTGCCCAACGCCCGGCGCCTGCTGCTGCGGTTCATGGTTTCGCCGATCGAAGTGCTGGGTCGGTCCCGCGTGGAAGGCCTGCGCCTCGTCCGCAACCGGCTGGTCAACACCTCCGAAGGACGGGTTACGGCCGTCCCCGGCGAGCGTTCCGACGTGTTGCAGACGGGGCTTGTGGTTCACGCGATCGGGTACCGGGGCTCGCCACCGCAGGGCCTGCCCTTCGATGCGGTCTCCGGCGTGATCCCCAATCGTGGTGGTCGCATGCTGGACGGGCCCGGTGGCAAGCCGCGTGCGGGGCAATACGTCGTCGGCTGGATCAAGCGCGGACCCAGGGGGGTGATCGGCAGCAACAAGCTTTGCGCGAGGGAAACCGTCCGAGCGCTGATGCAGGATGCCGCCGCCGGAGGATTGCCCGTGCCGGTGCGCGGTGGGGAGAGCTTCTCCCCGCTGATCCATGCACGTCAGCCGGATGTCGTCAGCTACCGCGGCTGGAAGGCCGTCGATCGGTTCGAGCGGCAGCGAGGGCAGGGCGTTCGGCCACGCGAAAAGCTGACCCGCGTGGACGACATGTTGCGAGTCGCCCGGTCCGTCGCATGATTCCGGCGCTTGACCGTGCCGTCCCGGGGGACGCACCGTTCCCGGCATGAACATCGACGGATGCATGGCACGGTGCCGCGCCCAGAACAACTGACGGGCGGCGTGCTCGCCGGCGGGCAGGGCCGGCGCCTGGGCGGGGTGGACAAGGGCTGGTTGCGCCTGCACGGGCGACCGCTGATCGAGCATGTCGTGACGAGTCTGGCGCCGAAGGTCTGTGCGCTGTCGATTAGCGCGAACCGCAATCTCGCGGCGTATCGCCGGGTCGGCGAACTGTCAGGTCTTCAGCGACCGGTCGAGGTCCATCCGGACGCCCGAGAGGGATACCCGGGGCCCATGGCGGGTTTGCATACGCTCATGACGAGGTGTCGCACGCGATACCTGGTGGTCATTCCCGTTGATGCCGTCGTGCTTCCGCCCGATCTCGTCGAGCGGCTGACCGATGCGCTGATCGTCGGCAGCGCGGGTATCGCGGTCGCGACCACGTCCACCGGGCCGCATTACACGACCTGCCTGCTGGATTGCCGCCGGCTGGAGCCGCCGCCGCCACACGGGCGGGTACGCGACTGGATGAGCGGGGCCGGATTCGTGAAGGCATCGATGCCGGCGTCGGCGGTGCTCAGTGTCAACACCGAGCGGGAACTGGCGCTACTGGGTCTGGAGATGCCCGGAGGGGATGGCGGGAAGGCGTAGGAACAAGCTCGGGCAACAGCGTCGCAGCACAGACGCTCGTCAGCTTGGCGCCGCCTGATGCGAAGAGAGATCGATGAAAACCGAGGTTTCCTGTATTCTTGGCCCACTGCACGCTTCATCAGATTGTTCCCGGTTGAATTTCCACCCGCTTACGCGGCGCTGCGCAACTCTCCAGTGAGCTTTACGGATCGAGACGCAGTCTGCCGTCGCCGTTTTGGCGTGGCTGAATTTTTATTTGTCAGTAAGGATTGGAAAACATGAGTGAAAGACAGACCGGTACCGTGAAGTGGTTCAACGAATCCAAGGGCTTCGGCTTCATCGCACCGACCGACGGTGGTGATGACCTGTTCGCGCATTTCAAGGAAATCCAGGGCAGCGGGTTCAAGACCCTGGCTGAAGGCCAGCAGGTCTCCTTCGTCCCCCAGCGTGGCCAGAAGGGCATGCAGGCGACGCAGATCTCGCCGCTCTAAGAACGATGTCCACCGGCGGGCTCTTGAGCCTGCCGGATGTCGTTGCGACGCGGGGCGCATGCCCCGCATCGCTTCGGTCGCCGTTGATGTTGGTAACACCGGTATCAACGGCGATCGCCTTCGCAAGTCCCGATCTCGCGCCGTTCCGTGCCGGTGATCGACCCGGAGACCCGCACCCGCCAGACGCGGTGCCAGCGTGTTCTTCCGACCTCTTTCAGTGCGACTTGGCCTACCGGCCGACGCCTGCCCCTTGGTCCTTCGCCCGGTCTGTGCTGCAATTCGCGCCCCGCGTTATCGGCGCGACGCGGAACGCGTTCGCGCCAGAAGGACTCAGACATGCCCGACTATCGCTCCAAAACCACGACCTTCGGCCGCAACATGGCCGGCGCCCGCGCGCTGTGGCGCGCGACTGGAATGAAGGACGACGACTTCGGCAAGCCGATCATCGCCATCGCCAATTCCTTCACCCAGTTCGTGCCCGGTCATGTCCATCTGAAGGATCTCGGGCAGATGGTCGCGCGCGAGATCGAGTCCGCGGGCGGTGTCGCCAAGGAATTCAATACCATCGCGGTGGATGACGGTATCGCCATGGGCCATGGCGGCATGCTCTACAGCCTGCCCAGCCGCGACCTCATCGCCGACAGCGTCGAGTACATGGTCAACGCCCACTGCGCCGACGCGCTGGTGTGCATTTCCAACTGCGACAAGATCACGCCCGGCATGCTCAACGCCGCGATGCGGCTGAACATTCCGACCGTGTTCGTCTCCGGTGGTCCGATGGAAGCCGGCAAGGTGAAGTTGGCCACCCGGGGCGATCTCAAGCTGGACCTGGTCGATGCCATGGTCAGCGCCGCCAATGCCGCGGAATCCGACGAGGACGTGGCGCAGATCGAGCGCAGCGCCTGTCCCACCTGCGGCTCCTGCTCCGGCATGTTCACCGCCAATTCCATGAACTGCCTGACCGAGGCACTGGGCCTGTCCCTGCCCGGAAACGGCTCGCTGGTGGCAACCCACGCCGAGCGCAAGGAGCTGTTCCTCCAGGCCGGCCGGCTGATCGTCGACCTCGCCAAGCGCTACTACGAAGGTGATGACGCCACCGTGCTGCCGCGCTCCATCGCCACCTTCGAGGCCTTCGAGAACGCGATGGCGCTGGACATCGCCATGGGTGGCTCGACCAACACCGTGCTGCATCTGCTCGCGGCGGCGCACGAGGCCGGGGTGGACTTCACCATGGCCGACATCGATCGGATGTCGCGCAAGATTCCGCATCTCTGCAAGGTGGCGCCGAGCACGCAGCAGTACCACATGGAGGACGTGCACCGCGCCGGTGGTGTGATCGGCATTCTCTCCGAGCTGGATCGCGGCGGGCTGATCCACAGCGGCTGCCACACCGTGCACGAGCACACCCTGGGCGATGCCAT
>CALBOV010000170.1 GCA_937896565.1 uncultured Salinisphaerales bacterium
CAGCACAACTACCGCTACCTGTTCGGCTGCGCGAGCATCGGCCTGGAGGATGGCGGCGATCAGGCCAGCGCCATCCTCGACAAGATCGAACGTCGCTACATGGCGCCCGAAGCCATCCATGTAACACCGCGGCGCCCCTACCCCGTCCAGCGCCCGCCCGCCGAGGTCGCCATGCGCATGCCGCCGCTGCTCAAGGCCTACGTCAGCCTGGGTGCCAAGGCCTGCGGCGCGCCGTACTGGGACGAATCCTTCAACTGCTGCGACGTGCTCATGCTGCTCGACATCGACGAGTTGTCGCCGCGCTACGCACGCCGCTTCATGCCTTCCGAAGACGCCAAGTCCAACGGTGCCCGCCATCATTCGGCTCGTTCTTAGAGGCCTGCTCGTCGCAGCCCACCTGCTGCTCGGCCTCATCGTCAGCCTGCTGATCGACGTACTTGCCGCGGTCGGTCCGTCGCGCGAGCGAATCGTGCAGTGGTGGCATCGCCAGCTCTGCCGCGTGCTGCGCGTGAACATCCAGGTGCACGGCCCGCTGCCGAAGACACCGGTGATGCTGGTGAGCAATCACGTGTCCTGGCTCGACATTCCCGTGCTCGGCGCCCTGACGACCACCCGCTTCGTCTCCAAGTCCGAGGTCGCCGACTGGCCGCTGATCGGCCGGCTTGCCCGCGCCGCCGGCACCGAGTTTCATCGTCGCGGTGGTGGTGGTCAGGGAACCCGGCGACTGGTCACGCGCCTGACGGGACATCTGGACAACGGCCAGTCGGTCACGGTCTTTCCGGAGGGCACGACAACGCTGGGCGCGACGACCCGGCGGTTCCAGCCGCGACTGTTCGCCGCGGCCATCGAGTCCAATCGATCGGTCGTGCCGGTCCTGCTGCGTTACGGGCCCGACCCGGAAACCGCAACGGTCACGCCCTATGTCGGCGACGACATGTTCGTGCCGCATCTGCTGCGCATCCTGCAACGCCCCCGCATCGTCGTCGACGTATGGTTTCTGGACGCGGTCGACAGCGCAGGGATGGATCGGACGACGCTGGCCCGTCAGGCGCAGCGCGCGATCGATGCGCAGCTGGTGAAATGTCCGCCGGACCTGCTACCGGAACGCGAGCCGGCGCTGCCGCGCCACCGCCTGCCGATCTGATCCGCCAGGTCAGCCGGACCGCTCGACGGCGGCAAGGCGCTCCGGTGTTCCGACATCGTTCCAGACACCCCGGTAGAGCTCCCCGCTGACCACGGAACGGGCCATCGCCTGACGCAGAAGGGGAGCCAGGGGAAACGCGCGCTCCGCCTGTCCCGCGACCAGATCCGGGTGGATCAGGCTGATGCCGCTGAATGTCCAGGACGGCGCGGGCGAATCGACGACCCGCCCGTCATCGAGATCGAAATCGGCGCGCATACCTGGCAGCGGCGGCACGAGCACCAGATGCGCCAGCCGGCCGGCCGGCCAGTTCAACGTCGCCAGGCCAGTCAGCGAATAGTCACTCCAGACATCGGCATTGCAGATGAGCACGGGCTCGTCCGGCGGCAGCAGCGGCAGTGCGTTGGCGATGCCGCCGCCCGTCTCCAGCGCCGCCTCGCCCTCGTCCGAGTACCGGACGCGCAACCCCCATCGCCGGCCATCACCCACGTGATCGCGAATCCGATCACCC
>CALBOV010000171.1 GCA_937896565.1 uncultured Salinisphaerales bacterium
CAGGCGGAGGCAATGACCTCGACACCTGATTCGGCAACACATGGGGAATGATGCGTTGCTGGCATGATTAGATCAGACGTGACGTGAGGAAAATGCGAAGTCGGCGCAAACGGTTCGTTCAGCACGAACGGAAGAGACGCTCCCGCACCGCCTGACGTCCCGACTGGCGGCTACCCCCAGGGTTTCTGTTGCGCCGGCGTCGACGGTGTGGGCGCCTCACCGGTGGGCAGACGCAGCGGCACGCCGTGAATCTTCATCAACCCGCCGCGGCCGCAGGTGTTGGCGTCCGGATCAGCGAAATCGGCAACCACGTTGTCCACCCAGTGCATCAGCAGTTCCACCGCCTCGGTGTGCGGAACGGAGCGGGCCACCGGGGGCATCAGCGCCCCGGCCTGCACCGTGGCGACACGCAGCGGGAGGATGGATTCGTCCGCGCTGCCGGGCCGGATGTCGAAGCTGCCGAAATCCGCGGCGCGGCCGGCGGCGATGGGACTCTTGCAGATGCCGTGACGCTGATCCATCGGATCGTTGAACGCATCCAGCAACAGCCCGGAGTTCTGCGCATTGCCCGCGGGATTGTGGCAGTGCATGCAGTTGACCTCCAGATAGGCACGAGCGCGCTGATGCACGTCGGCCGGTGAACCGGGCATCTGCCCGCCGGAGCCCGGCACGTTCCAGCGCACCATCGTCTCCAGATTCTGCGGGGCGTCGGGCAACTCCAGCATGCCCTGGCTCTGCATGTAGGCAAGCTGGTTCATGCTGCCGACGTCGGGGAAGTCGAAGTCGCGATTGAGGTTGCGGACCTTCGGCCCGATCGGCGGCGCGCCGGGCTCCAGATCATCCCCGGTGTGGCAGAGGATGCAGGCGCCAGCGTTGGGCACCGCATAGTGCTCCACGGTGCCGGTGTAGCGCACGGGGTCACCCTGGGCGTCGACCACCTCCGGGTCCGGATCGACATAGTCGTAGGTCACGCTGGCGGTGTCGCCCTCGAGCACCAGCACCGCCTCGCGGCCACCATCATCGGAGTCCACCCAGCGGTACGGCAGACCGACCCAGGTCACGCCATCCGAGGTCTCGCGCTTGATCAGCAGCCGGGTCTCGACGACATCCTCGTCGTCCCCGTCGCGAAACGCGAAGGTCTTCGCGAACACCGTGCCGACGGGGAAGTGCAGCGTCTGCGTGTAGCAGTCGTAGATGTTCAGCGTGTCGCAATCCTGGCTGTCCTGGAATATCGCCTTCTGGACCCCGCCGCCCGCGGCCGGTGGCAGGAACAGGAAGCGGTATTTCACTGCGTAGTCGGAGAACAGGATGGTATTCAGATCGAACGGCATCGCATGGCCACGCGGTGCGACACGTGGATCGTCCGCATGCTCGAACAGGCCGTAATCCGCCAGCGTCGGGCAGTTCACCGTCGCCAGCGCCTGATAATTGATCGCTCCGGACGGGCCACCGTTGCACACCGCGGCGATCTGGGCATCGGTCGGCCGCGCCGCCGCATTCGGATGAATTTCGAACGCCGGCAGCACCGGCACGTACTGCGCCAGCAGTGACTCGGCCGCCACCGGGCAGTCGGTCGGCGGCGTATTGTCCGCCGGCACCAGATTCGGCAACGCGGTGGGATCGGGCGTGGCGAAATGCACGTTGGCGAAGTCGTCCACGAGCGGGTTGGTCGTGTTCTCGTAGACGTTGTTCTCGATGCAGATGCCGTTCTCCGGCTTCTTCAGTTCGCCCTCGGCGAACTTCCACGCGTTCCACTTGCAGTCGGGAATCGGATCGAACTGGTAGAAGTTCGGTCGGCCACGTTCGTCGGTCCGCGGCTCCGGACGCGTGGTCTCGTTCGGGTTGGGCTCGGTCAGCGGAATGCCGTCGCGGTCGACCGGCACGGTGGCGCAGTCATTGGGCTCGTCCTCGCCCCCGTCCCAGATGATGTGAGCGCTGGTGCCGAAATTCTTGATCTGGATGATCAGCGGCAGCAGCGTGGGGTTGTCGCCGATGCACGCGAGATCGTCGCCCGGTCCGGGCAGGCCCGCCGGAATGCCGTCACCGCCGGTGCACGTGCTGCGCGACAAGTCGGGCAGCGCCGGGTTGTAGCCGTTGTTCCGGAACAGGTTGTCGTAGATGTGTATCCCTTCCGGATAAAAGTCGTAATTCGTCGCGGCCTCGCCCGGATCGGCCAGCCCGTAGTTCACCAGGGCGATGCCCACGGTGCGGTTGTCGTAGATCTCGTTGTCGTAGCCCTCAAGCTGATCGGCCGCCGCCACCAGCATCCCCGTGCCCGGGGGAATCACCGCGACGATGGCCCCCTGCGGG
>CALBOV010000172.1 GCA_937896565.1 uncultured Salinisphaerales bacterium
AGGTACTCGACCCTCGGGTCATCGGGCATCCCCTCCGGTCGCTCGTTGCAGGCAACCAGGACTCTGAAATCGGGGTCGGTCTGCGCCAGACAGGACAGCAGCGCGGACCGGAAACGCCGGACGGCGCCATCCCAGTCCGCCGTGCGGCATTTCGGGCGCAACGGAATGCCGAACACGAACAGGTCACCGCCGCGCGGAGCCTTGTGTAACGATCGGGTCTGACTCACGGACACTACTGTGCTGCCGGATACTTGCGTTAACGCGGGACGGGTAATGTGGCTCCCCGCGACGCCCCACCGCACCAGGCGACGGGTGGGATGTCGGGACCTCGCGGTAGGATACATGCTGTGGCTCGGTGATGGTTTCACTGTCACACCATGACTGGCCGCGACCCGGTCACCACGACCACGCAACTGATCCATTGACAGGACGTTACGAAGAACGCAGGTTCCGCAGATGACCCAGTCTTCGGCAAGCGCCCATCATCGGATCGCGCACGGTGCCCTGTGGGCGTTCATCGCGTCGTGGAGCAAGATCGCGCTGTCGCTGATCGCCTTTGCGCTGATCGCCCGCATCATCGGTCCCGAGCAGTTCGGCCTGAACACCGGCGCCGCCGCGCTGGTGATGTTCGGCCAGGTGCTGGTCGGTACCGCGGCGGGCGAGGTGATCATCCAGCGGCGCGAACTCTCCGATGCCTCGCTGAGCGCGTACCTGTGGACGTTGTTCGGTATCGGTGTGCTGCTGGCGGTGATCGTGGTGGCGGTAAGCCCCTGGATCGCGCATGTCTTCGACCATCCCCAGATGGCTCCACTACTGCTGCTGTATTCCGGCTGCATCCCGCTGACCGCGTTGCAGACGGTGCCGGCGGCCATGCTCAGCGCCCGGCTGGAATTCAAGGCGCAGGCCCTGGCGGGCACCGTCGGCATGACCAGCGGCTGCCTGGTCGGTATCGCACTGGCCCTGCTCGGGGCCGGCATCTGGTCGCTGGGCGCGCTGCAGTTCGTGCAGATCGGCGTCAACGCAGCGGTCCTCTGGCGGAAATGCCACTGGACGCCCGCAGCGCCCCGCTGGGACGAGGTTCCAGCCTGCCTGCGCTTCTCGTCGAGTTCGGTGGCCGTGCGCATGCTCGACGAACTGGAAAACCAGCTACCCAAGGTCTTTATCGGGGGCATCCTCGGCGCCACGGCGCTCGGTTACTTCGGCGTGTCGCGACGCATCTTCGACCTGTTGCGGGACATGCTGCTGATGCCGCTGATGATGGTCGCCCTCCCCTCGGTGGCCGAGACCCGATCCCGAAAGGAGGACCTGGGCGTCCTGCTCAAAAGCGCGCTGAAGGCGTCCGCGTTTATCGGCTATCCGGCGTTTCTGGGATTGATCGCGGTGACCCCGACGGTGATTCCACTGCTGTTCGGCGACAGTTGGGGCGACGCGGTCGTGCCGCTACAACTGATGTGTCTGCTCGGCCTGCTGAGCGCGGTGACCACGTTCAACTACGCCATCCTGCGCGACTACAACAAGGGTGCACAGCTCATCATGGTCGCCGTAATCTCCACGGTGCTGATGGCCGTCAGCGTCCCCATCGCGGCTCAGTTCGGGCTGATCGCCGCCATCGGCGCGGTGGTCCTGTCCCGCTACATCGTGCTCCCGATCCAGGCCCTGCAGGTGCAGCAACTGGGCGTGTCCACCTGGAAGACCCAGATCGTCTCCGGTGGCCCCAGCCTGCTGATTGCCGTGGTCATGTCGATCGCCGTCGCCGCACTGCGTCAGGCGCTGGACGATGTCTTGGCCCCGCTGTTGCTGCTGGTGATCTGCATCACCGCGGGTGCGATGATTTATCTCGCCCTGAGCGCCCTGTTCACACGAACGGAACTTCGGTACGCGCTGGAGTTGGTGCGCGGCCGGCGGAAACAATCGGCCCAGGGACAAACTGATTGATCCACACAACCACGTTGCCGCCGGAACCCGGAGCCCGCGAATTGGATACGCCATTGCAAATGCACCCTGGGCAGACGACACCGGATCATCGTCGCGCTCCGCTCCGACGACGGATACCTGACTGATGGAAGCACGGGGACGGGGGACGATTCCGAGTCTCGACGGCATTCGCGCCGTCGCGATCGGGCTGGTCTTTGCCGCGCATCTTGGCCTGGACCATATCGTTCCGGGTGGGCTGGGCGTGACGGTGTTCTTCGCGCTGAGCGGCTATCTGATCACCACCCTGCTGCGCGACGAATATGCACGCACGGGCGGCATCGATTTTCGTCTGTTCTACCTGCGCCGGGTGATCAGGCTGTTCCCGCCGTTGTACCTCGTGGTGGCGTTCAGCGTGATCACCAGTCGCGCCGGGTTCCTGGAAGGAACGGGCACGGTCGGCGGCGTCATCTCGATCCTGCTGTACTACCCCAACTACTACGCCGCCATGTTCGGCCCGGAGACCATGCCCGCCGGACTGGGGCCGCTTTGGTCGCTGGCCATCGAGGAACACTTCTACCTGTTCTTTCCGCCGCTGGCGCTGATACTGGTCACTCGCCCCCGCAGCACGGCGATCCGCGTACTCGCGGGTCTTTGCGCCGCCGCGTTGGTCTGGCGCTTGGTACTGTACGTCGGCATCGGCGTATCCGAGAACTACATCTACAGCGCTACCGACACGCGCATCGATTCCCTAGCATTCGGCTGCCTGCTGGCGTTCGCGTGGAATCCTCGGGATCGCGCCCCGTCGGCCGACCAGCACCCGGCCCGCATGCACCTGTGGGTGATCGGTGCGCTGGCTCTGCTCCTGTTCACGCTGGTGATTCGCGACGACGTGTTCCGCAGCACGCTGCGTTACAGCCTCCAGGGCATGGCGCTGATGGTGCTGATCTACTGGTCGGTCACCTAGCCGCGTTCAATCTGGTTCGGCTGGCTGAACTGGGCGCCGATGCGCTGGATCGGGCAGCGTTCGTATGCGA
>CALBOV010000173.1 GCA_937896565.1 uncultured Salinisphaerales bacterium
CGTCTCGAGCGCGAGTTCACGAACGATACGGAGCTGGCGGTCGGGACGTCGGAGCGCTACACGGTCTACGCCGGTTTTGCCGATCCGTCGCTGGCCGAGCAGAACCTGTCCGATGATGTCGACGTGGAGTTGCAGGAGACGGAGAGTGAACGGGCGGTGTTGTCGACGACCGATGCGCATCTCTACCTCACCGCGCTGGACGACTCCGACGGCGAGGGCATTCACGTGCGTTTCGATCCGGCTGACCTGGAGGCGGATTCCCCGCTGCGTATCCAGGTCGAACGCGAGTTCGACACGCTGACCGTGTCGCCGGAAAACGCGGAACTGGCCTGGGACGACGAGCTGCAACTCACCGCCATCGCCACCGAATCAGCTACTGGCGTGACTCAGGACGTGACCCGTCACGTGAGCTGGGAGCTCGATGTCGACGATGTACTGACCGTCGCGGACACGCTGGATGATGCCGGTCTGGTCACGCCGATTGGCGATCAGGACGGCGACGTGCAGATCATCGCCACGCTGAGCGCGGCGACGACGGAGACGGTCGATACGATCATTCAGGTGCGCGTTACGGCGGAATAGGGCTTCGAGTCCCGTTCGGTCGTGCACCGGGCGGGACGCCGGCGTCTGTCGCGGACGGCACGTACAATATGGCGCCCCGCCCGTTGTTCCGAGAGCGATGTCCGACGTTGTGATCGCGGCGCTTTATCACTTCGCGCCGCTGCCCGATTTCGAAGCGATGCAGGCCCCGATCCGTGCGGCCTGCGCCGAGGCGGGCGTGCGTGGCACATTGCTGCTGGCCGATGAGGGGATCAATGGCACCATCGCTGGTTCGGCGGCCGGGATTGATGCGGTGCTGGCCTACTTGCGATCGGATGCGCGTCTGAGCGCGCTGGACGAAAAGCGTTCAACCGCGCCCAGCAACCCGTTTCCGCGGCTGCGGGTGCGTCTCAAGCGCGAGATCGTCACCATGGGCGTGCCCGGCGTGGACCCACGCAAGCGGGTCGGCAGCTATGTCGAGCCGGAGGCATGGAACAGCTTGCTCGAAGACCCCGATGTGCTCGTGATCGACACGCGCAACGAGTACGAAGTGAAGCTGGGCACGTTTCGCCATGCGCGGTCGCCCGGTACCGAGACCTTCCGCGAGTTTCCCGCCTACGTGGAGCGCGAGCTGAAGGGGCAGGAGCACCGACCGATCGCGATGTTCTGCACCGGCGGGATTCGCTGTGAAAAGGCGACTGCCTACCTGCTGGATCAGGGCTTCGACAACGTGCATCACCTGCACGGCGGCATCCTCAAGTACCTGGAAACCGTGCCCGAGGCCGAGAGCCTGTGGCAGGGCGAGTGCTATGTGTTCGACGAGCGCGTCACGGTGACGCACGCGCTGACGCCGGGCGACGCGGTGCAGTGCGAAGCCTGTGGCGAACCGCTGTCCGCGGCCGAGCAGGCCTCGCCGCAGTTCGAGGCCGATATCAGCTGCCCGTACTGCATCGACGAGCTCACGCCGGAACGCCGCGCCGCGCTGGAAATGCGGCGCGACCAGCGGCAGCGCGCCCGGACGGCCAATGGCTGAAGCGCCGCCGGTTCTCTACTCGTTTCGACGCTGCCCCTACGCCATTCGCGCTCGGATGGCGCTGGCCGTTGCCGGCGTCACCCTCGAACAGCGCGAGGTCGTGCTGCGGGACAAGCCCGCGGCGATGCTGGCGATCTCGCCCAAGGGCACCGTGCCGGTGTTGCAGTTGCCGGACGGCCGCGTGATCGACGAGAGCATCGAGGTGATGCGCTGGGCGCTGGCCCAGTCCGACCCCGAGGACTGGCTGGGTGCCAACGGGGCCGAAACGGTCGCGTTGATCGAGCAGAACGACGGGCCATTCAAGCAGTGGCTGGATCGCTACAAGTACCACGTGCGGCATCCCGACGGCTCGCAGGCGGACTATCGACGCGAGGCGGAATCGATACTCGCCGACTGGGAGCAACGCCTGGTCGCATGCGGCGGTTATCTGCTGGACGGCCGCCCACGACTCGCCGATGCCGCGTTGTTTCCCTTCGCGCGCCAGTTCGCCGGCGTGGAGCCGCAGTGGTGGTCCGAGCGACCGTTTCCAGCCGTGTTCGACTGGTTGCAGCGCTGGCTATCGACGGATCGCTTCGTGGGGATCATGCGCAAATTCAAGCCATGGCGTGCGGGCGACGCGGCCATCATCTGGACGCCGGGTCGCTAGCCAGCCGGTGTCCGGGTTTGTGAGTCGAATCCGTTTAGGCCTGCACACCCCAGATTGGCCACCCCATGAAAGTCCATCTGTACTGCTCCCCGAACGGCCGCGTGGTCGCGGTGGACAACTGCCGGAAGGCTCGCGAACGCTTGCCCGTCTTCGGTCCACCGACGCCGATGTTCGAAGGCCGCCCGGTGACCTATTCGGTGGCCAAGGCCTGCATCCGCAACTTCGGTGGCCTGTGGTACCGGGCCGATGGCATCCGCCGCTTTCGTGGGATCGCGACCGAAGCGCGCTCCACGGGCACGCACGGCGCCTGAGAGCGGGACTCAGGCCGCGAGCGTCTCGACGAAGAACGCGGTCTGATCCGCCACGACCTGGTCGAAGGTTGGCGGCACGTAAATGTCGAAATGCCCGACTGGGTAACGCTTGACCGTCACCTTGTCCGGCGCACGCCGTGCGCCATCCTCCATCGCCGCCGGTGGTACGACCACGTCCTCGGTGGCGATGCAGAACAGCGCGGGGCAGGGCAGCTTCGGCGTCAGCAGATTGGGTCGGTAGGTCGCCAGCGACACCGCCCAGCTGGTGGAGATCTCGTTGCGCCAGGCCGCGGGCGTGATGCGCTTGTAACCTGGCTCGGCATCCGCGGTCGTCAGCACGCCGGATTTCCCCGGCGCCGCGACCACCGGCAGCATGCTGCGTGGCAGGCCCAGATACCCTCGGATGGTGTCGCTGATGCCGGCCCGGGTGAGCTTGAGACCGTGCAGCAACCCCTGCTGCTTGAGCACGTTCTGCAACGCCGCGAAACCGTCCATCATGGCGCCCTGCGAACTGACCGCCGCGACCCGGCCATCCTTCACGGCGGCGGTGACCGCGTGGGCGCCGGAGAAGGAGCTGCCCCAGGTCGCGATCCGGTCCGGGTCAACCCCGTCCAGCGTGCGCGCGAATGCAATGGCCGCTGCCCAGTCCTGTAACTGCATGCGCACGTTGACGACCTGCCGGGGCTGGCCGTCGCTGGTGCCGAAACCGCGGTAGTCGAAGCACAGCACGTGCAGTCCGGCGGCGGCGAAAGCCTCGGCGAACGGATCCAGCCCGGCCGCGCGCGTGCCGCCCAGACCATGCGCCATCACCACGCAGGGGGTGCCCCGCGCGGTCGTCAGCGCGGATGCGGAGGGTTCGAAATGACCGGCTCGAACCGTGGTTCCATGACTGGAGAAAGAGACTTCCGTGGGCATGTTCGACTCCTTGCGACGCGACGCGTGAACCTAACCTGAACCGCATTCGGCATGCGAGTCCGTCCGCCGGAGCAATGGCAATGCGTAGGCGTCAGGCCAGTGTCGCCAGTGCCGCGGGATTGAAACCGGTCAGCTCGGCGGCTTTGCCGTCGCGCACCTTGGCGGCCCACTGCGCATCGCTGATCAAGGCCCGACCGACGGCGATCAGGTCGAACTCGTCGCGCTCCATGCGCTCGATGAGTTGATCAATGCCAACGCTGCTGGAGGATTCACCGCCGAATGCGGCGATGAACTCGCCGGACAGCCCGACCGATCCGACGCTGATGGTCGGAACGCCGGTGAGCTTCCTGGCCCAGCCCGCGAAGTTCAGTCCCTGGGCGCCGTCGATTTCGGGGAACTCGGGCTCCCAGAACCGGCGCTGGGAGCAATGCAACACATCGACGCCAGCGTCGACCAGCGGTTGCAGCCAGTCGCTCATCTGCTCCGGGGTCTCGGCCAGCCGCGCCGCGTAATCCTGCTGCTTCCACTGGCTTACGCGGAGCAGGATGGGGAAGTCCAGACTCACCGCCGCGCGCACGGCCGCGACGACTTCGCCGGCGAAGCGCGAGCGTTCACGAATGGTCGCGCCGCCGTAGCGATCGGTCCGCTCGTTGGTGCCGGGCCAGAAGAACTGATCGATCAGGTAACCGTGGGCGCCGTGAATCTCCACGGTGTCGAAGCCCAGGCGCTCGGCATCGGCCGCCGCCGCGGCGAAGGCGGCCACGGTGTCGGCGATGTCCTCCTCGGTCATCGCCACGCCGCGCGGCTTGCCCGGCGCGACCAGCGCGGACGGGCTTTCCACCGGCGCCTCCGGCTCCCAGCCGCTGCGGCCGCGGGTCGAACCCGTGTGCCAGATCTGCGGGCCCATCTTGCCGCCGGCGTCATGCACGGCGTCGATGACCTGCTTCCAGCCCGCCAGCGCGGCCTCACCGTGAAACATCGGAACATTCGGCTCGTTGCGCGAGGCCGGTCGGTTCACCACCGTGCCCTCGGACAGGATCAGCCCCACGTCACCCTCGGCGCGCCGGCGGTAGTAGGCGGCGTTGGCCTCGCCCGGAATGCCCTCGGGAGCAAAGGTTCGAGTCATCGGCGCCATGACGATCCGGTTCTTCAGTTCCAGGGAACCGATGCGGAATGGGCGGAAGAGAACATCGTTGGCGGACGTGGTCATGCGGATTCCCGGACAGGTGACGCCGGGAACATAACCGAGAGTTCGCACGGCGTCACCGAGCGGCGGTTCCGTGCCTTGCTGCGAGCGCTTAGTTTCCGATTAGTCCCAGTTTTCAATGGAGAAGCTCACCCGGTATCGACAAAACTTGATTCGCTCGGTCACTCGGAGCGCACGCCTGATTCGGAGGTCATCATCCAGTGCGATGATCACTCCGGCAACGGCTTGTCCCGGCTCGCAGAGTTCATCCATGACAAACCCCATGTATCGCTGAATTTGCCCAACCACGACGTCACTCGCTCTGCCCTTTTTCAGCTCGACGACCAGCAATTCCTTCCCGTCCTTGCTGATGGCGAGAATGTCGATGGCGCCGGTGTCTGTCGGGTATTCCTTGCCGACGATTTCGCCATCGTCGGTGTAGATGTCGTGGGTTTTTCCCAACGCCGTTGAAGACCAGTTCGAAACCAGAAAATCCTGAAGGTGTTTCTCCAGCGCGAATGCGCTGACGTTCTCCACTTCAGGGTCCGATGAGACCAGCGTCGGTGCCGGGTCGCCGTGGATGAGCTGATCCAGTTCACTTGCATGCTTCGTGATGTCGCAGACCGTTCCGATGCTCCCCGTCGAGCGTTGAAGCGCCTCGCTCATATCCGAGCGATCAAACAACTCTCCGTACCAGTGAACCGGCCGTTGATGGGCCAGCGGCTGATCTGGCTCGTATTGATAATCTCCCCGTATCTCACCGGCGTGGTACCGGCCTTCACCGTTTGGAGTGATGACGATATCGCCGGTCTGCAGCCCTTTGCAGACGGTCCAGACCGCACCGCAGGCCAAGCCCGCGGCGACTTTCGACTTGCCGGCGTTCTCGGCCCGGTAAACCGGTGTAAAGGCTGCGTTGAACTCACGCCACGCATCGGGAAGCTGGCCGGTCAGATCGTGATCCCTGAGAAACCCCACGCCGATATAGCCACCGGCAACACAATCGTTGGCGTACATGCCGCCTCGTCCCGCCATGACGCGGTTGTACTTACGCATCAAGACACTCCGACCGCTGTTGCGGTAGTTGAAGCTTGTCCTGCACGGCCTGAAACGCTTCCAGAGCCGCTTGCAGGTTATCGACGATTTCCTCGGCGATCACGTCGGGGGGCGGCAGGTTGTCGACGTCTTCCAGACTGTTGTCACGCAGCCAGAAGATGTCGAGATTGGTCTTGTCGCGGGCGAGCAGTTCATCCACGTGGAAGCACTTGAAGCGTTCGGTTTCCTGTCGCTGGCTGCGGTCATCCGGGCAGTAGCAGGCGACGAAGTCTTCGAGGTCTGCGGCGCGTAGCGGGTTTTTCTTGAGCGTGAAGTGCTGGTTGGTGCGCAGGTCGTAGATCCACAGCGCGCGGGTGTTGGGTTGGCCGCCGGAGCGTGGCGCGTGCTTGTCGAAGAACAGTACGTTCGCCTTCACGCCCTGGGCGTAGAAGATGCCCGTAGGCAGGCGCAGGCAGGTGTGAAAGTTGAACTGCGTGAGCAGTCGCCGGCGGATGCCTTCGCCCGCGCTGCCGGCCTCGAACAGCACATTGTCCGGTAGCACTACCCCGGCCCGTCCGCCCATCTGCAGGATGGTCATGATGTGCTGCAGAAAATTCAGCTGCTTGTTGCCGGTGGTGTACTTGAAGTCCTCCCGCTCGTAGTCCTCGCGTTCGGTGTCCATCTGGCCATCCTCGCCGATGACCTTGTAACTGCTCTTCTTGCCGAAGGGCGGGTTGGTGAGCACCACGTCGTAGCGATCGCCCGGGTCGAATGCGAGCGCATCGGCCGCCTTGATCGGGCTTTCGCCGTTGCCGATGCCGTGCAGATACAGGTTCATGCCGCATAGCCGCACCACCTCGTCCACGATGTCCGTGCCCGAGAGCAACCGGGTGCGCAGCTTGTGCTGGGCAGCCTTGTCCCGGGTCTGGTCCTTCATCGCGTCATATGCAGCGAGCAGGAACCCGCCCGTACCGCAGGCCGGGTCATGCACGGTCTCGCCGATCTGCGGGCGCAGCACGTGGGTGATGGCCTCGATCAGTGGTCGCGGTGTGAAGTACTGGCCGGCGCCGGATTTCACCTCCGCGGCGTTGCGTTCCAGCAAGCCTTCGTAGATCTCGCCCTTCACGTCCACATTGATGCCGATCCAGGTCTCGCCATCGATCAGCGAGACCACGCGCTTGAGGCTGGACGGATTGCTGAGCTTGTTCTGCGCGCCCTTGTAGATCGTCCCGATCAGCCCGTCTTCCCTGGCCAGCGCCTCCAGGGTGCGGCGGTAGTGCAACTCCAGCGCATCGCCGGACTTGCCGGCCAGATGCTCCCAGCGCCATTGCGCGGGGATGATCGACGGCTCGCCCAGCAGTGCGCTGCGCTCGGCGTCCATCTTCAGGAACAGCAGATAGGTGATCTGCTCGATGTAGGCGCTGTAGTGCACGCCCACGCCCTTGAGGACGGTGGCGTAGTTCCAGACCTTGGCGACGAGTGCCTCGTGGGTCATTCGCGGTTCCCTTCGATCTGACACGCTGTTCTGATCGGCCCTGGTCGGACCGCAATGGCTTGAATCATCGGGTTGAATCCATGTGTTCGGCGTTTCGACCGGTCGGATGTGAGCCAACCTGGCTTACATAACGTCGACCGTTATTTAAATTTAATGAGTTAAGTTTACTTAGTGAACAGGCTTAAGTAAGCCTCGAACCGGAACAGCCGATCCCGCTGCTGGCCGGTTTGTTCGACCAGCAGGCCGCATTCCTCCAAGGCGCGCAGCAGTGTCTGTGCCGTCGGATTGGACACACTTAAGGTTTCGGTCACGTCCGCCGCCGCTACGACAGGCTGCCGGTACAGGTGCTCCAGCAGCTTTCTCGCGTTGGCCGACCGCCGTCCGATCGCCATCACCCGCTGCTCCGCTTCTGTACGCAGCGTCAGAATCTGCTGGAACAGCTGACGGCCGTTTTCCGCCGTTTCCAGCACGCCGCGCAGAAAGAAGCGCACCCAGTGCAGCAGGTCATCGGACTGCCGCACGCGCATCAGTGCATCGTAGTAGCTGGCCCGGTTGCGTTCGAAGAAGTCGGACAGATACAGCGACGGCTTAGCCAGCACGCCGTGGCTGATCAGGTACAGCGGGATCAGCAGGCGGCCGATCCGGCCGTTGCCGTCCAGAAACGGGTGGATGGTCTCGAACTGGTAGTGGCTGATCGCCGCGCGGATCAAATGCGGCACCTGCAAGGCCTCGTTGTGCCACAACTGTTCCAGATCGGCCATCAGCTCGGGCACGCCTTCGTGATGCGGCGGAATGAAGGCCGCATCGGTCAGGCTGGAGCCACCGATCCAGTTCTGGCTGATCCGGAACTCGCCGGGGCGCTTGTGTTCCCCGCGCACGCCGCGCATCAGCACCGCGTGGGTCTCGCACAGCAGGCGGTTGGACAGCGGCAGGGTCGCCAGCCGCTCGATGGCCAGGCTCATGGCATCGATGTAGTTGTGCACCTCGCGCCAGTCGTCCCGCCGCTCCGGACGCACATGCACCTCGGACAGCACCGCCTCGTCGATCCCCGTCTGCGTGCCCTCGATGCGGCTGGACTTCTGCGCCTCCTTGACCACATGCATGCGAATGAAACGGTCGATATCGGGCACGATCAGCGAGAACGCGTTGAGCTCGCCCAGGGCACGGGTGGCGTCCTCCAGCAGCACATGAATCGTCGGGTCTTCCCAGGTCCAGTCGTGGTTGACCGGTGTCGGTTCGAAGCTCTTGTACTGGTAGCGGCTCGCCCACGCGCCGGCGCTGAAGGATTCGAACTTCATGCGATTTGGTCGAGCAGTGGCGTGCGTCGGTGGGAGCGATGGCCGGTAATAGGCTCGATTTCGGCACCTTTGTGAACGCCCACACCCTTTAGGACGGAAGCGTAGCTCCAGATTTTGAAGACTGGGGCTTCTTGGATCATGTGTCCTGCTTAATCAACTGGCCAGAAAATGCGGTGGAAAGTACCGCCTGCCTAAGCGAATTTGCTTTTCGATCTGCTGCACTAAGGTCCGTGGTGAGGTGCAGAACTTGCGAGAGCATCGACTCGACTCGAGCCGCGATCACATTCTGTTCGCCCACCGGCGGTATCGGAACCGGCGCGACTTTGATATCCCCGCCAGCTATGCCGTGCTGTCCGGCGCTTGTCTTAACGCGCGACGAGATATGGTTGCGTGTTTGACCTGAATTCAGTGCGACTTCCACAAACTGCGGGACCAGCCCATCTACTCGAACAGGCGAAAAACGAATCAATTTGTCGGGGTGAAGCACGGGTTGGGGTCCGCGAAAGAGCCCTGCCACACCGACAAATGATGGATTTCCGTTATATCGGGTAAACAGAAAGTCGCCGGGTTCGACGCAGCTAGACGAGACGTCCTCGTCTTCTTTGGGGACGTAATACCTAATGTCTCTCTCGTCAACCGCGAGCTCACGAACCGCGGAGATGCGAAGTATTGGATTGCCCGGTGGAGCATTGACTGGCTTCCGAGAGAGGCCATTGCGAAACTCTGTTTGAAGCTGATCGATGGTGGCCCAAACCCACCCCTCCGGCAATTCGGGCAGCCCGTCCGTGTCAGGCGTAACGGGTTCCTTGTACTTGGACTTCCACGCGTCGTTCGCGGGTGTTTTTCCCTTGGCCTTGAGCTTCTTCAGCTCGGCGGTTTCCCAGGCCTGGCGGCGGTCGGTGAGGATGCGGTCCAGCAGGGCCTGGCCGGTGCCGCCCTCGGCTTGCAGGCGTTCGCGGTTGGCGGTGCGCCAGTCGCGGGTGAGTTCGCCGGTGACGGCGGCCTTGAGCACGGACTGGCGGTAACGCTCCACCAGCGTTTCGACCTTGCGCAGCGCGCGCTCGCCTTCGTCGATGCGGCTGAAGAGTTGGTCGATTTTGTTGACTATCTCAGTCTGAGTGGACCTGTTTGGAACAGGTATGTGGATTTGGGATACATCAGAGCTTCTTACCGCTGGGACCGTTGTCGCCCTAGACAAATTCTCCAGCCGAACGGTTTGGAAAAAATAGTACAAGTAGTCATCTGATACATCTGGCCCAGCCTTAACGCCCAGCACATTGTTATCGACGATGGCGTCAGTACCGAGAACGGCCCGCCGATTGAGTTTTAGCGCCTCACCAATTCGAGCAAAAACGATGCAACCCTTTGGAAGGCGCTTTGCCTTGAGTTCTTCTGCAACTGCTTCTGTAATCCAGTTCGGTGCTTCGTGCAGGACGCGGCCCCCGCTCCGGACACAGCGGCTGATGTCCGAGACTTTGAAGAATGGCAATTCGCCGTCTACTTGACCCTGAAACCGCTTCGGGAATCCTGTGCCGGCGATTAGAGTTGCAACCTTGTCAAGCGGCCGTATTGGGTACGCGCTCACGCCGCCAACGCCCCACTCAATTCATCCAGCAGCGCATTCAACTGTTCGCCGAATAGCTCTCTTGCGTGCAGCACGCCGCCCATGGCGGCAAACGGTTGGTCTTGCATCAGGTCTCTGGCTTCAATTTCGAGGTTGGCGATCAGGTAGTCCTTGATGGCGCGCAGCCATTGGTCCTGCTCGGCGGTGAATGCGCGGCCGGCCTTCTTCTGCCGGCCCATCCACAGGTTGAACTTCTGTTCCACCTGCACGGCATAGGGCTCCAGCACGTCGGTCTGGCCGGTGGCGAAGCGCACCAGCGCGATGATGTCGGTGAGCAGCTTGTCGGTGGGCGCGCCGCGCACCACGGCGGCATTGAGCCGCGCGTAGGCCTGCCAGACGGTCGCCGTGGTCAGGTGCCAGGGCGGGTCGCCCAGTGCCTGCGCCAGTTCCCGCACGGCGGCGTAGCTGAGCCGGCGGGTGCCGTAGGGCTGATTGTAGAGAATCTGCAGGGCGAGCAACTCGTCCCGGTTCTGTTCGATGAACGACTTGAAGCTGTCGACTCGCTTCTCGGCCTCCGCCTTGTCGTAGGTGCCGGAGATCAGTGCGTCCGTGGTCTGGTCGTCAATGACGATTTCGGACTTCTTCTTGATCGCGACCAGCAGCTTGCGCAGGTCCGGGTTGTCCAGGGGCTGACAGGCGGTGTCCTTCAGCGTGTCGGTGACCTTGGTGATTTGCTCGTCCGTCGGCTCCGGACCGTGATCGTCGATGGCGCTGGCCTGGATCATGTCCGGGTCGACGGCATCGAAGACCTGCCGGGCGAGCTGCTTGAGGGTCAGGCCGCCCGCTGACTGCGTGACGCGGGCGCGGTCGTCGTCCTCGATCTGGTGGTCCAGCGCGGCCAGTCGACCGGCGAGGCTGGAGAGCGCATCGTCGTCGCGCCGGCCCTGGGCGATCTGCTCCAGCAGCTTCTCGAAGGTCACGCCGCGCTTGCGCTCCAGCGGCTGGCTGACGGATTTCCTGCCTTCGGTGACGCCGACGGCGTCGATGAGCACGAAGCGGGTCTTGGTCCTGGCATCCGGGGTGACCTGGGCGAGGTCGGCATCGTTGATGGTGCGTACGCCGCGGCCCTTCATCTGCTCGTAGTAGCCCTCGGATTTCACGTCCCGCATGAAGATGACGCACTCGACCGGCTTGATGTCCGTGCCGGTGGCGATCATGTCCACGGTGATCGCGATGCGCGGGAACGGGTCGACGCGGAACGCGCGGATCAGTTCCTTGGGCTTTTCGCTGGTCTGGTAGGTGATCTTCTTGGCGAAGTCGTCGCCGGCATCGAACACCTCGCGCACGATGTGGGTGATCTCCTCGGCATGGTTGTCGTCCTTGGCGAAGATCAGGGTCTTGGGCACCCACTGGCCGCTGCGGCCGGGAAACAGCTCGGTGAACATG
The DNA here is from genome assembly GCA_937896565.1 of uncultured Salinisphaerales bacterium. Lineage (GTDB taxonomy): Bacteria > Pseudomonadota > Gammaproteobacteria > Nevskiales > OUC007 > Abyssibacter. The sequence goes on from CALBOV010000173.1 coordinate 11,467, forward strand.
CGGTCCCGGTAACACTGAAGCACGGCGCGAATCTGCGCCGGTACCGTGACGGCGCGGTCCAGTTCGGTGGCGGCGTACGGCAAGTCGTCATCCAGCTGGGCGTAGCGCAGGGCACGGGTCCGCTTGTCACGCAGGGGGACGGCGTAGTCGGCGTTGACGACACCGCCCTGCTCGCTGACCTGCGTCTTGATTCGGTAGACCTCATAGCCGACGTTGACGCCGTCAATGACGGATTGCTCGTAGGGGTATTCCGCCACCAGATTCTGGTTGAAGAAGGCCAGGGTGTGCTTGCTGGGCGTGGCGGTGAGGCCGATCAGATGGGCGTCGAAGTATTCGAGCACCTGCCGCCAGAGGCCGTAGATCGAGCGGTGGCATTCGTCCGTGACGATGAAGTCGAAATGCTCGATGGGTATGACGGGGTTGTAGGGTACGGGTGCCGGGCCGTCGGGTTCGTCGCCGGTCCAGGTCTCGAAGGCGGACCGCTGTTCGGCGTTCTCGTCCAGCTCCTTGCCGCGCAGCATGGCGTAGAGGCGCTGGATGGTGGTGATGACCACCTGGGCATCCGGGTCCAGCCGATTGCTGGACAGGTGCTGGGTGATATAGGTCTGGGTGAACTTGTGTGCGCTGCTGGGCGGGTCGAAGTTCTGGTACTCCTTGAGCGTCTGGTCGCCCAGGTTGTTGCGATCCACCAGGAACAGGATGCGACGGGCGCGGGCATGCTTGAGCAGCCGCCAGCTGAAGGTGCAGGCGGTGAAGGTCTTGCCGGCACCGGTCGCCATCTGGATGAGCGACCGCGGTTTGTCCTTCGCGAGGGATGTCTCCAGGCCGGTGATCGCGTCGACCTGACAATCGCGCAGGCCGGCAGTTTGCAGCGGCGGCATGTGCGTGAGGCGCTGGCGCAGGGTCGAGTCGTCCTTGAGCCAACCAAGCAGCGTCTCCGGCTTGTGGAATGCGAACACCCGCCGCGAGCGTGGTTCCGGATCGGCATGGTCGCAGAACAGGGTTTCGGCACCGGTGGTCAGATAGACAAAGCGTTGCCCCTGAGGCCACTGCGCCAGGAACTCCGGCAGCACACGGTACTTCGCCGCCTGCTCGGCGACTCCGGTGAGTGTGACTCCTGCCTTCTTGGCTTCGATCAGGCCGCAGGCCTTGCCGTCGACAAACAGGAGGTAATCCGCGGCCCCGTTGGGGAGCTGGAATTCGCGAACGGCCACGCCCAGCGCCGCGTTGCGGTTGAACTGATCGGGATGCTGGATCGTCCAGCCAGCCGCGGTCAGCAGCGTATCGATGCGCTCGCGTGCCAATGCTTCCGGCGTGGTTGTCACCCGGGCTTGCCCCCTTTCGCTCAGACCCGAAAGGCTAGCAAGTTGCAAGGGCCTGTGACAGATCGCCGTTTCCCCTTCGCTGGGGTGGAATCTGTGGTGCGATCGTTGGAGAAGTGGTGGGCCCACCAGGACTTGAACCTGGAACCAACGGATTATGAGTTAGGGCTTCGCGAGGTGCCGCCCGAATCCGCAAAGGTTCGTTGCGGTACGCGACGAAACGCTGTTGGTCATGCGTATCAGTACGTTAGGGGTCGTTAGCGCTTATCGCGGGTTCTTGCGTCTGTACCTCAATTGTACCTATCGCAGGTGCAGCATGTTGCATCCTGGCATTGGTCCGCCCGACCGCTGACACCATCAGCGCGATGCCTGCGATGAAGAAAATCAGTCCAAGGATCAGCTCGTCGGCATAAGTTCCAAGCGCAAACCCGAGGGTGGTGAATACAACGCCAGATTTGGCTGTGTAGAGCGGTGCCGCGGCGGTTCGAACCCGAAATTGGAGCGTGTCGAATGCTACTCTCGCTTCGTCACGCTCCCGACATACTCGGTCAATCCAGTGGCTGGTTCCTGGCGACAGGAGGGTGTAACGAATTTTGTGTGTTGAGCCATGATCACATCCCGAGGAGGGAGACATGGCAAGACGCAGGAAGTCCGATTCACCGTTTTCCGATGAACTGATCGACCAGTTGCTGGAGGGGCGCGAGCACGGCGCCCACCTGTTGGGCAACGATGGCCTGATCGGAGAGCTCAAGAAGCGATTGGCGCAGCGCATGCTCGAAGGCGAGATGGAGGCGCATCTCGATGAGCCGGACCAGCAGGAGGCCGGCAACCATCGCAACGGCCGGTCGTCCAAGACGGTCACAATGGATGGCGAGCGCGTCGTTCTCGACATTCCGCGCGACCGGCACGGGCAGTTCGACCCGACGCTGATCCCGAAGTACGCGCGGCGTTTTCCGGGCTTCGATGACAAGATCATCGCCCTGTATGCCCGCGGCATGAGCACCCGGGACATTCGGGCGCACATCCAGGAGATCTACGGCATCGACGTTTCGGCCAACCTGGTATCGGCGGTCACTGAGTCGGTTATGGCCGACGCCCTGGCGTGGCAGAACCGGCCCCTGGAGACGGTCTACGCAATCGTCTACTTCGACGCCCTGAGGGTGAAGATCCGCGACGAGGGCATGGTCCACAACAAGGCCGTGTACCTCGCCATCGGCATCACCAGCCACGGTGCCAAGGAGATTCTGGGGCTGTGGATCGAACAGACCGAGGGCGCCAAGTTCTGGATGCGGGTCATGACCGAGCTCAAGGGCCGTGGCGTGGCCGACATCCTGATCGCCGTGGTCGATGGCCTGAAGGGCTTCCCGGAAGCCATCACCGCCGTGTTCCCCGACACCGTGGTCCAGACCTGCATCGTTCACCTGATTCGCTACTCGATGCAGTTCGCCTCTTGGAAGGAGCGCAAGGCGATCGCCAAGGCGCTCAGGCCAATCTACGGGGCCGTCAGCGCCGATGCAGCAGCCGCCGCCCTCGAAGAGTTCGAGCAGGGACCGTGGGGGCAGAAATACCCGCCGGTCGTGGCCAGCTGGCGCCGCAAGTGGGAGCAGGTCATTCCGTTCTTCGCCTTCTCCGCCGAGGTCCGGAAGATCATCTACACCACCAACGCCATCGAAAGCCTGCACAGTCAGGTGCGAAAGACGATCCGAAACAAGGGCCATTTCCCGAACGACGAGGCGGCCATCAAGCTGATCTACCTTTCGTTGCGACAGATCGAGGCGAAGTGGAAACGGCCGCCGAAGGAATGGCATGCCGCCAAATCTCAGCTCGCCATACAATTCGGCGAGCGGTTCATTTTGACCGAGTAATCCACCACCGGCTCACACACAGAATTCAGGACACTCCCGGCGACAGGATGCGATCCAGCAGGCTGGAAGCGCTCATAGAACTAGCCTAACGGGAGTCCCCGTTGGGGCCCCGGAATCTGTGTCCGACCACGCCTCGTTCAGCGCCTGCTTCATCAACTCAGCGACCATCAACGACTTTTCCTCCGAGGTGGGGCTGTTTTCCATCTCTGAAAGCCTCAACTCCAATTCTAGAACAGCCTTTTGGACGACGTTCGCAACCCCTGTAGCCAACGCCGAAGGGAACTCTTTCCAGTATCTCGCTTCAGCGTTGCTCTTGCTCGTGTCCATCAGGGCGGCGCAGACGGCCTGCATCACATCTTCTTCCAGATAGGCTGCTAGTCGCGCCGCACGATATGGACTCAGCTTCGCATCGTCGCGCGCTTTGACGATTGACGCCGGGTCCCACTCCAGTGTTCGTGAAAGAGCCCGCACGCCGCCAGCCTTCTCAATCGATCTCTCGACATACTGACGAATTTTCATAGATGTTGACTCTACACAAACACCCGCGTACCGTCACGGCTGTTGGAGTTGTCTCAACACCAATAGAGATTGCTAGCGACCATTGGAGATAGCCATGTCGGAAAGTGCGCGAGACAGCAATTCCGTCCAGGTTCAGAGAGAATCTGGCGAAGTGCTTGACGGTCCGCTCCTGCTGACTGTGGAAGGCCTCGCCGAGCTTTTACACCGCACGCCGACGGGTATCCGACAAGTCTTGAAGCGAAATACTGATTTCTCCGCCCAACTTCGCGGGGCACGAGTGAAGCTTGGCCGACGTGTGTATTTTCGGCGTGACTTGCTCGGCGAAATAATCACGAGCGCGACAGGGCGGTAAGTGGTCGTTTGCCGCAATGGCGGTCATCGGCGATGAGCCAGCCAAGCAGCTCGATCTGTTTGTGGCGGTCCTGACTCAGGTCAGCATCAAGGTGGATATGGCAAGTTTGGAACACCCAATCTTTGCACTGAAACCGACCAAGTCGATTCGCACCTATGCACTAGGTAAAGACTGCGAGATCAAAGTCATTCCTTCGTCAGCAGGGTGCCCGACGATGGACGACAAGGACATCCTCGTATACCTGGCCAGCCAAATTCGGGCCGGATTCAACTCAGGTCTCAAAGTGGCGCCGACGATTCAGGTCAGCGCATATGACATGCTCCGTTCCATCGGTCGATCCATCGGCGGTGCCGACTACAGGCGCCTCACGGTTGCACTCACCCGGCTCCGAGGGGCAACGATAGAAACCCGTATCAAGACTGGGGGTGTGCGGCAGGAACAGGGATTTGGATTGATCGACAGCTGGTCAATGACTACTCGTGACCGCTTCGGCTCGCCACGCCTGCGGATCCGCGTCAGTGACTGGTACTTTCGTGCAGTCGAGGCCAATGAGGTCCTGACCGTTGACGAGGACTACTTCGCGCTCAATGGGCTTTCTAAGCGCCTGTACGAACTGGTGAGGAAGCATCTTGGTTCTTACCAAGTCGTGTTCAAAATCGATCTCGAAAAGCTGAGGCACAAGAGTGGGTCACTGAACTCTCCGCGTCGTTTCAAGTTCGAGGTGCGCAAGATCATTGATGTGGCCCAAGAGAATCGCATCAGCAGCCAAACAGACCCATGGAGGGATTGGTTGTTGAGCCTGAACGGGAGCCTGTTCGTCGCCTACAGGAACGACGATTCAGGGAGGCAGCTACGTGCGAAAGATGCGTTGAAGTCACTGCGTTCCTGAATGCCCGATAGCGGGGGGACTGTTTGTACGGCCGGGCTCCAATCTATTGCTGTGCGTAACCTGTTGGTGACCACGGGCATCCAGGAACGATCAGGCTCGGGCATTCAGGAACAGAGGCACGGGCATGTAGGAACGCGGCATTCGGGCATCCAGGAACATCGGATGAGCATAATCAACTGACCAATAGGGAGTGTCCTGAATTCTGTGTGTGAGCCGGTGGTGGATTACTCGGTCAAAATGAACCGCTCGCCGAATTGTATGGCGAGCTGAGATTTGGCGGCATGC
>CALBOV010000174.1 GCA_937896565.1 uncultured Salinisphaerales bacterium
CCTCGCCGCCCTCGCCGGAATTGGAACGCCCGCCGGTCTCGTTCATGGCCTGCGCCAGTGCCTCGTGGGCCTCCGGCGACAACGCCCCCAGCGACATGCCGGCGCTGTCGAAGCGCGGCAGCAGGTTCTCGACCGGTTCCACCTCGTCGAGCGGCAGCGGCTCGGGAGCCGGCTTGAGTGCCAGCAGATCACGAATGGTGGCCACCGACCGCTCGTTGACGGTCTTCGCGAACTGCTTCCACTTGGCGTAGTCGCCGCTCTGCACCGCACTTTGCAATTGCATGACCACGTCGGGGTTGTAGGCGTGGTATTCATGGTCGTGCACGTACTTCACCAGACCGCCCTGACGGATGCCCTTGCGGGGAATCCACGCCTCGCGGGCCAGCAATTCCTGCTGTAGCTGCAGCTCGGCGAAGCCGGTGCCCTCGATGCGCGAGGCCATGCCGGCAAAGCACATGTCCATGACCTCGGAGGACAGCCCCACGGCCTCGAACAACTGCGACCCGCGGTACGATGCCAGCGTCGAGATCCCCATCTTGGAGAGGATCTTGTAGAGCCCTTTCTGCAGACCCTTGCGGTAGTTCTCGCGGGCATCCGCCGGGTTGCCGGTCAACTCGCCGGTGTTATGCATGTCCGCCATGACCTGGTAGGCCAGATACGGATAGACCGCCGTGGCCCCCACGCCGAACAGCACCGCCATCTGATGGGCGTCTCGCGCGTAGCCGGTTTCCACCACCAGGTTGACCCGCGGCCGCAGCGCCTTGCGCCCCAGGTGATGATGAATCGCCCCCACCGCCAGCGCCGGATGGACCGGCAGCTTGCCGCGGGCCAGGTCGGCGTCCGACAGTACCAGGATCACCTTGCCGTCGCGGGCGGCATCCTCGGCTCGCTGGCACAGGACGAGCAAGGCCTGCTTGAGCGTGTCCCGCTCGGGGTCGTAGCCCAGGCTCAGCGTGTGGCTGGCGAACGCCGGGTCGTCCTGGGTCACCAGCGCGGTGAACTTGCGAGGCGACAGCACCGGCGTGGTCAGAATCAGGCGATGCGCATGCTCGGGCGTCGCCTCGAAGACATTCAGCTCGGCACCGCAGCAGGTCTCCAGCGACATCACGATGGCTTCGCGCAGCGGATCGATCGCCGGATTGGTGACCTGGGCGAACTTCTGCCGGAAGTAATCGGTCAGCAAGCGCCCGTGGCGCGAGAGTACCGCCATGGGCGTGTCGTCGCCCATCGAGCCCACCGCCTCCTGGCCGCCCTCGGCCAAGGGGCGCAACAGCTGATCGCGCTCCTCGAACGTCACCTGGAACATCTTCTGGTAGACGTTGAGTTCATCGCGCGCCATGGGCTGGAAGCGCGCCAGTTCGGTCAGCGCCGATTCGAGATAGTGCGCGTGCTCCTTGAGCCAGCGCCGGTAGGGATACGCCGAACGCAGGCGCTCGTCGACGTCGGGCGTGTGCAGCACCTCGCCGGTCTGGGTGTCCACGGCGAGGATCTGCCCCGGGCCCACGCGCCCCTTGGCGACGACATCCTCGGGCTTGTAGTCATAGACGCCAATCTCGGACGACAGGGTGATGTAGCCGTTCTCGGTGATCACCCAGCGTGCCGGACGCAGCCCGTTGCGGTCGAGCATGCACACCGCGTGACGGCCATCGGTCATCACCAGGCCGGCGGGGCCGTCCCAGGGTTCCATGTGCATGGAGTTGTATTCATAGAAGGCGCGCAGATCGCCATCCATGGTTTCGACGTTCTGCCACGCCGGCGGCACCATCATGCGCACGGCGTTGTAAAGGTCCATGCCTCCGGTCAACAACACCTCGAGCATGTTGTCCATGCTGGAGGAGTCGGAGCCCGAAGTGTTGACGATCTCGTCGAGCTCGGTGATTTCCGGCAGCAACGGCGACAGGAAGTTTTCCTTGCGCGCATTGGCCCAGCCGCGGTTGGCCTCGATGGTGTTGATCTCGCCGTTGTGGGCCATGAACCGAAAGGGCTGCGCCAGGGGCCAGCGCGGCGCGGTATTGGTGGAGAAGCGCTGGTGAAACACGCAGATCGCCGTGTGCAGCCGCTCATCGCCCAGGTCACGATAAAAGGTCGGCAGGTCCGCGGGCATCATCAGTCCCTTGTAGGACACCACCTCGCTGGACAGCGAACAGATATAGAAGTCGTCTTCGTCCTTGAGCGCCTGCTCGGCATACCGACGCGCCATGAACAGATCGACGTTGAACGCCTGGGTGTCGCGTGCGTCTTCCGCCTCGACGAAGACCTGACGAATCCGGGGCAGGCATTCCAGCGCCATGGGCCCGCAGACCGACGCGTCGGTGGGCACGTCGCGCCAGCCGCTCACGCGCAGGTCACGCTCGCGCAACTGGGTCTCGAGCACCTCGCGGGCCCGCGCCTCGCGGGCATCGTCGTCGGGCAGGAACAGGCACCCCACCGCGAACCGCTCGCCAAGCTCGACCGCCAGTTCCTCACGGGCCACGGCCCGCATGAAGTCGGTGGGCATCTTGAACAGCAGGCCGCAGCCGTCGCCGGTCTTGCCGTCGGCGGCGATACCGCCGCGGTGGGTCATGCAGGTCAGGGATTCGATCGCGGTCTTGAGCAGGTCATGACTCGCCTGCCCTTCCATGTGGGCGATCAGACCAAAGCCGCAGTTGTCACGGAACTCGCCAGGCTGGTGAAGGCCTCTCATCATGGGCGTGCCTCACAATTTTTTGAAACTTGTGTCCAGAAATATTCGTGTTATGCTTTCCGGTTGGCTTTTATTTTTGAGGGTCGAAAAGCACGTCAATTGATGGCGCATCGGACGTGAAAAAGGCCGACCAGCATAGCCCCTGGCCCCTGTTCAAGCAATTCCACTGCCTGCCGCAACGCCACAAATCTTCGCAAAATCGCGGAGTTAGCCATTCCTTCCCGCCAAAACCCCTGATATGTCAACGCGTTAGACGGCAGCACCTCGACACGTCGAAAAACATCGACTTTAGTCTAATTTGCTGTGCTACCCCATGCCGATTACGCATAAGGCATGCCGATACGGAAATATTGTCGCGCGAAATTCGCCAGCGCACAAATCCGCATGCGGGGACCGTGACACAACCAAAAACGCCTGCC
>CALBOV010000175.1 GCA_937896565.1 uncultured Salinisphaerales bacterium
CATGTGGCCCTTGTACGACGCGAAAGGCTTGAAGCCGAGCACCTCGGCGGTAGCGTGACTTTCGGCCACGTCCCCGTGATCGGTCGCGGTGCCGTGCGCGCAGACGAACCCGATGTCACCGGCGGAAATGCCGGCATCCTCGATCGCCAGACGCATCGTCGCCGCCATCATCTCCTGACTGGGCCGCGTCGCGTGACCACCGTCGGAAGTTGCACCGTAGCCGACGACCTCGGCCAGGATCGGAGCGCCGCGCCGCCGGGCGGAGTCGAGCGATTCGAGCACCAGCGTGCAGCCACCCTCGCCGATCACCAGCCCGTCCCGGTCGCGATCGAACGGAGCCGGCGTCTGTGTCGGCGTGTCATTTCGGGTGCTGGTGGCGTAGAGCAAATCGAACACCACGGCCTGCGACACGCAAAGGCCTTCCGACCCACCGGCCACCATGGCATCAATGCGGTTGAAGCGAATGGCCTCATAGGCATACCCGATCGCCTGGCTGCCGGAGGTGCAGGCGCTCGACGTGGGAATCGTCCGCCCCTTCAGCCCGAAGTGCATGCTGATGTTGGCGGCCGTGGTGTGCGGCATCATCCGCAGGTAGCTGGTGGAACTGATCTCGCCACGTCCTTCCCCGCTGATGAAGCGGCTCAGTTCCTGCGTGGCGGCGGTGCATCCACTGGACGAGCCGTAGGCCACGCCAACTTGCGTCAGGTCGGCTGCGGCGAGGTCGAAGCGGGCATTCTCCAGCGCCAATTCGGTCGCGCGAACCGCCAGCTTGGCGACCCGCCCCATCGTCCGCATCTTCTTGCGCGTGTAGCTCGGCGGCAGTTCGAATTCCGGAACAACGCCCGCCAGCCGCGTGCGCATGTCCTCGTAGCGGTCCCAGTCATCCATCCGCCGGATTCCGCTGCGGTGATGCGTCAGCCCATCGGAGATGTCCTCCCAGCTACCGCCCAGCGGGCAGAATCCGGCCGCGCCGGTCACGACAACGCGTTGCTGATCAGCCAAGCATGCCTCCATTCACCGAAATGACCTGTCGGGTGATGTAGCCGGCATCCGCGGAACAGAGAAAACCGATCAGAGCGGCCACCTCCTCGGGTTCGCCGACCCGCTTTGCGGGTATGAGTTTCACGATTTCCTCCACCGGCGCCTGGTCGATCATCTCGGTGCGAATCGGCCCGGGCGCCACGCAGTTGACCGTGATCTTGCGGCCAGCCAACTCCACGGCCAGCGCCTTGGCAGCGCCGATGATCCCGGCCTTGGATGCACTGTAGTTCACCTGCCCCCTGTTCCCCATCAGGCCGGAGACGGAGGTCAGCGCCACGATCCGACCGGGAGCCCGGCGCCGGATCATCGGCATGATCAACGGATGCAGGACGTTGTAGAACCCGCCCAGGTTGGTGTCGAGGACACGATCCCAGTCGTCGTCGCCCAGCGCCGGAAACGCGCCGTCGCTGGACACGCCGGCGCTGAGCACCACGCCGTAGTAGGCGCCGTTGGCTTCGATATCGGCGGTGAGCGCGTCCCGTGCCGCCGCGCGGTCGCTGACGTCGAATGGCAGCAGCCGGGCCTGTCCGCCAGCCGCGCGGATATCGTCAACCACCGCCCTTGCCTCGTCTTCGCGCCGCCGGTAGTTCACGACCACCGCGTAACCGTCCGCGGCCAGCCGAATGGCCGCTGCCCGTCCGATTCCGCGGCTGGCGCCGGTGACCAGAATGGATTCCTTCGTCGTTGTCATGCCTCTTCCGCAAGATATTTCATCGGGTCCGCCGGCTGAAAGACGTTGATCCGCGCTGACATCAACTCCTCGTCGCCGCGAAGCACGCGGCAATCGAAGGTCGCCAGCCCGTCATCGGGCATGTGGACCTCCCGCACGTCGATCCGCAGCCGGTCGCCGAACTCGAACATGTCGATCGCACAGGCCACCCGCCGGGCACTGACCAGAAATCCGATCTTCACCGGCTCGCCGCGCCGTCGCGACAGCACACCACCAAACGCGGCAATGCCCTGTGCCATGTACTCGATCCCGACCCAGACCGGCACGCCGGACTCCGACGCGAACTGACAGCCCGGATGGATGTCCACCGCCGCTTCCAGTTGTCCTTCCGACACGGCAACGATCCGGTCGATCAGCGCCATCGGCGCGTCGTGCGGAAGAAAGGGCTCGGCCGCGCATGGCAAGGCGGGGATGGTGTCAGCGTGCATTCGAGTATCTGGTCACGTGATGACGTCTTGCGGCACGGCCACGGCGGTCAGTGCGCGTCATGCCGGGCGTCGACCGCCGCCGAGACCGGACGGATTTCAAGCCTATAGTCCAGTTGGACGTTGAACAACCGCACCACGCCGTCTGGCTCATGGTGCAACTCCGTGACCCTTTGATCCCGGCAATAAAGCGTCCGCCGCGCATCCCCCTGATCCAGGCGCCAGCGCTTGCCGTCGAGTCGGGCGGCCAGCGACGACGCCGGCCAGTGGACGAACTGGTAATCGGACACCAGGACCCGGGCATCCAGCCCCGGCGTCGCGTCACCCAGCCATTCCACATCCGGCTGACCGTCCGTGTACTCCAGCCGGAACAGCTCCAGTCCGATCAGGTTGAAACCGCGCAGCATGAGTCGCCGCGGGCTCCTGTCGCTCACCACCAGCATCTGATGACGGGTTCCGTCCGCCCGGGTGAGTTCGATGATCTCGGCTCCGGCCATCGACCCGCTCCAGCCCGTCACCGGTTGCGGCGGCAGCACCGGGGGACAGGGCGCGGCCACCGGCCACCCGGCGCAACCGCAGAACCAGGCGCTCACCAGCGTGACCACCGCGAGCCGCGCGCGCATTACGGCGCCGCTCCGGATAACCGAACACGCCAGAGCAACAGCGTCGACCCCAGACCGAGCACGATGCCGACGACAACGGTCGCGCCGAATTCGGCCAGCGCCGGGGTGGCGCTCAGCGCCAGCAGGCCGAAGGAAAGCAGGGTCGTCAGCGCCGAGAGCAGAATGGCCAGCAGCGTCGCCGTCGAATGCTCTCCCGCCTCCCGGGCGAAGACGGCATAGTCGATGGACAGGCCGATGACCAGCAACAGCGCGAACAGGCGAAACACCGTAAACGGCGACCCCAGCCAGCCGCACAGACCCAGCGTGCCGATCACGGCCAGCGCGGAGGGCAGCGCGACCGTCGCGCCGCCTCGGATGCCGTAGCGCACGGCCAGGACAATCAGCACGACCACGGCTGCCAGCAGCAGCACCCGGGCCGCCATCTCCCGGCCTGCGCCCAGTCGCTGCTGCGCACTGGCGACGGTGTCTCGCCAGACGACATCCACACCAGCCTGCCGCTGCGTGTCCACCCACGCCCGGACAGCCGATGCATCCCGAACGCCGCCGACACGAACCAGGCCGACCCAACCATCCGGCAAGTGCTCGATCAGACCGGGATAAGGTGTCGAGGCCATGTCCTCTCGCCAGGTTTCGTAACGCAGCGGAGTGCTGGCATGAAACGCCACGCGCCGGGCTTCGGCCCAGGACGCCGGCGCATTCAACCCGCTCGCGAGCTGATCCAGCGCCGCACCAGGTGCGTAAACGGTCTCGGCGAGCAGTCGATGGGCCTCCTGCTGACGCCGCATGGACGGCAGGGCGCGCGCCGCGTGCAGATAGGTCTCCAGATCGCCTTGCGCCTGCAACGTGACCAGCCCCGGAGTCAGACGCTCCAGCGCCGTCAACACATCCTCCTGATCCTCGCCGCGCACGATCAGCATCTGCGAGACATCGAAGCCACCGACTATGGCGCGCACCCGGCTCGCCTGAGCCATCAGATCCGGCGGCGAGAAATACATGGCCCTCAGATCATCCCGACTTTGCAACTGCATGAGCCCCGGCACCGCGGCGCCTACCAGCACCATCAGGCCGATCACTGCCCAGCGCCGCCGGCGCTGCCGACCCGCGAGACCACGCGCGGCCAGCCTCAACGCGGCTGGAGCGGCCACCATGCGGTCAGCCGACAGGAGGCGCGGCAGCACGCAGAAGACCGTCAGGTAGGCCCCGGACAAACCGAAGATCGCGAACACCGCGACCTGGCGCAGACTCGCGAACGGCGCCAGCAACAGGCCGCCAAAGGCAATTGAGGTCGTCACC
>CALBOV010000176.1 GCA_937896565.1 uncultured Salinisphaerales bacterium
CATCGGCAACCATGACTACGCGCTGGCCAATTACCTCTACTACGCGGCGCCGCCGAGCAACGGATCACTGAGCCACGACGAGGAGTGGTACCGGCTCGACTACCTGAATTTCCGCTTCCTCGGCTTGCAGTCGAACCTGACGGTGCAGGGCGGCGCGCAACAACTACTTGGACAGACCGCGTTCATCACCTCCGAAATCGCCGATGCCCGGGCCGGCGGCGACATCGACTATCTGATCGCCGGCATCCACGCGCCCTGCAAGTCGGAGCTGTGGCTGCCCGGCGAGAGCATCCAGGTCTGTGCCTACGTCGACATGCTGGAACAGCTCTCCGCCGACACGGGGATTCTGACCGGTCACCTGTTCGGGCATACGCACGGCTACAGCCGGGGCCAGTCCCGTGATGTGCCGCATCTGTGGATGAACGCGGCTTCGGCCGGCGGCCGCGTGGATGACTGGGGCGACTATGCCCAGGCCGACTACGACGAGTTCGAGAGCACCTGGGACGAATATGGTTACTCGGTGCTGGAGTTCTCCACGGTTGGCGCGCCGGAGATCCGCAGCCTGCGCCGCACCGGCGGCGACGACCATGCGAACTATCCGAACGCGTTCTCGGCCGAGGTGGATCGCGATGCCTTCACCATCGGTGGCGACAACACCGCGCCGGATGCGCCGACGCCGCGGTTCCCGACCGGCGATCAGCCGTTCGCCGACATCCTGCTGCACGCCGGCTACAGCGATGCCGACGGTGATGCCCTGCACGAGGCGCATTGGCAACTGCGCGCCGCCTCCGGCAGCTTCGATGCGCCGTTGCTGGACATCTGGGGCAACGAGACGAGGGCGCGCAACGAGTGGTTTCGCCGGGATCTGAATGCCGGCGTGGATGTGGACTACTGGCGCGTGCCGTACCTGGAGACCGGTGAGTACTGCTGGCGTGTGCGCTATCGCGACGCGCGCTGGGCCTGGTCCGGGTTTTCCGACGAGACCTGCTTTGCGGTGATCGACACCACGGTGTCCGACAACCTGCTGGTGAACGGCGGCGCCGAGAATGGAACCGAGGGCTGGACCGTCGTCAGTGGACGGTTTGAATCGCTCAATACGTTGACCGCGGCGCCGGCTTTGCTGCGCGCGCCGCCGGCGCTGTGCGGGCTGGGTGTTCCGTCTGCGGGGCTGAACTGGTTCGTGCTTGGAGGATGCGTCGACAGGCTGGACGGGGGAGAGGCCTTTGACTACAGCGTCGTGACCCAGGCGGTGGACCTCACCGCGTTCACCGATGCGATCGCCGCCGGTACGGCGACCGCCGTGTTGCGGGCGGATCTGCGCAATGCCGCTGGCGATGATGTGCCGGTCGCGCGGTTCCGGGTGCTGGACGCCGGCGGTGATGAGATCGCCACCTCCAAGCCGGTGATCAATCAGACGCCGACCTGGAGCGAACAGGCGACCTCGCTGCCGCTGCCGGCCGGCGCGGTCGTCGCGCAGGTGCAACTCACCGGCCTGCGCCAGGAAGGCGCGGAAGGTGATGCCTACATCGACAACCTGCGCTTCAACGTCGTCACGGTGCCGGCGGCCCGTCCGGCCGACGCGCCACATCCGGTGCTGAGCCCCGGCAACGGCATGGCGCTGAAACCCAAGAAATTCATTGATCCCTGACCGCGAAGCATCCTGATGCGATCCATTTTTCTGACCAGTCTGGTGCTCGCCCTGTCGGCCTGCGGCAGCAGCGACCCGGTGCCACCCTCGGACGAAGTGACCGCGGAGCCCGCGTCGATGCGGGTGATGAGCTACAACATCCGCTACAACAATCCGGATGATGACGAAAGCGCCTGGCCCAACCGCGCGGACCGGCTCGCGGCGCAGCTGCGCTTCAAC
>CALBOV010000177.1 GCA_937896565.1 uncultured Salinisphaerales bacterium
CGCCGTCCCGGTCGAGCAGGCGGATCTCGGTCTCGATCTCCGCATTTGGCGACTTGCGCGCGCGCTTGAGTACGGTCTTGAGCGACGGCTGATCGTCCGGTGCGGCCACGTCGAGAATCGGCTGGCCGATCAGCGCCTCGTCACCGGTCGTGCGGCCCAGCAAGCCGAGGAAGGCCGGGTTGATTTCGGTGATGACACCCTCGACGACATGCAGGACCGCATCGCCGGTTTCCTTGAGCAGGCTGCGCGCGCGGGTTTCCAGCTCCTGCGTTCGCTTGAACAGCGCATGCATGCGGCGCCGGTCCTCGTAGCATTCCAGCTCGCGGCGCACGACCAGCGTCAGATGGCGCATGTCCTGGGACGAGACGAAATCCCGTGCGCCGAGGTCGAGTGCACCGACGGTCCGCATCAGCGTGACATGGTCGCCCATGACCAGCACCGGAAGATCGGGGTCGAAATCCCGGACCGCCCGGATCACGTCCTCCACGGCGGGATCCTTGAGGCGTTCCTCGCAGAGCACCATCTCCGGTGTCAGGCTGGCCAGCATCGAGCCGAACTCGTCACCGGCGGAGGGCCAGTGCACCTGCGTCTGGATGCCGGAACTCCGCAGTTCGTTCTGGATCGCGTTGGCCAGATTCTCGGTCCGCGACGCGACGATGAGCTGGGTTCTCTGCTGCGGCCGGGTCACGGCGTGTTAACTCCATGAGCGGCCTGCACGGAGGCCACCGGGCGTTTGGACGCGTCGCCGGGGACTTCGCGGACGAAGCGCGGGACCAGATAGCCGGGCAGACAGTCTCGTAGCTCTTGCATGATGTGCAATGCGCGGGTGTCGGAAACGCGGAAATGGGCGGCACCGGCCACCGGGTCCAGTGCGTGAAGGTAGTAGGGTAACACCCCGATTTCGAACAACGTCCGGGACAGCGCGGCGAGCGTCTGACTGTCGTCGTTGACGCCCCGCAGCAGCACGGACTGGTTCAGCAGGGTGACGCCGGCGCGTCGCAGTGCGGCCAGGCGGGCGGTGGCC
The DNA here is from genome assembly GCA_937896565.1 of uncultured Salinisphaerales bacterium. GTDB lineage: Bacteria > Pseudomonadota > Gammaproteobacteria > Nevskiales > OUC007 > Abyssibacter. The sequence continues at coordinate 1,025 of CALBOV010000177.1, forward strand.
AGATCACCGATTTCGCGGGCGTGATTGACGTGAGTCACCAGCACGACATGCAGTCTGCTCGCGCCCAGCACCCGGATCAGCGCATCGCTTAGCTGGCCGGGATCAACCGTGGCCGTGCGGGAGTGCAGCCGCAGCGTGTCCAGGTGTCCGATGCCCTCCAGGCCGTGGATCAACTCGATCAGCCGATGGTCGCTAAGCGCCAGCGGGTCGCCACCGGACAGAATGACCTCGCGAATCGTCGAATCGGCGCCCAGGGTCTCGATGGCCTGGTGCAGCTGGCGGCCCATGCCGGTGGCGCCGTAATCGGTATGCCGGCGGAAGCAGTAGCGGCAGTGGATGGCGCAGGCGCCGGTGGTGACGAGCAGCGCCCGGCCGGGATACTTGCGGATGATGCCGCCGGGTGATGCGAAACGGGACTCGGCCAGCGGGTCGGTGGATGTCCACGGGTCCGCCTCGCGTTCCTCCAGGCTGGGCAGTACCTGGCGCAGGATCGGGTCCCGGGGGTCACCGTGACGGATCAGCGCGGCCAGAGCGCGCGGAAGGCGAAAGGGGAAATCCGGACTGTGATCCACGCGGAAATCCAGTGCCGCTTCGGCAATGCCACGATCGGCCAGCAGCTCGCGCGGCGAGCGCAGGACTTCCGGGGGCTCGGTCGGTGACGGTTCAGGCTGTATCATGCGCGCTTCCATATCCCGTTTATTCTATCGGTGCCGCGTCGGTCGCGGCGCAGCGCGAGCGAGACCCTATGACGACCTACGCCACCAACCAGTTCAAGAGCGGCCTGAAGATCCTCCTGGACGGTGACCCCTACACCATCGTTGAAAACGAATTCGTCAAGCCCGGCAAGGGCCAGGCCTTCAACCGCGTTCGTGTTCGCAACCTCAAGAACGGCAAGGTGGTTGAAAAGACCTTCAAGTCCGGTGATTCGGTCGAGGGCGCCGATGTCATGGAGCTGGAACTGCAGTACCTCTACTACGACGGTGAGTTCTGGCACTTCATGGAGCCCAGCAGCTTCGAGCAGTATTCCGCGGACGAAGTCGCGGTGGGTGACAACAAGGTCTGGCTCAAGGAGCAGGACATCTGCAAGTTGATGCTCTGGAACGGAGCACCGATTTCCGTCGAGCCGCCGAACTTCGTCGAGCTCAAGGTGACCGAGACCGATCCTGGCGTTCGCGGAGACACCTCCGGTGGCGGCGGCAAGCCGGCCACGCTGGAAACCGGCGCCGTGGTACGCGTCCCGCTGTTCGTCGAAGAGGGCGAACTGCTGAAGGTCGACACCCGCACGGCGGAGTACGTCTCCCGCGTCAAAGAATAGCTCGATGCGAGATCATGGCCGCTCCGGACTGAGCTGGGAGCGGCTGTCGCGTCGCGCGACGTTGCTCGCGACGATCCGCGCATACTTCGCGGAGCAGGGTGTTCTCGAGGTCGATACGCCGCTGCTGCGCGCGACCTGCGCATCCGACCCGCTGATTCCCGCGACAGCTACCGTCGGTGACGCCGATCCGGCGTTCCTGCAGTCTTCGCCCGAGGCGCTGATGAAGTGCCTGCTCGCCGAGCACCGGCGCCCGATCTACCAGCTGGGCAAGGTCTACCGCCACGGTGAGATCGGCCGGCTGCACCAGCCCGAGTTCACGATGCTGGAGTGGTATCGCCCGGGCTGGAGCATGCGGTCCCTGATGGACGAGGTCGCCACCATCGTGCGGCTTGCATCGTCCGGGGCGGACGGGTTCGCCACACTGGACTGGCGGGCAGCCTTCCGTGAAGGGGTCGGCATCGATCCGCTATCCGATCGCGCCACGCTCGCCCGCCGTGCAAGCGC
>CALBOV010000178.1 GCA_937896565.1 uncultured Salinisphaerales bacterium
GGCGTTTTTCTGAACGACGCGTGATGCCCGACAGGCACCGGCAGCCCATGCGCGGGCTCCACTGGTCGGCGCGAGCGGGCGGCGCGGGCTGAAAATCCCCTAGATTGGTCTCATCTGGTACGGCATTTGCTCCCGCGATGCCAACTTCATTTCCGCGACGCCAGGGATTGCACGTTTGCCCACGGACGGGGCCAACCGCGTTTCGACGGACGTCACACCATGATCAGATTGCTCGGTTCCCTCTCGGCCACGCTCAGCCTGGCCACCGCCTTGCTGCTTTCGGCCCCCGCGGTCGCCTTCGAGACCACGCCGGCGTCCGGCACGTTGTCGCTGGAGACGCCCGTTCTGGAGTTTTCCGGCAGCACCGATGCCGCCGCGAACGTCACCGGCGTCTGCGTCACCGGCACGATTGATTGCGATGAATTCGCGTTGACCGTGGATCTTCCGGCCGACGTGCTGAGCACCTACCCGGATCTGAAGATTCGCGTCTCCATCACGGCGGAGTTCGACAGCGGGGGCGACTACGATCTCTACGTCAATGATGCCGGCGGCACCGAGGTGGCGTCGTCCGCCACCGCGTCGGGGGCCGAGTCGACGGAATTCGCGGCGGTCGCCGGAACCAGCGAGTACACGGTCGTGATCCTGCCTTACACGGTGTTCCTGAACAGCTACGCCGGGACCGTGGAGCTGATCGGCCTCAACGCCGGCGGTGGCGGCGAAGGTGGTGCCGCGGGCCCGGGGACCGGCTACCCGGCGAGCCTGCCGCTCACCGACGTGCCGCGCGTGGTGGTCAGCGTGATTGATTCCGGCGTGAACCCCTATCACGCGTTCTACCACGCGGGCAGCCCGATCTATCCGGCCGGCTCCGAGCCGTCCGCGGTGAGTTTGCCGCTGCTGCAGGACTTCGCAATCGGACCGGAGTGCTCGCTCGAACTGACGCGGACCGGCGACTTCGCCGCCGACTATCAGGCGGATATCGACCGTGGCCTGTGGGAGCAGGCGGCGGCCTGCGACATGGTCTGGTTCGTCGGGACCAACGTGCTGGCGAAGTCGTTTGGCGCGGGCAGCCGCCTGTTCCTGCCGGACAGCGAGAGCGACACGCATGGTGTCGGCACGTCCGCGGCGGTGCTGTTCGCCAACCCGGAGGCGGTGCTGGTGTTCGTCGAGGGCATTTCCGATGCCAGCGAGACCTTCGCGATGACGCATCCGGCCATCGACTTCGTATCCACCAGCTATGGCGCCATTGGCAGCATCCCGAGCACCGATCACCTGACCGACAGCTTCGTCGGAACCTACGATTGGGGCAAGCTGCATTTCGGTGCCTGCGACAACTCGCCGTCGCCCGCGATCCAGGACTCGACCTGTGGACCGTGGTGGAGTGTGGGCATCGCCGGCTTCGAGGAAACCCAGGACAACGAGCCCGGTGATTCCTCCAACGGCCGGCAGATTGTTTCCGGCACCTTCCCGGATTTCATCGCCGATTTCACCCAGACGCTCCCTTACTGCGCCGAGTGCGAGGATGGCTATGACGACGGGGTCGGCGGCACCAGCTTCGCGACCCCGCGTTCGGCCGGCACGGCATCGAAGATTCTGCTGGAAGCCCGGCGCACGCTGAGCTACCTGGGCGGTGCCTACATCGGCAACGGTCGACCGCTGATGGCGGCCGGTATCGTCGACGGCGAGCCGGTGACCATCACCAACTGGGAACTGCGTCGCGCGCTGGAAGAGGCAGCCTGGGTGCCCGGTATCAACGACTACGACCCCACGCTGGGCGTGGGTGAAATGGCCGCGCCGATCATCGACGAGGCGGCCTGGGTCCAGGTCGGCTGGGGCGTGATTTCACCCGCCGACGAGGCCGAAGTGGTCGCCAAGACCCTGGCCCTGCTGGGTGTCGCCGAAGGTGAGGTCGAGACCAAGGGCTCCGGATTCTGCGAATTCCAGAACGGCCTGATCGCAACCCGCAAGCTGTACTGGGACACCGTGACGGTGGACAGCCAGACGTTCATGAACGCGCCCAGTCCGGACCCCTATCTCTACTGTGACTCCACCATCGCGCTGACCGCCGATGTGGGTGATGGCAGTCCGCAGGACAGCGACGACGATACCGTGACCGATGACATCGACAACTGTCCGGTGACTCCGAATACCGATCAGTCCGACATGGATGCCGACGGCACCGGAGACGCCTGCGAGAAGGGCGCGGTTGGTGGTGGCGAGCCCGGCGATCCGAGCGACCCGGATCCGACCGATGATGACGTCGCCGCCCCGAGCGGATCCTCCGGCGCGATGCCCTGGGCCTTGCTGGGTGTCCTGTTGGTCGCCGGATGGGGCCGCCGGCGCCGGCGGCTCGCGGCGCGACAATGAACTGGGATCGGCCGCACGGCGGCGGACATCGTTTCGCCGCTATGCTCCGGTCCTTCTAATCACCGAACCGCAAGGGAATGCACATGAACCGTCTGCTCACTGGCGCGCTGCTGGCGCTCGGACTTCTGCTCACGGGCGTGGTCGCCCCCGCGCAGGCTCAGGACCAACAGCCCGCCGCCGTGCTGTTTCACGCCGACTGGTGCCTGAACTGCAAGCTGATGAAGCCCAAGCTGGCTGCGTTGAAGGCGGACTACGGGGACCGGATCGAGTTTCTGCGCGTGGACTACACGACCGACGAAGGTCGTTCCGCCGGTGCGGCACTGGCGAAGGCGAGGGGTTTTTCCAAGCTCTACTCCGAGAATCGCTCCACTGGATGGGTCGTGCTGTTGCAACCGGATGGCACCGAGAGCGGAACGCTGAGCGTGACCATGGAAGACGCCGAGATGCGTCAGGCGCTGGACGCCTTGCTGGCCGCCTCGACCCCGTCGTAGAGGTCCTCTTTCAACCACGTGCGGGGGCGCGGGAAACGCGCCAGATAAGGGCGTGGTCGGTGAGCAGGTTGTCGGATTGCACCGATCCGACGATCGGCGGGTGCAACACTGATCTGGATCAACAAGCGGTCCGCCGGCTTCCGGCACGGTCGGGACAGACCCGAACGGAGAGCCCCCGTGACCGACGAGACACCGCGCACGCCGTCCGAGCCTACGCTGTTCGATCGCGTGGGTGGGATGGACGGGATCGGCACCCTGATCCAGCATTTCTACCACGCCATCCTGTCCGATCCGGAACTCGGCCCGTTCTTCGACGGTGCATCGATGGAGCGGATCCGGCGCATGCAGGTCGAGCTGTTCAGCGCGGCGCTGGGCGGGCCGGTTCAGTATTCGGGCCGGCCGCTGATTCACGCGCACCAGCATCTGCATCTGGAACGCACGCATTTGCAGCGCTTTGTCGACCATCTGATGGATACGCTCAAGGGCTTCGAGCTGAGTGATGACGAGCGCTACGACATCATCACGCGGATCAATCTGTACGCGGATGACGTGCTGGGCTCCGCCGCGGGTTACGGCTGATCCCGGCGCGGCTCAGAGCGCCGCGATCGCGGCGTCCAGGCGCTTTTCCGAGACCTTCATCGATGTGCCCAGCGGCTGCGCGAAGACCTGTACCCGGAACTCCTCGATCATCCAGCGCAGGTTGATCAGTGCCTCCGGCGGCTCGCCGCGTCGCGCGGCGCGGGCCGCCAGATCCTTGTAGCGGTTCCAGTAGCGCTGCACCGGTCGCGCGCGTTCCTTGTCGCGGGTGATGTCTTCCTGCGCCAGCTTGTCCAGGCGCATCTCGACCGCTTTCAGGTAGCGGTCCAGATGTCTCGGGTCGGGCAGGCAGCGCAGGCAGCCGCCGAACACCAGATGATCGAGCTGATCACGGATGTCGCCCACCGCCGGCATCCACGGCAGCGGAATATTGCGACCCAGCCGCTTCTGCACGTCCAGCCAGCGGCGCAGCGCCGGCGCGACGCGGGTCCAGATCGCCAGGCCGTCCGCCACCGCGTGGGTACGCACGGTATCGACCAGGGCCTCGAAGTCGGCCTGCGTGCGCGGGGTGGTCTCCATGCGCTGATGAATCACGGTTTCCAGCAGATCGGCGAACAGCACCGGCTCGGGATCGCGCAGCAGACGCTCGTGCAGGCCGGCGGGTGCGAGCGCGGCCGGCGGTGGTTCGGGCAGCTTCGCCGCGGCCAGCAGCTTCAGGTCGTCCAGCTCGCGTTTGAGGAAACGCGCCTGCTGGCTTAGTGCCAGGCGCAGCAGCCGGATCACCCCCTGGCGGTGCCAGCGGGCGGCCTTGTCGGCATCGTCCACCAGTTCCAGGTCCACCGACTGGCCGCGATCCACCAGGGTGGGAATGGCGTTGAAGGCGACGCCACCGTGGTCCAGCCGGACCGTGTCCGGCAGGTCGCCGACATCCCAGGTGGTCAGACCGCTGCGGGCGAAACCGTCGTCCGGCACGGTCTGCACCGCTTCGCGAGCCTGTGCGCCGAGCTGATCGCGCAGGGCATCGAGATCGCGGCCGGCGGCCAGCACCCCGCCGTCGTCGCCGATGACCTCGAAGCGCATGCGCAGATGCGGCGTCGGCTCGTAGTCCTGCCACACATCCGCGGGCAACGGCGCTCCGGTCATCCGGTGCAGCGCCTCCCGGAGCACCGTGGGCAGCACGCCCTCGCCGAAATCCAGGGTTTCGCGCAGCCGTCGCGCGGTGTCGGGCACCGGCACGATCTTGCGCCGGATCGATTTCGGCAGCGCCTTGAGGCGCTCGGTGATCGCATCCTCCAGCATCCCGGGGACCAGCCAGTCCGCCTGAGCCGGATGGATCTGGTTCAGCAGCGGCAGCGGCACCACCGCGGTGATGCCGTCCTCCGGATGGCCGGGTTCGAAGTGGTAACGCAGCGCGACGCGGGTCGAGCCGATGGCCAGCGTCTCCGGATAGTCCTGCTCCGGCAGGCTCAGCCCGGCGTGGCGCAGCAGCGTGGCCTCGTCGAAGCGCAACGCGGCGTCGTCGTTGGTTTTCAACCAGCGCAGCAGGCCAGCCCGATCATGGACGTCGGCGGGCAGGCGCTCGTCGTAGAACGCGAACTGGGTGACCTCGTCCACCAGCAGGTCGCGGCGGCGGAAGCGGGCCTCCTGTTCGGCGATGGACTCGACCAATTCGCGGTTGTGGGCGAGAAACACCGGATCGCGGCGCGTATCGCGCGACAGCCGGTGCGGGATCAGCGCCTCGCGGATGAACAGCTCACGCGCGGTTGCGGCATCGATGCGGCCGAAGTCCACCTTGCGGCCATCGGCCAGGGGCAGGCCGAACAGGCGCACACGTTCGGTTGCCTCCACACGGCCGGACTTGACCGACCAGCGCGGGTCGTATTGCTCACGCGTCAGCAGGTGGGCACCGGCGGCCTCGATCCATTCGGGTTCGACCTTGCCGACCTGATGGGCGTACAGACGTGAGGTCTCCAGAATCTCGCCGGCGACGATCCAGCGTGGCGAGGCCTTCGCGACACCGGAACCGGGAAAGATGCGGAACTTGCGGTTGCGTGCGCCGATGTACTCGCCGCGTTCGTCGTGCACGCCGATCTGGTCGATGAAGCCGGACAGCACGACCTGATGCAGTGCGCGGACATCGGTCTCCGCCAGCGTGCCCTTGGCCGGGGCGGCCGGCCAGTTCAGATCGCGCTCGATCTGCCGGAGCTGACGCACCAGGTCCTCCCACTCGCGCATGCGCATGAAGTGGATGAAATGCCGGTGACACCAGCGGCGCAGGCCGTTGCCGGATTCGTCGCGCTTGGCCAGCTGGAAGGCATCCCACAGCTTCAGCAGGCTGACGAAGTCCGACTGCTTGTCGAGAAACTCGCGCTGCGCCTCGTCCGCGGCCTGGCGCTTGTCCGCGGGGCGTTCGCGCGGGTCCTGGATGGTCAGTCCGGCGCAGAGCACGCGCACCGCGGGCCCAATCGCCGCGGCCTGACCGGCGATCAGCGCGCGGGCAATGCGCGGGTCCAGGGGCAGGCGCGCGAGCTGGCGGCCCAGCGCCGTGATCTGCCCGCGCTCGTCCATGGCCTCCAGCATCTGGAGCAGCCGCATGCCGTCGCGGATGTAGCGGCCTTCCGGCGGATCAATGAAGGGGAAGGCTTCAATGTCGCCGAGCTGCAAGTCCGCCATGGTCAGCAGCACGCTGGCGAGATTGGTGCGGCGGATTTCCGGATCGGTGAACGCGGGCCGGTTGTTGAAATCGTCCTCGTCGAACAGGCGGACGCAGATGCCTTCCGAGACGCGGCCACAGCGGCCCATGCGCTGTTTGCAGCTTGCCTGCGACACGGGTTCGATCGGCAGACGCTGCACCCGCGCAGCGGTGGAATAGCGGGAGATGCGCGCGAGCCCGCTGTCGATCACGTAGCGGATGCCGGGCACGGTCAGCGAGGTTTCGGCGACGTTGGTCGCCAGCACGATGCGCCGGCCGCGGCTGGGCTTGAAGATCGCGTCCTGGGCGCTGCGCGTCAGCCGGGAGTAAAGCGGCAGCACCTCCGCACCGGAAAAGCGGGAATGCGCCAGCGCGCGGCTCAGATGCTGGTCGGTGTCGCGGATGTCCCGCTCCCCGGGCAGAAACACCAGCACGTCACCGGCGGCCTCGCGCCACAGGGTTTGCACCGATCGCCAGATCGCCTCGGGCAGATCGTCGCTGTCCTCCGGCGGGGCGTAGCGCAGTTCCACCGGGTAGGTGCGGCCCTCGACGGCGACGATGGGCGCGTCGTCGAAGAACGCGCTGAGCCGCTCCGGATCGATGGTGGCGGAGGTGATCACCAGCTTGAGATCAGGCCGCTTGGGCAGGATGCGCTTGAGATAGCCCAGCAGAAAGTCGATGTTGAGGCTGCGTTCATGCGCCTCGTCGACGATGATCGCCTCGTAGCGATTGAGAAAGCGGTCGCGCCGTGTTTCGGCAAGCAGAATGCCGTCCGTCATCAGCTTGATCTGGCTGTCGTCCGAAATCGCATCGTCGAACCGCGTCTGGAAGCCGACCAGCCCGCCGGGCGTTTGCCCCAGCTCCTCGGCAATCCGCTGCGCCACGCTGCGCGCCGCCAGTCGCCGCGGCTGCGTGTGGCCGATCAGCCCGGCTGCGCCGTAGCCCATGTCCAGCAATATCTTCGGCAACTGCGTCGTCTTGCCCGACCCGGTGTCGCCGGTGACAACGATGACCTGGTGGTCACGAATCGCCGCGCGGATGTCGTCGGCGCGCTGGGTGACGGGCAGGTCGGGGGCGAGTTGCACCACCGGCTGCGCGGATCGGCGCGCCGCGACCCGCTGGGCGGAGGCCTGGATTCGCGCGATCAGCTCGTCCCGATCCGCCGCCTGTTTCGCGCGTTTCAGATCGCGTCTGAAGCGGTGGCGCTGGCGGGATTCGACCTGGGACCAATCGATGGCGGGGGTGTCGGGCATGAGGGGGACGGGGTGGCGTCGTTCGTGTTCGGGTGTGGAGTTTACTTGGGGTGGTTCTGGCCTCAGCAGGTTTCGCCCTGCCGGGCGAGCCGATTTTCTTTGTACGCCCAAAGAAAACCGGCGAAAAGAAAGGGCGCCCGGGA
>CALBOV010000179.1 GCA_937896565.1 uncultured Salinisphaerales bacterium
AACAGGGGTTCGAATCCCCTAGGGGACGCCACTTTACTCGTATGGTAAGAGTCTAAATAGCCAGTCCTAGTGACACTTTTTAGTGTCCCCATCGTCTAGAGGCCTAGGACACCGCCCTTTCACGGCGGTAACAGGGGTTCGAATCCCCTTGGGGACGCCAATGTAAAAAGCCGGCTATATAGCCGGCTTTTTGTTGCTTGTCGTTTGTGCTCAGTCGGGCTTCGTGGCAGGTCGTCCTATGCTGTGATACTCAAGGCCGAAACGGGCGATCAGCTTGGGGTCGAAAAGGTTCCGGCCGTCGAAAATGGCCTTCGAGCGCAGTGTCTTGGCGAGCTCGGCGAAGTCAGGGCTGTGATACAGCTTCCACTCCGTCATGATGGCGAGAGCATCCGCGCCGTTGGCCGCCTCCATTGGAGACTCGCAATATGTGAGATTCTCAGGTGCTCCGTAGCAGGCACGGATGTTGTCCATGGCTTCCGGGTCGTGAACCCGTACCGATGCACCTGCGTTCCACAGCGCCTCCATCAGATCCCGTGCCGGAGCTTCCCGGATATCGTCTGTATTGGGTTTGAACGCCAGCCCCCAAATCGCGATGACCTTGCCGGTCAAATCGCCGAAGTAGGCGTGCATTTTCTGGAAGAGAACCTGCTTTTGCTTTCGATTGACTAGGTTCACGGCATCGACGAGTTCCATCTTGTAGCCGGCCTGTTCGCCGGTTCTTGAGAGCGCGGATACGTCTTTCGGAAAGCAGGATCCTCCGAAACCAGCACCTGGGTAGATAAACTTGTATCCGATCCGAGGATCGGAGCCGATTCCGCGACGCACCGCTTCAATGTCTGCGCCGACTCTATCAGCCAAATTGGACAGTTCATTCATGAAGCTGATCTTGGTTGCCAACATGGTATTTGCCGCATACTTAGTTAGCTCAGCGGATGGAATGTCCATGACGATGACGCGGTCGCGGGATCTGTTGAACGGTGCATAAAGTGCGCGCATCAACTCGCCAGTGCGCGGATTATCGACACCGACCACGGTTCGGTCCGGTTTCATGAAGTCCTCAACGGCGCTGCCCTCTTTCAGGAATTCTGGATTGGACACTACGTCAAATTCAAGAGCTTCTTCACGCGCAGCCAACATTTCCGTGACTGCTTGGCGTACTTTCTCGGAAGAACCTACAGGCACCGTTGATTTTGTGATCACGATCTTGTAGTCGCTCATGAGCTCGCCGATTGTACGAGCTACAGTGAGTACGTGGCTTAGGTCGGCAGATCCATCTTCACCTGGCGGCGTTCCGACTGCGATCATCAGAAACAAACCGTGCTCCACGGCGGCTCGTGCGTCCGTTGTGAATTGGATACGACCGGCCTTTACGTTGCGTTCCAAGAGTTCGTCTACCCCTGGTTCGTAGAAGGGGCAGTGTCCTGAGGAAAGTTTCCGAACACGCTCTTCATCAATGTCTACGCAGATTACGCTGTTGCCTGCTTCTGCGAAGCAGGCTGCGGTAACTAGTCCGACGTAGCCGGAACCAAAAATGCTGATATTCACTAGATTTGTTTGCTTATGGGGGGGCTAAGAAGGCTGGCCGACTAGCGCTCGCTACCCGACTTCTAGGCGGTTATGATAGCCGCGTTAGCGGCGAATTTGTGGAATTTTTCCGCAGATTCGCGATTCTCACCTACCTACCCGTCGAATATTCCTCTTATGAAACTACTGCTCCATGACTATGGTGCGTATCCATTTTCTCGTGAGCTGGCTGAGATTCTGGAGAGAGTGCACGGTATCGAGATCGTCTACGCGTTCAACGGATCGCTTGAGGGAACCCCATCTGGCTGGGCCGCCGGTTCGGGCGTGACACCCACACCGATCACGCTGCCCAGGCCATTGCGGCGCGAGAAGTTTGTCGATCGGTGGCGCTTGGAGAATCTGTACGGTCGAAAGCTCGCTGAGCTTGTTCGTGCTGAGAGGCCGGGCGTCGCTTTGTTTGCGAATACTCCCGTCGATGCGCTGGTCCCGGCGGGGCGTGCCTGCCACAAGCTCGGAATTTCGAGTGTGGTGTGGGTGCAGGATCTGCTGGGGGAGGCGATCAGTCAGGTGCTGGCGGAAAAGTTCGGGGTTGTTGCTGCCCCGTTGGCCGCTTGGTACCGAGGGCGTGAGGCATCATGTCTGCGCCGAGCGGATCATCTGATCAGTATTTCTGACGCGTTTGCCGGCTATTTTGACCGCCACGCCATTGGCCGTGATGACTGGACACTGATTCCCAACTGGGCACCGTTACAGGAGATCGTTCCTCGGGCGAAGCAAAATCACTGGTCTCGGCGGCACGAAGTCAGTGACAAGTTCACGTTCATGTATTCGGGGACGCTTGGTTTCAAGCACCGACCGGAGTTGCTCGTGGAGCTGGCCGAAGTCTTTCGAGCGGACGATGACGTGCGCGTGGTCGTGAACTCGAGCGGGGCAGTGGCCGAGTGGCTGCGTGACGAAGCGCGGAAGCGGCAACTGAACCACCTGATCGTCAATGGGTTCCAGTCCATCGAGGAGTTGCCGGACGTGCTGGCTTCGGCGGACGTTCTGATCGGCATGCTTGCGCCAGATGCGGCGACGTACTGCGTGCCCTCCAAGATACTCAGTAATCACTGCGCAGGCCGCGCGCAGCTATTGTCCATTTCCGAGGGGAACCCCGCTGCGAAGCTGGTCATGGAGCACCGGACCGGCCTGGTGGCTGACCCCGATGATCAGGCGAGTTTCTTGCAGGGGGCTCGCAGGCTGTACTCGGATACCGAGGAGCGTGCGGCGATGGCCCGCCGCGCGAGAGAGACCGCGGAGGCGGAGTTTGATATCGAGATCATTGCTCCGCGATTTCTTGAGGTCTTGAACCGTGTTCGGCCGGCGCCGAACACGGTGTCCGGTTGAAAGTCAGCGGCGAAAATCGTCCTGATGTTCGAGAAACCAGCGATAGGTTTCCCGGATTCCGTCTTCCAGAGGGATTCCCGCTTTCCATCCCAGCGAGTTCAGTCGGGTCACGTCCATCAGCTTCCTGGGTGTTCCGTCCGGTTTGGACGTGTCATTGACGATGGCGCCTCCGTAGCCGGTGACTCGCTTGACGGTCTCGGCCAGTTCGCGAATCGTCACGTCCTCGCCAACGCCGACGTTGATGAACTGTTCTTCCGAGTAGTTTTTCATCAGGAATACAACGGCTTCGCCCAGGTTGTCGACGTGCAGGAATTCGCGACGGGGTGAGCCCGTCCCCCACATGGTCACCTGCGGGGCGTTGGCGATTTTCGCTTCGTGAAACTTGCGGATCAGCGCCGGTAGCACGTGCGAGTTTTCCAGATTGAAGTTGTCGCCCGGGCCATAAAGGTTCGTCGGCATCAGCGAGATGGCGTCGAAGCCGTACTGCCGACGGTAAGCCTGACACATCTTGATGCCGGCAATTTTCGCGATCGCATACCACTCGTTGGTGGGTTCCAGCGGGCCGGTCAGCAGCGAGTCCTCCCGCAACGGCTGCGGAGCCATCTTGGGATAGATGCACGAGGAGCCCAGGAACACCAGCTTCTCGGTTCCGTGTTTCCACGCTGAGTGGATGGCATTGGTCTGAATCGCGAGGTTGTCGCGAATAAACTCGGCCGGGTAGGCGTTGTTCGCGTGAATGCCGCCGACCTTGGCGGCGGCGAGAATCACATGGCTGGGACGCTGCTCCGCAAAGAACGCGTCGACTGCACCCTCGTTAGTGAGGTCAAGTTCATGATGGGTGCGCAGCAGCAGGTTTTCATATCCCTGGCCACGCAGGGCCCGGACAATGGCGCCGCCGGCCAGGCCACGATGACCGGCAACGTAGATCAGTGAATCGGGGGTCAGCATGGCTACTCGTTGTAGTCGAACGCACGGTAACCGGCCTCGGTTACGAGCCGGTCGCGCTTGGCATGTTCGAAATCCGAGGTGATCATGTCCTTGACCAACTCTTCGAAGCTGATCTTGGGGACCCAGCCGAGCTTTTCCTTGGCCTTCGTCGGGTCGCCAAGCAAGGTGTCCACTTCGGCCGGGCGGAAATAGCGGGGATCAACACCGACAATTTGCTGGCCGGGTTGTACCTTCAGTTCGGGATTGTCGACAGCGGTCACGGTGCCGATCTCGTCCACGCCGCTGCCGGTGAACTCGATTTGCACGCCAAGTTCGGCCGCCGAACGCTGCACAAATTCACGGACCGAGTGTTGTTCTCCCGTGGCGATGACGAAGTCGTCCGGTGAGTCCTGCTGCAGCATCATCCACTGCATCTCGACGTAGTCTTTCGCATGGCCCCAGTCCCGCAACGAATCCATGTTGCCGAGATAAAGCTTGTCCTGCAGGCCCAAGGCGATGCGGGCAATGGCGCGAGTAATCTTGCGCGTCACGAAGGTTTCACCGCGGATGGGTGATTCGTGGTTGAACAGGATGCCGTTGCAGGTATACATCCCGTAGCTCTCGCGGTAGTTCACCGTGATCCAGTAGCCGTAGAGCTTGGCGACGGCATAGGGTGAACGCGGGTAGAACGGCGTGGTTTCCTTCTGCGGGATTTCCTGCACCAGGCCATAGAGCTCGGATGTGGAGGCTTGGTAGAACCGTGTCTTGTCCGTCAGGCCCAGGATGCGAATGGCCTCCAGCAGACGCAGGGTGCCGATGGCATCGCCGTTCGCGGTGTACTCCGGGCTCTCGAACGACACGGCCACATGGGACTGCGCGCCGAGGTTGTAGATTTCGTCCGGTTCGATCTGCTGGACAATGCGAATCAGGTTGGTGGAGTCGGTCAGATCACCATAGTGCAACACGAATCGCCGGTCGCTCTCATGCGGATCCTGATAGAGGTGGTCGATACGATCGGTGTTGAACAGCGACGCGCGTCGCTTGATTCCGTGAACTTCGTATCCCTTTTCCAGCAATAACTCGGCGAGATAGGCGCCATCCTGGCCGGTGACGCCCGTAATCAGTGCTTTTTTCACTACGCTCTTATCCGTTGCGCTTGATTGAGATGTCCGAGTGCGGTGGGGCCGTTGTTAGGCCTGCGCCGGACGTGATCGGTTGTGATCGTGCAGTGCAATAACCGAGCCGGAGTCTAGCAGGCCCGGAAGCAGTTTCGGACCCCCCAACTGAAACGGCGTGACCGAAGTCACGCCGTTCTTGCTAAAGCTGAGTACCGGTTACACCGGCCGCGACCCATCCGACCGCCTGGTCAGGAACCGCGCCAGCGCCGGCAGCACCAGGATCGCGCCGAACATGTTCGCGGTGAACATGAACACCAGCAGCAGGCCCATGTCCGCCTGGAATTGCAGGGCGGAGAAGAGCCAGGTGCCAACGCCGATGCCCAGCGCCACGCCGGTGAAGAGCACGGCCTTGCCGGTCTTGTTCAGCGTTTCGAACATGGCTTCTTCCAGCGTCAGGCCGCGTTCGATGCCGTCGACCAGGGTCGCGTAGACGTAGATGCCGTAGTCCACGCCAATGCCTACCGCCAGTGCGACGACGGGCAGGGTGGCGACCTTGAGGCCGATGTCGGTCATGGCCATGACCGCGTAGGCCATGATGGAGACCAGCGACAGCGGTGCGACGACGCAGATCACGCCGGCGACGGTGCGGAAGCTGAGCCACAGGAACAGGATGACGACGACGTAGACCCAGAAGACAACCTGCAACTCCTGGTCCTCGACCACTTCATTGGTCGCGGCCATGACGCCCACATTGCCGGTGGCCAGCGCGAAGTTGACGGGGCAGGGCGAGTCGATCGCCCGGATCTCGTCACGCTCCGAAGCCAGCTTCTCCTCGAGTTCGGCTGCCTCGGCCTTGAGCCGCTTGGCTTCCTCGCTGCTGGCGTCCAGTGCCACGAGACGGTCGTTGCGAAGCTTCAGATCCAGGGCGGTCTGGCCTGCCTGGCGGAGCAGGCTCGTCTTGGTGGCGCAGACTTCGAGATCGGTGCCCGGGTGATCATTGGCGAACCGTTCGGCGTTTTGCGCGTTGAAGGCGTTCACCTCGTCGACGATGTGCTCGATGGTGCCGGCGCGATGGTCCTCGGTGAAGACGAACATGGCCATCGCGGAACAGTCGTTGTTCAGCAGGCCGGTCGATGATGGGAACTGCGAGAGCAGCAGCGCCATGGCGTTCGGGTTGCGCGGCAGGATGCGGGCATTGATGTGGCCCTCGTTGAAGCCCGAATAGACCAGCTTCATGTAGGTCGGCAGGCCCAGCGCGGTTTGCACGCCGTCGGTGTTCTGCATCTGCCACAGGAAGCGGTCGACCTGCTCCATCACGTGATAGAAGCGGCAGGATTCCGGCTCGGTTTCGGCGACGACCTTGAGGATGTCCACGCCGAGGTCGAAGTTCTCGACGATGGCCGCCGAGTCCATGTTGTAGCGGGAATCGGGGCGCAGTTCGGGTACGCCCTTCTGGGCATCGCCGACCTGCAGGTCCGGATACTTGTACAGCGAGAAGGCCAGCAGCACGGCGCAGATCAGCAGCGTGACCATGGCCGGTCCGCGCCGGGTGATCTTCGCCAGGAAGCGGAACAGGCCGCTGAGCATGGCTTCCTTGCGCTGCTGCTTGGCCTGGAAGCTCTCCACGTCGCCGATGGACACGTAGGTCAGCCAGATCGGCATCATCACCTTGTTGGTGATGATGATCGATGCGACGCCGAAGGCCGCGTTCAGCGACATCTCGCGGATGATGTCGATAGGGATCAGGTAGATGGTCGCGAAGCCGGCCACGTCGGTGATCAGCGCCGTGGTGCCGGGAATCGCCAGGCGGCGGAAGGTTTCCAGCGAGGCGTCATAGCTGTTCCGCCCGGCGGCGATTTCGTCCACCCAGGCATTCACGTACTGCACGCCGTGTGACACCGAGACCGACAGCACCAGGAAGGGCACCAGAATCGCGAACGGATCCAGGCCGTAACCGGCCGTCGTGAGCAGGCCGAACTCCCAGATCACCGCGACGACAGAGCAGACCAGGGGCAGGAAGGCGAGCTTCAGTGATGACGTGTAAAGCCACAGCAACACGAAGGTCATCAACAGTGTGAGCAGGAAGAAGCCGACGACTTCCAGTGTGGCGTCGGTTACGTCGCCGATGATCTTGGCGAAGCCGATGATGTGGACCGAGACGCTGTCCGAGTAGTTTTCGTTTTCCAGCTCGACGATCTCGAGCTGGCGGTTGGGTACTTCAACGGATACCGGAACGCCGTCCGCGTTGGTGGTGCTGACGGTGGTCGAGCCGAACCAGCGATCCACCCGCCCGGGCTCGCTGAAGCGTGTGGCCACGACGGTGCCGGCGTCGGCCTGCTCGACGGGCTCCTTCAGCCGGAACTCCCACTTGCGGGGGCTGTTGATGGCGCCGCGGATGCGTTCCAGCTCCGCCGCCACCGCCCGGTAGTCGAGCTTCTCACCGGTACGCGGGTCGAATTCCAGCAGCTCGGTCTGCACCAGCGCGCCGGATTCGTCCTCCGTAACCAGGCGGCCGATGATGTCGGCCTTGCCCACGTTGGTGCGGATCAGATCGAAGTTTGCCTGGTTGGGCTGGTAGTCGGCCGGCACCACGTTGGCACCGGACAGCCCGCCTTCCACGACCTCGATGTAGCGCACGTTGCGCGTGAACAGCGAGGTGACCCGGCGCCGGTCGTTGCCGGGCACGTAGAACACCTCATCGGTGACGAACTTCAGCTTCTCCAGGAATTCGGCGTTGTAGATGTCGCTGCCGTCTTTTTGAAGCAGCGCCACCAGCACGGAGTTGGCGCCGCCGAACTCCGCCTGGTACTGCTTGAACACGTTCATGTACGGGTGTTCGAGCGGTATCGATTTCTCGAAGCCCGCATCGGGTTCGAGCTGGGCCGCCTGGTAGCCGAGGATCACGGTCAACACCGTGAGCCAGAGTATTCCGACCCAGCGTTTGCCGTAGATCAGTGGCTCGACGACGCGGAGAATCCGATCGGTCCATCCGCCGGTTGACGCTGAAGTGCCTGCCATAGTCTCCAAACTCCCTGTACG
>CALBOV010000180.1 GCA_937896565.1 uncultured Salinisphaerales bacterium
AGCAGCACGAGCCAGACCCGCCACAGCGCCGGCGCCAGCAGCGCGTACAGAAACGCGCCGGCCCAGATCACCGGCAACAGGATCATGGCGATGGCGATGCCGTCCGCGCCGCCGTCACCCGGCGGCAGGCAACGGGCCAGCGCGACCAGGGTCGCCAGCGAGCTGATCGCGGCAACCGGTCCGGCGAGCAGGGCCCGGTGCGCCCGTTGTGGCCACCGACTCACGAAGGACACTCGGCGCGCGGCCGCGTGGCGGTCGGGTGAGGCTGGGGCGAGTTGATTTCGTCGGGCGGTGACACGAACGCTCCGGATGCAGTCGGGATGCCGGCGGGACCGATTTCCCGGGTCCGGCGAATGCCCCGCATTGAACCGTTCCTCCGCGCGACAGGCATCGGTGGAATCACCAAAAACGGCGTGGTCGACCCCGTTTCTTCGTGGTGTCACATCGGTGGAGCAGGATGAACGGCTTGTCTTGATTCCAGATGCGCCGACCGGGGCCGCCAGGTGTGTGCCGTGCCCACTCCCGACCCGATCGGCTCGCGTCAGTCGCAACGGGTTCGCAGAAATGAGACGTCCGGGTCTTTCCCTTCTTTCAGGCGTGCTGGCCGCGGTCGGTTTGCTGACGCATCCGGCATCGGCCGCCGAGCCGTTGCCGTTTCACGGTTGGACGCTCACGCAGAACGACATGGACTACAACCTGTCCGTGATCGGCCGGATGCGTGACTTCGGCGTCACTCACGTGCAGCTCTCGCACCGCATCGTCACGCGGGTGGACCAGTTCCAGAACGAGCCGGAGGTGGTGGATCGCGTGCGCGTGCTCGCCGACGCGATCCACGCCCAGGGCGGCCAGGCGATCGTGTGGATGCAGGAGCTGAACACCGACGACACCTTCACCTACTGCTTCGACCTCGACGGGGACGACATGCAGGCGAAGATGCAGGCCTATCGCGACGCGATGACGGCCGCGCCGGAGATCGATGGCGTGATGATCAGCTTCGGCAGCGCGCCCACCGAGCTGGCCGCGATCCTGCCGTCCTGTGCGCCGCTGCGATTCGCCGCGATCAAGGAAAAGTACAAGGCGATGATCGAGGCGGTCTCGCGGGTCGTGATGGACGAGTTCGGCAAGCAGGTCTACGTGCGGACCTTCTACCACAAGGGCTACGAGATCCCGTATCTGCGCGCGGCGCTGGAGGAGACCGAACGGCCGATCGTCGCGATGAGCAAGTCCGAGCCGAATGATTTCGAGCCGTACTACCCGCTCAATGTGCTGGTGGGTGATGTGGGCGCGCACGAGCAGTTCCTGGAGCTCGACTGCGCGGGCGAATACTGGGGCCGAGGCGCGATTCCGTTCGTGGCGGTGGAGTACTTCGCCCAGCGTTATCGGGAAAGCCTGGCCGCGCACGCCGATTCGGCGGGCCGGTTCGTGGGCTCCACCTGCCGGGTGGATCGCTATGAGTACTCGGCGATGGGCACGGCCAACGAGGCGAATCTGTTCGCCCAGGCGCAGCTGGCGCAGAACCCGGAGGTGGACTGGCAGACCATGCTGTCCCGTTACGTCTCCACCCGCTACGGACTGACCGCGGGGTCAGCGGCGCACACGACGCTGTTCGACATCCTGCGCAGAACCTACTGGGTCGGTCGCAAGATGTACTACGCCAAGGGCGAATGGGCGTTCAGGAAGGGCAGCGAAATCCCGGCCAGCAGCGCCGACGCGCTGAGCCTGATGTTCGACAAGACCATCTCGCAGTGGGATGCGGTCTACGCGCCGGTCACCGCCCAGCTGCTGGCGCCGTCGTCCGCCGCGGTGCTGGAACTGCTCCAGGAAAAGCACGAGGCGATGGAGATCGCGCAGCGCAACCTCGACGCGCTGCCGGAGCTGAGGGAGGCCATCGACCCGGCCGGTTACGCGGCGCTGGAGACCCTGCTGGTCAAGCAGCGGGTGGCCACCGAAATCTGGTTCCACATGGCCGGCGCGATCTTCGCCACCCGATCGGCTTTGTCACCGGCCGCGGGCGGATGGGTGGCCTGGCATCTCGAGGCGTTGACGACCCTGGCCGACCATCTGGACCATCAGTCCTATCCGCAGATCATCGATCCGTACCCGATGTCCGGCGAGGACATTCGCGAGTTCGTGAGCAACACCGGCGGCGGATTGATCGAGCGCGAGCCGGTGGAGCCGACCTGGCTGGTGATCGAGGGGATCGACATTGGGCGCAGCGACCAGACCAGTGTCGAGATCCGCTGGCGGGCCGAGGACGGCGTGAACTACACCGTCGAGGTGACGGACCGCCTGCCGGGCTACGCGCGCAGCGAAGCCCATGACCCCGCGACCACCGGCGACGATGGCATCGCGGTCTTCACGATCAGCGGTCTGGAACCACGCACGCCGTACTGGTTCCGCATCCAGGCCGACGCCGATGTCGGGTCGATGCTGTCGGGCGACTACAGCGTCTGGACGCGCGGATCGGATCGCGATCCGACCGATCCCGCGTCGCCGGATGACGCGTTCGGCGGTTCCGGCGCGCCGAGTCCGCTGCTGCTGCTCGGTTTGCTGACTCCCTTGTTGTTGTCGCGGGGCCGTCGCGGCTGACGACACGCCTTAGGCGTCGTCAGCTCGAACGGCCGGGTCCGCGGGCAAGGGAAGCACTGAGTTATTCACGCCGCCAAGTTGCCGCCTGAAATAAGGCCAGGCAAGGCGCGAGGAGAGAGGTTTGGTCATTCCAAATAAACGACGAGTAACGCCGCATGGCCTTATTTCAGGCGCAATCCGTATGGAACGGGCCGGTTTTCCCGCAATCCTGC
>CALBOV010000181.1 GCA_937896565.1 uncultured Salinisphaerales bacterium
CAAAGCGGGGGCCGCATGGGCCCCCGCCAGTCTTGCGGTGATCGACGATTATGCGCCCAGGTAAGGCGGCGGCGTGTAGGCCTGCTGCTCCTGCCCCTCGACGATCGGCTTGATCACGATGTCGACCCGGCGGTTGCGGCGTTGGCCGTCCTTGCTGCCGTTGTCGGCGATCGGCTCGGCTTCACCCCGCCCTTCGGTCAGCAAGCGCGCGGTGTTGAGCCCGTTGGAGGTCAACGCCGAGGCCACCGCCGAGGCACGACGCTCGGACAGGCCCTGGTTGTAGCTGTCCGATCCGGTGCTATCGGTATGACCGACGACATGGATGATCGTCTTGTCGTAATCCTTCAGCACGGAGGCGATCTTGGCGTAGGTGGCCTGCGCACTGGACTTGATCGCGGCGCTGTCGAAGTCGAACGTCGCGTCGGACGCGATGCCCACCTTCAGCGCATTGCCACTTAGGCGCGTGATGTTCAGTTCGCCGCGTGCCTGCTCGGCCGCCAGTTCGCGTTCCAGCTCCGCTGCCTGCTTGTCCTGGTAGTGACCGACCGCGCCACCGGCCAGGGCACCCACCGCAGCACCGATGTAGCGACCCTTGTCGCCGTCGACCTGGTGTCCGGCAACGGCACCGACGAGGGCGCCAATCGCCGCACCGGTCTTGGCCCGGCGATTCGGGTCATCGGTCGCGCAACCGGCGACCAGAACCGCCGACGCCACGCCCAGACCGAGAATCGTGTTACGCATTCCAACTTTCTGCCGCATTTCCATCTCAGCTCCTTGTTTTCCCAGACCGGCCTTCCACCGGTTCGAAATCAATCTTGCGCTCGTCGAGGTCGACGCGCACGACCTTGACGGCCATGCGATCCGAGAGACGGTACATCCGACCGGTCCGCTCCCCTCGCAAGCGGTGATACTTGGATTCGAAATGATAGTAGTCGTTCCGTAACTGGCTGACATGAACGAGACCGGTCACCGCCAGGTCATCGAGTTCGATGAACAGGCCGAATGAGGTCACGCCGACGATCAGGCCTTCGAACACATCACCCACGCGGTCGAGCATGAACTCGCATTTCAGCCAGTCCATCACGTCGCGCGTCGCCTCGTCAGCTCGCCGCTCCGTGCCGGAGCAATGCGCCCCTGCCTGGGTCATCTCCTCTGTGCTGTAGTCGTGCGCGCCCGTGGTCGTTCCCTTGCAAAGCCGCTTGAGCCCGCGGTGAACGATCAGGTCCGGATAGCGCCGGATCGGTGACGTGAAGTGCGCATAACGCTCCAGCGCGAGTCCGAAATGCCCCTGATTCTCCGGCTGGTACACCGCCTGGGCCATCGAGCGCAGCAACACGGTCTGGATCAGGCGCGCATCGGGCCGGCCGGCCACCTCCTCCAGCAACCGGGAGAAGTGCTGCGCCTCCGGTTTCTGGCCACCGCCGACCCCGAGCCCCCACTCCGCGAGGAACGCCCGCAGATCTTCCAGGCGATCCCCGGGCGGCTGCTCGTGCACGCGGTAAAGCGTCGGCTGCTTGGCGCTCTCCAGGGCCCTGGCCGCCTGCACGTTCGCGGCGATCATGCATTCCTCGATCATCTTGTGCGCGACATTGCGCACCACCGGGACCACGCGCTCGATCTTGCGGTCGCGACCGAAGATGATCCGCGTCTCGGAGGATTCGAAATCGATCGCGCCACGCGAGTCCCTCGCATCGCGCAAGGCCTCGTACAACGCGTGCAGGGCCGTCAGATGCGGCATCAGCTTGGCGCGCTCGCCGCGCGTCGCCGCGGCCTCGTTGGCCAGCAGCTCAGCAACCTCGTCGTAGGTCAGCCTCGCCTGCGAGCGCATCACCGCCTCGTAGAAGCGCCCTCGCTTGACCTCGCCGTTCTTGCCGACCTGCATCTCGCAGACCATGCACAGCCGGTCGACATGCGGGTTGAGCGAGCAGAGCCCGTTCGACAGGATCTCCGGCAGCATCGGAATCACGCGCTCCGGGAAATACACCGAGTTGCCGCGCTTGTAGGCTTCCTGATCCAGCGGCGTGCCGGGCTGGACATAGGCCGAGACGTCGGCGATCGCCACGTACAGCTTCCAGCCACCCCGCGTGGGCTTGGCGTAGACCGCGTCGTCGAAGTCGCGCGCGTCGGCCCCGTCGATCGTGACCAGCGGCAGATCCCGCAGATCCTCGCGGCCGGCCTTGTCGGACTCCGCGACCTCGGCGGACAAGCCCGCGATCTGCTCGTCGACCGCCTCGGGCCACTCGTACGGAATGCCATGCGAGCGCACGGCGATGTCGATCTCCATGCCCGGTGCCATGTGGTCGCCAAGCAACTCCTTGACGCGCCCGATGGGCTTGCCGCCGCGGCTCGGCTGCTCGATCAGCTCGACCGTGACGATCTGCCCGTGGCAGGCACCGTTGAGATCATCCGGGCTGATCATGATGTCCTGGGCGATACGACTGTTGTCGGGCACGACGAAACAGACCCCGCGTTCGATCATCAGACGCCCGACGACGGTGTCGTTCCCGCGCTCCAGCACCTCGACCACCGAGCCTTCCTTGCGACCACGGCGATCCTCGCCAGTGATGCGGACCAGCGCGCGATCGCCGTGCAGCAGGCGACGCATCTCGCGCGGGCTCAGGAAGATGTCGTCACCGCCCGCGTCGGGTTGCAGGAAGCCGAAGCCGTCGCGATGACCGATCACCCGGCCGGGCACGAGATCCATGCGCTTGGGCAGGCCCAGTGCGCCGCGACGGTTTTCCACCAGCTGACCGTCGCGGATCATCGCGCCAATCCGGTGAGACAGGCCCGTCTGCGCCTCATCGTCCTCGGCGAGGCCGAAATGCCGCAGCAACGAATTGCGACTCATCGGCCGCCCGTGCTCCGTCAGTGTTTCCAGAATGAATTGCCGGCTGGGGACCGGCGAGGCGTAGCGCTGCTGTTCCCGCTCGAACGCGGGATCGGCCGCGGCCCACCCTTTTTTACGCTGTTTTTTGCTCATGTTTCTGAGTCCTTGGAATCAGGCGTTGACAAGGTCAACGCCCATCGATAATCTCCGCCGCCGCTTGCCGAGGTGGCGGAATTGGTAGACGCGCTGGCTTCAGGTGCCAGTGGGGGAAACCCCGTGGAGGTTCAAGTCCTCTCCTCGGCACCATCGCTTCCGGATCTCTCTTGATCCGGCGATGGTTGCCCGGCAAGCGGCCCGGTGGATTGACGGCGATTCTCGCCTCTCCACCTGCTCGCGCAGACCTGCGCATCCTCTTGAAAGAAATCGAACGCCCATCCGACCGGATCGGGCGCTGCCATGCTGAATCGCCGCCCGCGGTGATGACGCGGGCGGCATCCTATCATCCCAGCGGATGACGCCGGACGATGGTCTGGGTGCGGTCCGGTCCGGTGGAGACCAGATCGATCGGCGTGCCGACCAGTTCCTCGATACGCAGCAGGAACGCCTGCGCCGCCGCGGGCAACGCCTCGAAGCTGTCCACACCCACCGTCGACTGCTGCCAGCCGGGCATGCTCTCGTACACCGGCTCGCAATCGGCCAGGGCTTCGGCGCCGCCCGGCAGGTGATCGACCAGTTCGCCGTCACGCCGATAGCCCGTGCAGATCGAGATGCGTTCCATCTCGTCGAGCACGTCCAGCTTGGTCACGCAAAGCCCGCTGATGCTGTTGTAGATCGCCGCGCGGCGCAACGCCACCGCGTCGAACCAGCCGCAGCGACGCGGCCGCCCCGTGGTGGCGCCAAATTCCGCGCCACGCGCGGCGATGGACTGGCCGATGTCGTCAAACAGCTCGGTCGGAAACGGCCCGGCACCGACGCGCGTGGCATAGGCCTTGACGATGCCCAGCACGTAGTCGATCTGGCGAGGGCCGATTCCGGTCCCGGTGCAGGCGCCACCGGCCGTCGTGTTGCTCGACGTCACATAAGGGTAGGTGCCGTGATCCACGTCCAGCAGCGAACCCTGAGCGCCCTCGAACAGCACGTTCTCACCGGATTCGCAGGTTTCGTGCAGATGACGGGTCACATCCCCGACCATGGGCGCGATACGTTCGGCGTACTCGAGCTGCTGCTCCAGAATCGCCTGGAAATCATGCGCCGGCTCGTTGAAGTAGCGCGTGAGCACGAAATTGTGGAAGTCGAGCATCTCGCCCAGCTTGGCTGCCAGACGCTCGCGGTGGAACAGGTCGTCGATACGCACCGAGCGCCGGGCCACCTTGTCCTCGTAGGCCGGACCGATACCCCGACCGGTGGTACCGATCTTCGCCGAGCCACGCGCCTTCTCGCGCGCCAGATCCAGCGCCTTGTGGGTGGGCAGGATCAGCGGACAGGACGGGCTGATCATCAACCGCTCCTCCGCCGGCACGTCGCGGCCCGCGAGCATGTCCAGCTCCTCGATCAGCGCGTCGGCGGCGATGACCACGCCGTTGCCGATCAGGCAGCGGACATCGTCGCGCAGAATGCCGGAGGGAATCAGGTGCAGGACCGTCTTTTCACCGTCGATCACCAGCGTGTGGCCGGCGTTGTGGCCGCCCTGAAAGCGCGCCACCGCGGCACAGCGATCGGTCAGCCAGTCGACGATCTTGCCCTTGCCCTCGTCGCCCCACTGGGCGCCGATTACCACCAGATTACGACCTCGGGTCATCGATGCTTCCCTGTTGAATGGTCCATCGGGATTCCTGCAACGCCAGATGGCGATCATGTTCGGGACAGGCCTGACCGGGCAGCGCCTGCACCACCACCTCGCCGCCCGCCCGCAACTCACGCACGCGGGCATCCAGCGCCGGATCGGCAACGCCGGGGGCGAGTATCACCGATACCCGCTCCGCGGCGCGATTGGCCACGCGCGTCAGCACATTGAGGTCCGACGAGAAGCCGGTGGCCGGTCGACCACGCCCGAAGGCTTCGCCGACGAAATCGTAGCGCCCGCCGCGCGCCAGCTCGCGGCCATGTTCCTCGACGAAGGCCGCGAACACCACGCCCGTGTGGTAGTGGTAGCCACGCAACTCGGCGAGGTCCACATGCACCGCCAGATCGGGTTCCTGCGCCGCCAGCCAGCCGCAAAGCCCGGCCAGCTCGTCCAGCGCCGCGTCGATATCAGGCGAGATGCCCGCCAGCGCGGAGCGCGCCGTCTCCAGCACGTCCGGCGTTCCGTTGAGCCGCATCAGCACACCAAGCTGGTCGGCCAGCGCGTCGCCGATGCGCGGCCGCATCCATTCCAGGTCGGGTACCGACTTGCGTTGCAACACATTGAACACGTCGGCTTCCAGATCGGGCGAAAGCGCCGCTGGCGCCAGCAGCGCGCGAACCACGCCGACATGCCCCAGATCCAGATGGAAGTTGTCGATGCCGGCGGTGCGCAGCGTCGCGATCATCAGCGACAGCACTTCCCGATCGCTCTCCACGCCGGCATGCCCGAACAGCTCGACCCCGATCTGACGCAGGGCCCGGGAACTCGCGGCCATGCCGGGCCGAGCGCGCAGCACCGTGCCGGTGTAGCAAAGGCGCGCCGGCGAGTCGGCCAGCATCCGGTTGGCGTCAATGCGGGCGATCTGCGGGGTCATGTCCGCGCGCAGCCCCATCAGCCGGCCGTTGTTCTGATCGGTGAGCTTGAACGTCTGCACGTCCAGCTCACGACCGGCGCCAGTCAGCAGGGACTCGATGTACTCGATCAGCGGCGGCAGCACGAAGGCGTAGCCCCAGGACCGATAGAGATCGATCAGGTCACGGCGCAGGGTTTCCAGCACCCAGGCATCCGGCGCCAGTACTTCCTCCACGCCATCCGGCAAAGTCCAGGCATGAAACGTCATCGCATCACTTGCAGCAGAGCGAGGCCGGCGATCATGGCGATCAGCCCGGCGGTACGGAGCGTGCGATCGTCCGCGGCGGCCACACGCGCCAGCAGCAATCGCCAGTGAGTGGGTGACACGAACGGCATCATGCCCTCGATGATCAGCACCAGCGCTACCGCGCGGGCGATATCCTGCCACATGCCGTCAGTTCACCCCGTGGAACGCGAGCCGGTTCGGACGGACGCCTAGCGCCCGTCCGCCCCGTTCTTGAAGTAGCGGAACAGCTCGCTGTCGGGCTCCAGCACGAGCACGTCGCTGCGACCCTGGAAGCCGGTCCGATAGACGTCAAGGCTGCGGTAGAAGTTGTAGAACTCGGTGTCCTCGCCGTAGACGTTGGCGTAGATCGCGGCGGCCTCGGCGTCGCCCCGCCCTCGATGTTCCTCGGCCTCACGATAGGCCTCGGCAAGCATCACCTGACGTTCGCGTTCGGCCGCGGCACGAATCTTCTCGGCCTCCTCCGCCCCTCGGGCACGGAAGTCGGCGGCCACGCGCTGGCGCTCCGAGCGCATGCGGTTGTAGACCGAGTCGCTGACGTCATCCGGCAGGTCGATGCGCTTGATCCGCACGTCCACCAGATCGATGCCGAACTCGGCGATCTTCTCGGCGGCGTTGGCTTCCATCGAGCGCATGATGTCGTTGCGCTCGCCGGACACCGCCTGACGGATGGTGCGATTGCCGAACTCGTCACGCAGCCCCTGGTTGATGATGGACGACAGCCGCGAGAGCGCATTGCTCTCCAGGCCGCTGGTGGCGCGGTAGTACTGCGCCACATCGGCGATGCGCCATTTGACGTAGAAATCCACCTTCACGTTCTTCTTTTCGAGCGTGAGGTATTCCTCGGCATCGGCATCCAGCGTCAGCACCCGCGAATCGAAGGACCGGACGTTCTGGACCAGCGGCAGCTTGAAGTGCAGACCGGGCTCGCTGTCCGACCGCTTGATCTGGCCAAGCTGGAACACCAGCACCTTCTCGCGCTGGTCCACGACGAACACCGAATCCAGCGCCAGGAAGGCCGCCAGCAGAACGATGACCAGCAGAAACAGTTGCTTACCAGACATTAGCGGCGCCCCCGGTTACGGCTGTCTTCGAAGGTCGAGCGATAGTTGGTCGAACTCGAACCGTTGGTGGAACCACCGTCCGAACTGCTGTTCCGATCGCTCTGGCGCCGTGCCTCCACCGCGCCCATGGACTGAATCATCTGATCCAGCGGCAGATACATCAGCGAATTGCCGTCCTTCGAATCGATCATGATCTTGCTGGTGCTGCCCAGCACGTCGTTCATGGCGTCCAGGTACAGACGGTCGCGCGTGATCTGCGGCGCCTGCTTGTACTCGGTGAGCAACGCGCCGAAGCGGGCGGTTTCACCCTTGGCCTCGGCGACCACGCTTTCCCGATAACCCTGGGCCCGCTCGATGTCACGCGCCGCCGCGCCGCGCGCACGCGGCAGGATGTCGTTGGCGTAGGCCTGGGCCTCGTTGATCAGGCGCTCCTGGTCCTCGCGCGCCTTGATCGCATCGGCGAAGGCACCCTGCACCGCCTGCGGCGCCGTGGCTTCCTCCAGGTTGACCTCGGTCACGAGCAGGCCAGCGTCGTAGCTGTCGATGGTTTCCTGCAGCAACTCCTTGGTGCGCGCAGCCACCGCTTCACGACCGGCGGTCAGAATGAAGTCCATGTCGGACTTGCCGACGACCTCGCGAATCGCCGACTTGGTCGCCTCCTTGAGGGTGCGGACGGGGTCACGAACGTTGAACAGGTATTCCTCGGCCGAGCGCACGCGGTACTGCACCTGCAGGCTGACGTCGACGATGTTCTCGTCCTGCGTCAGCATCGACGCACGTTCGGTCAGCGCGTTCACCGAGGTCACGTTGACCCGCTCCACGGTCTGGATCGGCGTTGGCACATGCCAGCGCAGACCAGGCTCGGTGGTGCTGATGTACTGACCGAACTGCAGGACCACGCCACGTTGCTGCTCGTCGACGACATAAAAGCCGGACAGCAGCCAGAGCGCGACCACGCCGCCGATGATCAGCGGCAGCAGGCTCTTGATCAGCTTGCCGCCACCTCCGCCGCCGCCGCTACCGCCCGATCCTCCACCGGAGAAGCGTTCGCGCAGTTTCTTGAGCATTTCGTCGAGGTCGGGTGGTCCCTGATTCGGGCCACGTCGGCCCCAGGGATCCTGCCCGTTGTTGCCGGGCTCATTCCAGGCCATGAAGGTCTCCGTTGGAGTGCATGGGTCGGTCAAGTCAAAACGGCGGGCATTCTACCAGCCCTGTCCATCTCGCGATTCAGGCATGCAGCCGATCGGGGTCCACGCCTTCCTGACGGCAGATGCGATCGAACTGCGAGTGGGGAATCGCCAGCTCCAGCTCCTGCTCGCCGGAGTCCAGCGCGGTCTCGCGGTGCACGGCGCCGGTCGCGAACAACCGGGAGCGCAGTCGGCCCGCGTCCGCGGGAATCCGCACCGTCATCCTCGCCATGTCGGGACGCAGCCGCAGAGCGATGGCATCCAGCAACTCATCCAGACCTTCGCCCTTGAGCGCCGAAACGTGGACGCGGACCGGCAGGCCGTCCTCGCCATTGATGACACCAACCCCGAACTGGTCGCTGGCATCCACCTTGTTGTAGACCTCAAGCCGAGGGCGCTTGTCCGCGCCGATTTCCTTGAGCACCGTCTCGACATCGCGCATCCGCGCCCCACGCTCGGGGTCCGAGGCGTCGACAACGTGCAGGATCAGATCCGCCTCGATCGTCTCCTCCAGCGTGGCGCGGAAGGCGGCGACCAGTTCATGCGGGAGGTCGCGGATGAACCCCACGGTGTCGGCCAGCACGGCCGGCTCGCCAGCCGGCAGTTCCAGTTGCCGCAGGGTCGGGTCCAGGGTCGCGAACAGCTGATCCGCCGCGTAGACACCCCCCGTGGTCAGCGCGTTGAACAGGGTCGACTTGCCGGCATTGGTGTAACCAACCAGCGATACGGTGGGCGCGGCATTGCGGCGACGGGCCTGCCGGCCCAGTTCGCGGCGGGCGCGCACGTCGTCGAGCCGCCGCTTCAGGTTCTTGATCCGCTGCGCCAGCAGGCGCCGGTCAGTCTCGAGCTGGGTTTCCCCCGGCCCGCGCAGGCCGATGCCACCCTTCTGACGCTCCAGATGCGACCAGCCGCGCACCAGCCGCGTGGCCAGATGCTCGAGCTGGGCAAGCTCCACCTGCAGCTTGCCCTCGTGCGAACGGGCGCGCTGGGCGAAGATGTCCAGGATCAGCCCGGCGCGATCCAGCACCCGCGCCTTGACCCGGGATTCCAGATTCCGCTCCTGGCTGGGACTGAGGTCGTGATTGACGATGACGACCTCGGCGTCCAGCGCCTGGACCTGCTCGGCGATTTCCTCGGCCTTGCCGGAACCCACGAAATAACGGGGATCCGGCGTCTGTCGCCGCCCTCCGATCTCGCCGACGATCTCTCCGCCGGCGGACACGACGAGTTCGACGAATTCGGCATGCGATTCGTCGAAATCCCATTCGTTGAAATCAAGATGCACGAGCAGCGAGCGCTGCCCGAGTTTCGGACGTTCAAACATGGATGCCTGCCTCCGGGGCGACTGTACGCCCCAGTTGCATGGAACGGGTGTTCAGGCCCGCCCCGCGTTCATACGGACATCCCGGCAGACGGATACGCCGATCCGCCTAGTCCTCTTCGCTCGCGCCGTATCCCAAGCCCTCGGTCACCCGGACATTGCGGGCCGGAACGACGGTGGAAATGGCGTGCTTGTAGACCATCTGGCTGACGTTGCTCTTGAGCAGCACCACGAACTGATCGAAGGATTCGATCTGCCCCTGCAATTTGATGCCGTTGACCAGATAAATAGAAACCGGGATGCGTTCCTTGCGCAGGATATTGAGAAAAGGCTCCTGCAAAATTTGTCCCTTAGACATGACCCATCCTTTTGGCGCGAGCCGGGCGTTTGAAACCCAAGTTATTATGTGGAGTCGGTGGTGACCGCGACCCGAGCACTCTTCGACGACAAACCGCCGGTTTCGGCGAGCGATCGGGTTTTGCTTAGCCTACCATATGGTCGGTTATCCGCCAGACAACAGATGGTCTTTTGTGAGCGCCACGACACGCTCTCGCGGCGCCTCGTCCGCGCGGAGCCAGCGCAGCGCAGGTTCCTTTCTCAGCCACGTCCATTGACGCCGCGCCAGCTGCCGCGTGGCCGCCTTCCCCGCCTCCACCGCCTCGTCCAGGGAGCAATCCCCGTCGAGGTATCTCCACAACTGGCGGTAACCAACACTGCGCATTGAGGGATAATCCGCCCTCAGCCCGGGCCTGCGGCGCAGGGTTTCCAGCTCTTCGAGGAAACCATCGCGCATCATCTGGTCAAAACGCGCCCCGATCCGGGCGTGCAGCGCGGCCCGGTCGTCATCACCAATCGCCATTGACAGCACCGACCATCCCTCCGCCCTGGCCGGCGAGACGAGATGGCGGAAATGCTCGCTGGGCGTACGCCCCGACAGTTCGATGATCTCCAGCGCGCGCTGAATGCGCTGGGCGTCGTTGGGATGAATGCGGCTGGCGCTGTCCGGATCATGTGCCGCCAGTTCGGCATGCAGCGCGGGCCAGCCCCGCACGGCGGCGCGTTCGGCGATGGCGGCCCGGACACGCGGATCGGCGCTGGGCAGTTCGCTCAGACCATGCAGCAGCGCCCGATAGTAGAGATGCGTGCCGCCGACCAGCACCGGCAGCCGACCGGCCTCGTGCGCCCGCCCGATATGCCGGGTGGCGTCCTGGACAAAGCGGGCCGCCGAGTAGGCGTCCTCGGGTTCGCAGCAGTCGATCAGGGCATGCGGGTACCGGCGCAGCGTGTCCGCATCCGGCTTGGCGGTGCCGATGTTCATGCCTCGATACACCAGCGCGGAATCGACACTGATCAAGTCGACGGGCAAGGCATCGGCGAGCGCCAGGCCCAGCTCGGTCTTGCCCGTCGCGGTCGCACCCATGAGGCAGACGACCGGCCGGAAGCTCATCGCCCCCGCTGGAACAGGCGGTCCAGCTCCCGGAGACTGATCTGCACCCAGGTCGGGCGTCCGTGGTTGCACTGGCCGCTGCGCTCCGTGCGTTCCATGTCACGCAACAACGCATTCATCTCGGCCAGCGTCAGCTGACGGTTCGCTCGCACCGAGGCATGACAGGCCAAGGTGCCCAGTCGTTCGT
Organism: uncultured Salinisphaerales bacterium; assembly: GCA_937896565.1. GTDB lineage: Bacteria > Pseudomonadota > Gammaproteobacteria > Nevskiales > OUC007 > Abyssibacter. The sequence continues at coordinate 11,033 of CALBOV010000181.1, forward strand.
CACTCAGCCGGCGCAGCTCCCGGCTGGCGCCGGCCTCCTGCTCCATCCTGCCCAGCAGATCCACCAGCAGCGCGGCGATGTCGAGATCGGCCAGCGCCGTGGGGACACGGCGAACGGTCACCGTGGTCGGGCCGGCGCGGGTCAGTTCGAAACCACCGTCAGACAACGCCTGCTCGCTGGCCTCGGCCAGATCGGCCTCGCGCTCGGACACCGAGACATCCAGCGGCACCAGCAGCGGCTGGCTGGGCACCACCCCGGCGTCACGCTGCCGCTTGAGCGTCTCGTAGACGATACGTTCATGCGCCGCGTGCATGTCCACGCAGACCAGTCCCTCGGCATTCTCGGCGAGGATGTAGATGCCGTGGAGCTGGGCGCGCGCGTAACCCAGCGGCGGAATCTCGGCGGATTCTCCGGCGTCCGCACGCGGCGGTTCCACCAGCGCCGCGGCGGCCTCACCGTTCCAGGCCGCCGCCGGCTCGGAGGCGACGGGCCGGGCCGCCCAGTCATAGAGGCCGCGACTCTCCCCAGTCGCGAACCGCAGTCCCGACTGACCGCCACCGGGTGCGTAGCCACCACCCTCCCTGGCCTGCGCCGCGGCGGGGGGTGCGAATTCCGCGTGATGCGGCTTGCTGGGCGCCGCGCCGGACAGCGCCTGGGAGACCACATGCGACAGAAAGCCGTGAATCTTGCCCTGATCGCGAAACCGCACTTCGTGCTTGGCCGGATGGGCGTTGACGTCGACACCGGCCGGGTCCATTTCCAGGAACAGGACATAGGCGGGCTGACGCGCATGATGCAGGACGTCGCCATACCCCTGTTTGATCGCATGTGTCACGACCTTGTCCCGGACCGGGCGGCCGTTGACGAACATGTACTGCCAATCCGCCTGCGCCCGCGCGATGGACGGCTGACCCAGCCAGCCCCACAGACGCAGGCCGGCCCGCGACTCGTCGATCTCGACGGCGTGGTCGACGAAGCCAGCGCCAACCACGTCGGCGATGCGGGCGGCACGGCGCGCGGCGGTCTGCGCCGGCGGATAGTCACGCACCACGCGGCCGTCATGCGACAGACGGAATCCGGTCTCGAATCGGCTGAGCGCCGTGCGCCGCAGCATCCGGTCGATATGGCGGAACTCGGTCTGCTCGGTACGCAGAAACTTGCGCCGCGCCGGCACGTTGTGGAACAGGTCCCGCATTTCCACGGTGGTCCCCCGTGCATGCGCACAGGGCGCCGGCTCGAGACCGGCGTGAAACGGACCCGCGACCTCCCAGCCACCGTCATCGCCGGTCGCAGAGCGGATGGTCAGACGGGACACCGACGCGATGCTGGGCAGCGCCTCGCCACGAAAACCCAGGGTGCCCACCCGCTCCAACTCGTCCAGCGACGCGATCTTGCTGGTGGCATGCGGCGCCATCGCCAGGGAAATCTCGGCATGGGGAATGCCCTGCCCATCATCGCGGACACGCAGCAGACGAATGCCGCCGCCGCCCGCTTCCACGTCGATCCGGCTGGCACCGGCATCAATGGCGTTTTCGAGCAATTCCTTGAGTACCGAGGCGGGTCTTTCAATGACCTCGCCAGCGGCGATCTGGTCGATGAGTTCAGGCGGGAGCTGGCGGATCGTTCGTGCTGACATGGGCGCATGGTAGCGCCGACGGAACCCCTGACCTAGCGCGTACTCGGGATCGTCAGCTCATCACCGATGCGGATCGTGTCCGAGACCAGGCCGTTGGCCACGCGCAGCGCGGCCATGCTGGTGCTGAAGCGCGCCGCGATCTCGGACAGCGTGTCGCCACGCTGCACCGTGTAGGCGTCCGCCACCGGCTCCACCGGGCCACCCGGCCCGGAAGCGACCGTCGTCCGTGGGCGGTAATCGGAAAAATAGCCCTGAATGCCGCTCAGCAGGTTCCGCGCGAGCCGGTCCTGGAAATTGCGGTCGGTCAGGCGGCGCTCCTCCTCGGGATTGGAGATGAACGCGGTTTCCACCAGCACCGAGGGAATATCCGGGGCCTTGAGCACCATGAAGTTCGCCTGCTGCACGGTCTTGCTGTGCAAGCGGTTGATCGTCCCCATGCCGCCGAGCATGCGCTCAGCGGCATCGAAGCTCGCCTCCAGCGCCGCCGTCTGGGAGATGTCGATCAGCACCGATGCCAGCACGTCGTCCTTGTCGTCCAGACGAACGCCGCCAATCAGGTCGGATTCGTTCTCGCGACGGGCCAGAGTGCGCGCATGCTCGGAGGATGCGCCGCGCTGGGACAGGACATAGACGCTGGAACCCCGGGCGCGACGATCCGTGAACGCATCGGCGTGAATCGACACGAACAGATCGGCCTGGGCCTCGCGAGCACGACGAGTGCGCTCGCGCAGGTCGATATAGTAGTCACCGTCCCGGATCAGCACCGCCCGCATGTTGGGCTGAGCATTGACGAGACTGGCCAGACGCCGGGAGATCGCCAGTGCGACATCCTTTTCCTTGGTGCCGCGCGCGCCGCGTGCGCCCGGATCCTCACCGCCATGTCCGGCGTCGATGGCGATGATGATGGGCTTGTCCGTCAGGGCGACCGCCGGGGCCGGTGCAGAAGCGGATTCACTGCCCGTGTCCGCCCGCGGAATCGCCGGGGTCCCGGTATCCAGGTCCACCACAAGCCGATGTCCGTAACGGCCACTGGGCGGCAGGGTGAAGGACTTGGCGCGCACCGATTGCTGCAGGTCCACGACCAGTCGGAGCATGTCCGGCTCGCGCTGACCCGTGCGCACCCGGTTGACGATGCCCTGCCCGTCAGCGCCGCCGATGCCGCCGCGAGCGGCATCCGGAACATCGATGACGACCCGAGCGGGGTTATCGAGCGTGAACAGCTTGTGGTCGATGGCACCGGAAAGATCGAACACCACCCGCGTGGAATCAGGCCCGGGCCAAACCCGAATGTCCTGCAATTCCACACGCGCAAAGGCGCCCCAGGCCGCTGAACAACCCAGCAGCACCAACGCCAAATTCACAGATGTTCGTCCAAGGCGCCGACGCATGCTGGCTCCCCTGCACCCGAATCCGACGATGACGATAGCCCCGATCCTCGAATCGCGCAAGAGTTTTGTCGATGTTTTTTAGTGAGTTAGAGCAACTAACTCAGGTATTGAGTTTGAATTCACCCCTAAGCAACTCAACAAACGTGTGTCCATCGACCGATCCGGACCTCACCGTCACCATTCGCCCGCCCTGCGCGTAGGCCAGATCAATCTGCAAGTCGAAGCGGTCGGCGAGGCCGGTGATCCGCTCCGGCCACTCGATCAGCAGCAGATCGGGTTCGGCATCGTCCACACCCAGTTCGTCCCATTCCGACTCATCGCCCAGACGATAGAGATCCAGATGCCAGACACACCGGGACAACTCATAGGGCTCGACCAACGTGTAGGTGGGACTGGGCACCGGCCCCTGCCAACCCATGGCCTGGAGCACACCGCGGACCAGCGTGGACTTGCCGGCGCCCAGCGGGCCGTTCAATGCCACCCAGGCGCGACGGGATTCGGTCGCGCGGGCCAGCGCCGCCCCGAGTTCCAGCGTTGCGGCCTCGTCCGGAAGCGCCCAGGAGACGGAGTGCGTCATGGTCGCGGCAGCACGCGCGGCAGCGCATCAATCAGATCGCCGGGCAGCAGGCTGGCCTGGCCGAGACGGGCGGCGGCGACATCGCCGGCCCGGGCATGCGCGAGGACGGCCCCGCCGACCGCGTCGACACTGGCGCCGCGCCCAGCGACAACGCCACCGATGATGCCGGACAGAGCATCGCCCATGCCGCCGACGCCCATGCCGGGATTGCCCGCGGTGCAGACGGTCGGCAGACGCTCGGGCGCCGCGAGCCATGTCCCCGCCCCCTTGAGCACCACGGTGCAATTCCATCGCGCCTGCAACGCCAGCGCCGATGCCAGACGATCGGCCTGCACCTCGCTGGTCGCGCACTCGAGCAGGCGCGCGGCCTCACCGGGATGCGGCGTGATCACGATCTGCGGTGACAAGTCCCGAGGCTCGCCGGCAATCAGATTCAGCGCATCGGCATCCAGCACCACGGGGCGGCCGGCCGCCTGCTCCAGCACGGCCGACAGCAATGCCCTCCCCCAGTCGCCCTGGCCAAGACCCGGCCCGCAGACGATGGCTGAAGCCGGTTCCAGCCAAGGCGCGATGCGCTGGGGGTCAACCGCGGCCCGGACCATGATCTCGGCCTGCGCGAGCGGCAGGAACGCGGCATGGTCCGGGTGCGTGATCACGGTCACCAGACCGACACCGCTGCGCAGTGCAGCGCGCGCGGCCATCAACACCGCGCCGGGCATGCCAGCCTGCCCACCGACCACGACCAGGTGCCCGAAGTGTCCCTTGTGCATGTCGGAACCGCGCCGGGGCCACGCTGCCTGCAGATCGTCATCACCCAGCACGCCGGCGACCGGGGAGACATCCGCAAACGCGGCGGCCGGCACGTCGCAGTCGGCAAACACGACCTCACCGACACAGGCCGCAGCGGCACCCTGGAACAGCCCGAGCTTGCGCGCGATGAACGTCACCGTCGCATCGGCATGCACCGTCACGCCCAGCGGCGTGCCGGTCCGCGCATCCAGACCCGACGGCACATCCAGCGCGAGTGTCGGCGCGGATGCGGCGTTGACGCGCTGCACCCAGGCCGCGGCCCGCCCCTCGATCGGCCGCGCCAGCCCGATCCCGAACAGCGCATCGACGATCACGTCCGCGCCGTCCAGCTCGATCGCGGACTCCGGACAGCATTGTCCGCCAGCCGCCACGAACGCCTGCCAGGCTTCGGCAGCGGCACCGGCGAGCCGCTCCGGCTCGCCCAGCAGCAGGAGCTGGACCTCGAATCCGCCCTCAATCGCCTGACGCGCGAGATCAACCCCGTCACCGCCGTTGTTACCGCCACCGGCCAGCACGAACAGACGCCGGGCCTGCGGCCAGCGCTCGCGCAACACCTGTAGGGCGGAACCGGCCGCGCGGCGCATCAGTTCGTAACCGGGAATCCCGCAGTGCTCGATCGCGGTGGCGTCGATCCGGCGGACCGCATCAGGCAGATAAAGCTGTGCATCGCTCATGCACGGCATTATAGGAGCGTGCCGACTCCAGCCCCGACACCATGAGCGCCGACTATCAGGACCTCGCCCACGCGATCCGCGAATGGGCCGTGGAACTCGGATTCCAGTCTGTCGGGATCACCGGTTTCGACCTGGGCGCCGACGTCGCCCATCTGCACCGCTGGCTGGCCGAAGAGCGCCACGGCACCATGGCCTACATGCAGCGGCATGCCGGGCTGCGCGCCGACCCGGCCCGCTTGCAGCCGGAAGCCATCCGCTCGATCTCGGTCCGCATGAACTATGTCGGGGAAACCCCGGCGCAGATGCAGGCCTGTCTCGACGACGCGAACCGGGCCTACATCTCCCGCTACGCTTTGGGCCGCGACTATCACAAGCTGCTGCGCAAACGCCTGAAGACCCTGAGCCAGCGCATAGCCGACGTCGCCCCCGAGGCCTTGAGCCGCCCCTTCGTCGACAGCGGACCGGTCCTGGAGAAGGCGCTGGGCCGCGACGCCGGGTTGGGGTGGATTGGCAAGCACACCCTGTTGCTGCATCGCGAGGCGGGCTCCTGGTTCTTTCTCGGCGAAATCCTGACCAACCTGCCGCTGCCGGTGGATGAGCCCTCCGGGGTTCGCGACCTCTGCGGCAGCTGTTCGGCCTGCATCGACATCTGCCCCACGCAGGCCATCACCGGGCCGCGACAACTGGATGCACGGCGATGCATCTCCTATCTGACCATCGAGCATCGCGGCCCGATTCCGGAGCCGCTGCGCCCAGCGATGGGCAACCGGATCTTCGGCTGCGATGACTGTCAGCTGGTCTGCCCGTGGAACCGGTACGCCCAACCCACGGTGGAACCGGATTTCGCCGCCCGCCACGGCCTGGACTCGGCCTCGCTGGTCGAGCTGTTCGCCTGGGACAGAACGATGTTCCTGGACCGCACCGAGGGCATGCCGTTGCGCCGCAGCGGCTACGAGGGCTGGCTACGCAACCTGGCGGTGGCGCTGGGCAACGCGCCCACCAGCGAGCCGGTGGTTCACGCGCTGCGGCAACGTCGCGATGATGCGTCCGAACTGGTCCGCGAACACGTGCGCTGGGCCCTGGGGCGTCACGGCGTCAACTGACAACGCGCCGTGCCCGCGTAGTCCTCGAACTCGCGGACGGTCTGGCGCGCATAGTCGGCGGACGACGCGCGCAACTGACCGACCAGTGGCGCCGCTCGATCCGGGCACCCCAGCTCCAGCAGGGTCGAGACGAGGTTGTTCACCGCGGGCGTCCAGTCCGGACCCAGCGACACCGCACGCTCCAGCGCGACCTGCGCCGCCGGCCAGTCCCCCCGCGCCGCCCGCGCGTTTCCGAGCGCAAACCAGGCCAGCTTGTCGTTTGGCCAGCGCCGGACCGCCTGTTCCAGCGCGATCACGCCGTCATCGGCATGACCGGTGTTCGCCAGATCATCGGCCGCGCGAACCCATTGCTCCGTGGTGACCGCATCAGGCACATGCGCGGGATGGGCGACGATGAAACCCCAGTAATCGGCCAGCTTCCAGGCGCGCGTGAAATCCGCATGCGGCATCCAGCGGCGCTTCGTGGTGCCTGAGCGCAGAATCCAGCCATCGTCGGCGTGCCCGATGACCACCGCGTAGTGCCAGACCGGCAACCAGCGCACACCAAGATTCAGCAACACCAGCGTGGGGTAGCCAGCGCCGACCGCGGCGTTCAGCGCGTCGGTATCGGGCTCGATCCGGATCGGAAGCCGGCCGGCCCGGCGCGTCGCGGCAAGCAGCTCCGGCTGCAGGCTGCCCTTGCGCCCCTCGACCCAGACCTGTTCGACCAGCCTGTACGGGGTGGTTTGCGCCCCACTATCGACCAGCACGGTCGCCAGCGCCGCCGGCCCGCACTGATACGCGGACTGGGGAAAGAAGGGTGTCTGAACGAGCTCGGCGCCGCTGACTGGCGGCGCCGAGGGTTGCAGATGGGCGCAGCCACCCAGCAGGGCGGCCACGAGAATCAGTCGGGCGTTCAGAATCCGCTGAAGATGTTGGTGACGCCGACCAGTTCCAGAATGAGCAGAACGATGAACACGATGCCGACAACCTCGATCACCCCGGCACCCGCCGGCAACTGATCGAATTCATTGGCCATCATGGCCAGTTCCTGGTCCGTCATCGCGCTGAGCCGGGCATCGATCATCTCCTCGGAGACGCCATGGGCCAGCAGTTCCTGCCTGACTTCGTCCCGGGAAAGCACTCGGTCGATCTCGGCTCGGTGATCGGCTCGCAGGGCATCCTGCGTGCCCACCATTGCCGCAGAAGCCGCCCCCAGAACCCCCATGTTCACCAGGATTCCGACCATCATGGCCACGATCCAGCGGGTCGCACTTCGCATCATTTCGCACTCCATTGCTGCACAGTGAAGAAATACAGTAGCTCAACTCGAGCCACTTGAGGGTGGACAATTGGCGGCGACGTCGGTTCAGTCGACGCGCCAGCCCGCCTGGACGCGATGCATCAGCGCGGTGGTCGACGCATCGTGCGAACCGGCCTGCCCTGACGCCAGTTCCTGCTCGATCACGGTCGCCAGCTGCTTGCCCAGTTCGACGCCCCACTGATCAAAGGCGTTAATGCCCCAGACCACGCTCTGAATGAAGACCTTGTGCTCGTAGAGTGCGAGCAGGGCGCCCAGCGCCGCGGGATCGATCGTGGGCAGCAGAATGGTCGTGCTGGGTCGACTGCCTTCGAACACCCGATGCGGCACGGCATCCTCCAGCGTCTCGCCGCTCATGCCCTGCCCCGCCAGTTCCTCACGAACCTGCTCGGCCGACTTGCCCTGCATCAGCGCCTCGCTCTGCGCCAGACAATTGGCGACGAGCATCCGGTGCTGGTGGTCCTGCCCGTGTGTCAGGCGAACCGGCAGGATGAAGTCGATCGGCAGCGGTTGCGGCCCCTGATGCAACATCTGGAAGAACGCATGCTGGCCGTTGGTGCCGACATCACCCCACAGCGCGGGCACGGTCTGATGCTCGGTGGCATGGCCATCGCTGCGCACCGACTTGCCGTTGGATTCCATTTCCAGCTGCTGGAGATAGGCGGGCACCCGTGCCAGCGCCTGCGCGTAGGGCACGATCACCTGCGACGGCAGCCCCAGCGCATTGCTGTTCCAGATGCCCACGAGCGCCATCCAGGCCGCGGCGTTGGATTCCAGCGGCGCGGCGCGAACATGTTCGTCCATCGCATGAGCGCCGGCGAGCAACGCCCGGAAGCTGTCCATGCCTAGCGCCAGGGCGATCGACAATCCGACGGCCGACCACAGCGAGTAACGACCGCCTACCCAGGACCAGAAGCCGAACATGTTCTGCGGATCGATCCCGAATGCGCTGACGCGCTCGGCGGCCGTCGAAACCGCCACGAAATGTTTGGCCACCGCCGCCTGGTCACCCAGCGCATCGACCAGCCAGGCCCGCGCCGTGGTCGCGTTGGCCAGTGTCTCGGCGGTCCCGAAGGATTTCGACGTCACGATGAACAGCGTGGTCTGCGGCTTCAGCCCCCGCAGCACCCGCGTCAATTCGGTGGCGTCGACGTTGGAGACGAAATGCGGGCGCGGCCCGCGCACCGACTCGGCCAATGCCTCGCAGACCATCCGTGGCCCCAGATCGGAGCCACCGATGCCGATATTCACGACATCGGTAATCGGTTCACCGGTGAATCCGACCCAGGCGCCGGTGCGCACGCGATCGTCAAAGGCCTCGATGCGATCCAGCACGCCGTGGACATCCGATGCGATCGCCGGGCCGCCTGGTGGATTGGCTGCGTCCTTCGGGGCACGCAGCGCCATGTGCAACGCCGCCCGGCCCTCGGTGAAGTTCACCGCGTCCCCGGCGAACTGCTGACGAATCTGCGCGGCGACGTCGGCCGACCGGGCCAGTACACGCAGCGCCTCCATCGCGTCGTTGTCGATGCGTTGCTTGGAGAAATCCAGATGCAGTCCGGCAACATCCAGACTCATTCGCTCGACGCGCGCGGCGTCGGCTGCGAACAACGATCGCGTCGGGATCGAACGCAAACGGGCCGCGTGCCGCGCGACCTCGGCCCAGGCGTCAGCCGACGCGCCGCGCGGGCGCATCAGCGGAGGGAAACGGTTTGGGGGATTCGGGTACCGGGAACCGGCCCCATCAGGCGGCCTGTACCGGAATCGTGTTCCGGGAGTGGGTCACCTGGTTCGTCTCGTCGAGATAGACCAGACGCGGATTGTGACGCCGCGCCTCGGCTTCATCCATGCCGCAGTAGGCGCAGATGATCAGGCGATCACCCGGCTGCGCCTTGTGGGCGGCGGCGCCATTGACGGAGATCACCCGCGAGCCCCGCTCGCCGAGAATGGCGTAGGTTTCGAAGCGTTCACCATTGGTGACGTTGTAGATCTGCACCTGTTCGTATTCCAGGATGCCGGCGGCATCCAGCAAATCCTGGTCGATTGCGCAGGAACCCTCGTAATCCAGCTCGGCATGCGTCACGCAGGCGCGATGGAGCTTGGCTTTCAACAGGGTGACGTTCATAGGGCGAACCTCGCCGAGGCTTGTGACCGAACTCTGCGGTTGAAGTCAGTGTTTATCAAGAGTGGAGAGCTGGCGCAGAACCGGGCTCAGGAGGACGGCAGACTGCCTCATCTCACGATCCCCGCACCAGCCAGATAGTTTAGTTCGCGATGCCGCGAGGCTCAAGCGTCCAGGGCGGGATCATCCAGCCGGATGTTGTCGATCAGCCGCGCGGCCCCCAGCACGGCGGCCGCCAGAATCACGAAGTCGTCATCCTCCGGCAAGGCCGGCCCGAGGTCGGGTGCGACGATGTCGAAGTACTGCGGCTCGAAGCCGGCGGTAACCAGATGCGCGCGCGCGGCGGTCTCCAGCGCCCGGAAATCCCGAACGCCCCGCTTCAGCGCCCGCGCCGCGGCCAGCAGCTCGCGGCGCAGCATCGCCGCCCGGTCGCGTTCCTCGGCCGAGAGGTAACGGTTGCGGCTGCTCATCGCCAGTCCGTTGTCCTCGCGGACGGTGGGGCCGGACAGAATCTCCACCGGCATGTGCAGTTCACGCGCCATCGTCCGAAACACCAGCAGTTGCTGGTAATCCTTCTCGCCAAAAATCGCGACGTCGGGCCGGACCAGGTTCAGCAGAATCGTCACCACGGTCGCCGCGCCGACAAAATGCCCGGCGCGAAATTCCCCGCAGAAGCGCTCGACCAGCCCGTTGACGACCACGTTGGTGGCGATCGGATAGCCGCGCGGATACATGGCCTCGACCGATGGTGCGAACACCACGTCGGGAGCCAAAGGCTCCAGCTGCGCCATGTCTTCCGTCAGCGTGCGCGGATAGCGCTCAAAATCCTCGCCCGGGGCGAATTGCAGCGGATTGACGAAGATGCTGACGACGGTGCGATCGGCTACCGGCCGGACCTGCTCGACCAGGGACAGGTGCCCCGCGTGCAGATTGCCCATGGTCGGCACCAGCGCCACCCGTTCACCGGCCGCTTGCCATTCCGCGCGCAGCGAACGCAATTCGTCGATGCCGTGGACCAGCTTCATCCGAACCCGTGGGTCGGCTGCGGATAGGCGCCGCTCTTGACCTCCTGGACATAGGCAGCAAAAGCCGCCTGCACGCCGCCGGTTTCGGCCATGTAGTCCTTGACGAAACGCGGCCTGCGGCCGGTGGTCACGCCCAGCATGTCGTGCATGACCAGAATCTGCCCGTGCGCATGCGGACCGGCGCCAATTCCGATCACCGGCACCGAGGTGGCCTCAACCACGCCCTGGGTGACCGCATTGGGCACGCATTCGAGCAACAGCATGTCGGCTCCGGCCTGCTCCAGTTCGCGGGCGCGATCGACGATCGCCTGCGCCGCCGAGGCCTCGCGCCCTTGCACCTTGAAACCACCGAGCTTGTGGACGAGCTGCGGCTGCAGCCCCAGATGCGCGCAGACCGGGATGCCCTGGTCCGCCAGCGCGCGTGTCACCGCGACCTGGGAGTCGCCGCCTTCGAGCTTGACCATGCGGGCGCCGGCCTCCTGCATCATCCGCCCGGCCTGCTCCACCGCGAACGCCGGCGAGCGCACGCTGAGAAACGGCATGTCGGCAACCACCCACGGCCGCCGAACCGCCCGGTTGACGCATTGCGTGTGGTAGATGATGTCGTCGACGCGCACCGGCACGGTGCTGTCATGTCCCTGCACGACCATGCCCAGGGTGTCGCCGATCAGGATCAGGTCGACGCCGGCGGCTTCCTGCGCCGCGGCAAAGGTCGAATCGTACGCGGTCAGGCAGGCGATCGGCTCGCCCGCCTCGCGCATGGCTCTCAGATCACCCAGCGTCAGCGGCTTGCTGTCCGGGGATGGTGCGCCAGCGTTCATCTTGGCTCCGGGGAAAAAACGCGCGCGATGATAGCACCGCGCTATCCGGGAAGATGAACGCGGCCGGGCGGCCCGTCGATGGCGTCCCGCACCGCGGCGTAGGCGGCGGGGTCACCCACCAGGTCCATCGCCTCGGCATCCACGGTGATCAGGTGCGGATGCGAGTAGTCAGCGAAAAACGCCCGGTACCGGGCCGACACCTGGTCCAGATAGTCCGCGGCGAGGCTTTGTTCGGCGGACCGCCCACGCAGGCCGACCCGGTGTACGAGCACGTCGGTAGGCGCATGCAGGTACACCACCACATCCGGCACCGGCGCGGCCCAGGCCATGCGGTTGAACAGATCCCGGTAGAGCGCGAAGTCACTGCCGGACAACGTCAGTTCGGCGAACAGCGGATCCTTGTCGAAAAAGAAGTCAGCGACCGTCACCGGCTCGGCGAACAAGTCCGGCTGCCGCACGCCGTCGATCTGCCCGGCTCGCTGCAACAGAAAGCAGAGCTGCGCCTGAAAGGCGTAGCGCGTCGGCTCGTCGTAGAAACCCTTCAGAAACGGATTGTCGTCCGGCTCCTCCAGCAGCAGATTCGCGCCGAGGTCGGCGGCCAGACGCCGCGTCAGCGTGGTCTTGCCGACACCGATCGGCCCCTCGATGGCGATGTATCGCCTCACGGCGCCCAGGCCTCCACCCGCAGCAGACCGTCCTGCCCCAGCCTGCGCGCTACCTCCGCCAGCGAACGACCGCTCGGCAAGGTCAGATCCGCAGCCACATCCAGCAGCGGAAACACGACAAAGGCGCGTTGCTCCAGCCCCGGATGAGGCAGCACCAGATCAGCGTCCTGAACCACCTCGTCGCCATACAGCAGCAGATCAAGATCCAGCGAGCGAGCACCCCAGCGGACATCCGAGCGGGTGCGGCCGAATGCACGCTCCGTCGCCTGCGCCTGTGCCAGCAGGGCGGGCGCTGACAGCTCCGTGCGCAGTTGCACCACCGCGTTGCAGAAATCCGGCTGGTCGGCCGGCCCCATGGGTGCCGAGTGGTATAGGCGGCTGACGGCCCGACAGCGCGTCTGCGGCCACTCGCGGATCGCGCGCACCGTGGCCGCCAGCGTCTCGGCGGGCCTGCCCAGGTTCGCGCCGAGCCCGAGATAGGCGATGACGCTGTTATTCACCGATGGCGCCCCCGACTATTCGGAGGTTTTCGCCCCGCCGCCGGGACGCCGGCGCCGCCGACGGCGCCGGCCACGCGGGTTCGGTCCACCCGGTGGCGGTGTCGGCGCGCGGCCGTCCTGGTAATCGGTCCACCACTGCACCAGTTCCTCGCTCTCCTCGCCGGCCGCGGCGCGAAGTATCAGGAAGTCATAGGCGGCGCGAAAACGCGGATGCGCGGCCAGGCGCTCGGGACGCCGCCCGTTGCGCCGGTGGAAGCGCGGCTGCAGCGACCAGATCTCCCGCATGGGCGTGGAGAAGCGGCGCGGAATGGCAACGGTCTCCACCTGTTCGGCGACCACGTCACCGGACAGCTCGGGGATCGCCTGCGCCAGGGTCTGGCCGTCGGCCAGCACGGGTTCCATGACCCCACGCAGCACCGGCCACAGCAGTGCCGCATAGAGAAACGCCGGCGTGACCGGCTTGTCCTCGCGGACCCGCTCCGCCGTGCCCCGCAACGCACCGCGAATCAGCGTATCCACACCATCCTGGTGCAGACAGGCTGCCGTTTGCGGGAACAGCACCTGGAACAACCCCAGTTCGATCAGGTCGTCAAAATTCTTTTCCGCCTGCTCGGACAGAAACAGCTTGAGCACTTCATCGAACAGGCGCGCGCCCGGCACGTCCGTCAGCAACCCCGCCAGCTCGCGAATCGGCTGCGCCGTCGCGGCCTCGATCGTGAAGCCGAGCTTGTTGGCGATGCGCACCGCGCGCAGCATCCGCACGGGATCTTCCCGGTAGCGTGTTTCCGGGTCCCCGATCAGCCGGATCTGGCGCGCGGCCATGTCTTCCATGCCACCGACGTAGTCGACGACGGAAAAGTCGGTAACCCGGTAGTACAGCGCGTTGATGGTGAAATCGCGTCGGAACGCGTCGTCTTCCAGCGTGCCGTAAACGTTGTCGCGGAGGATACGACCACCCTCGTCGAGCATGTGGTCGTCATCGTCCAGCGCCTCCTCGGCCTGCTCTTCGCCCTCTTCCGGCGTGCGCGGCTGCGCGCGAAAGGTCGCGACCTCGATGATTTCTCCGCCAGCCCGGACATGAGCCAAGCGGAAGCGGCGACCGATCAGGCGCGCCCGGCGGAAGACATCCTTGACCTCCTCCGGCTTGGCGTCGGTGGCCACGTCGAAGTCCTTGGGCTGCAGACCGGCAAGCAGATCGCGCACGCCGCCGCCGACCAGGTAGGCCTCGTAACCCGCCCGGCCTAGGTCGTAGAGAACATCCAGGGCGCCCTGGGAGATGTGCTGGCGGGATACGTTGTGCGCATCCCTCGAAATTATGATGGGCTCAGAAATGACGAATTCCTTTGCGTCTCCGCACCGCAACCGGTGATCAGACCGGCCACGGGATTGAATTGCAGTTGTTGCTCACTATAATACCGCGCCCCACGGCTCTGCTCCCATCGTCTAGAGGCCTAGGACACCGCCCTTTCACGGCGGCGACAGGGGTTCGAATCCCCTTGGGAGTACCATTTTCGTGCCCCCTCCCCGCATTCGGGGGGAGTTGAGCGGCACGTTACGCTGCTAGCGTATTCGTCCATTCGAAACATAGTCCGGCTATGATCGCCGGCGCGCTGCGCGCCATGTGCCCCGGGAACGGGCACGAGCGTTGCAACGATTACTTGGTTGCGACTCGCGTCGAGTCGCCCTCTTCGGATCTGGACGGATGCACTACTACGACTCTACGGGTCGGCGCCGTTTGAAACGCCGATATGTATGGGGCTGCTATGGCTTCGTCTTTGGGGTCATCGCGGGCGCCGTGCTCTGTTCAGCCATGGGTTGAACCACCCGCGCGGGTTCGCGGGGAGCAATTTCGGTTGACTGTGGTCTGACACCGCAGCACTGGCGGCGTGACCGTCGGGGGCGAGGGTTGAGGGTTTGACCGATCCGGTCGGCTCTCAAGACAACGATCAGAAGATCAAGTCCATTCAAAACGATCAACCGAAAGGATTGCGACGTGAAGCTAAGCAAGATTTCCCTGCTGTTCACCGTGTTCGCTGCGGTCGCGACGCTGCTGGCTGCACCCGCGCACGCGGACAACCTTCCCGACTTCAGAACCCTGGTGAAAGAGAATCAGGCTGCGGTCGTGAACATCAGCACCACCCAGACACGCTCGGCCCAGGGCGGCGGATTCGGGTTCGACCTGCCTGAAAACCACCCGTTCAACGAGTTCTTCCGCCGTTTCGGCGAGCCAAACATGCCACGCCAGCGCCCGGCGCATTCGCTGGGCTCCGGCTTCATCATCTCCGACGAAGGCACGGTGCTGACCAACGCCCATGTGGTGAAGGATGCCGACGAGATTCTCGTGCGGCTGTCCGACCAGCGCGAACTGACCGCCAAGCTCGTCGGCCTGGATGAGCGCTCCGATGTCGCGGTGCTGAAAATCGACGCGACCGACCTGCCGACGCTCAAGCTCGGCGATTCGGACAACCTGGAAGTCGGCGAGTGGGTGCTGGCGATCGGCTCCCCGTTCGGCCTGGACTTCACCGCGACGCAGGGCATTGTGTCCGCGCTGGGGCGCAGCCTGCCGTCCGATTCCTATGTGCCCTTCATCCAGACGGATGTCGCGGTCAACCCCGGCAATTCCGGGGGGCCGCTGATGAACACGCGTGGCGAGGTCGTCGGCATCAACTCCCAGATCTACTCGCGCTCCGGCGGGTACCAGGGTGTTTCATTCGCGATTCCGATCAACACCGCGATGCAGGTCGCCAGACAGCTGGAAGACCAGGGCTATGTCAGCCGTGGCTGGCTGGGCGTGAGCATCCAGAACGTGACGCAGGATCTGGCGCGCTCGTTCGGGCTGGATCGCCCACGCGGAGCGCTGGTCGCCAATGTGCTGGAGGACAGCCCGGCCTCCAGGGCGGGCATCGAACCCGGAGACATCATCCTCGAGTTCAACGGCACGCAGGTGGATTCGTCGTCCTCCCTGCCCCCGATCGTTGGCGAAACCCCTGTCGGCAGCAAGGTGCCGGTGCTGATCCTGCGGGACGGCAAGCGCAAGACGCTCAAGGCCAAGATCGAGGAGCTCAAGGACCAGGATCAGCAGGTGGCCGGCAACGCTTCCGGCGGTGATCAGGAAACCGGGGGCCTCGGCGCCAACGTGCGCGACCTGACCGACGAGGAACGCGAGGCCCTGGGCATCGATCGTGGTGGCGTGGTGGTGGTCGGTCTCGACCGGGACGGCCCGGCGGCGCAGGCCGGCATCCGCCAGGGTGACGTGATCCGCCGTGTCGGCCGCGAGAACATCGGCTCGGCCAGGGAGTTGCGCAAGGTTGCCGACGACCTGCCCAAGGGCAAGCCGGTTTCGGTGCTGGTGCAGCGCGGCGACAACCCGTTGTTTGTCGCCGTCACCCTGCCCGAATAAATCGCATCACGGCAGAACCAAAAGGCCCGGCATCCGCCGGGCCTTTTTTGTGGGTCGCACGCCGGCCTATCCGCCGTTCGGGACCACGAGGGGACCGGCCGCCGCCCACTCCACCAAATGGTTCGATGCCACGACGGCGGCGTACTGTCGCAGTTGGGCCAGCTGGGGCGGCAGCAACAGAAAACGCCCGTCGCGGTGCGCAGCCAGCGCATGCTCCGGGCGCACCCAGCGGGCCTCGGTCAGTTCCTCGCCGTCGACCTCTCCGGCCCCCTGATGGTCGGGGGCAGCGGTCATGAAGAAGCGGGTGGAATAACGCAGCGGCGACAGGCTGGGCGTGGTCCAGAAGCTCACATAGTGCAGCGGTGAAAGAACCGCCCCCGGGACCAGCGCCTCCATCGTGGACCAGAACGGGGCGCCCCGGTGCAGGGCCTGCCGCGCCTGTTCGCGCTGTTCGGATGACGGCCGCGCCCCAACGCAGGCCAGGCCGGTTTCTTCCAGGCATTCGCGCACGGCGGCGACCCGGTATGGCCGCAGTCCATCCTCATCCAGGGCCTGCTCGACCGGCACGGCGCAATCCGCCAGTCCGTCATGCGTTTCAACCAGGCCACCCGGAAAAACCCAGGCATTCGGGGCGAAGCGCGCCGTGGCCGGGCGGCGAACCATCAGCACGGTGTTATCCGGCCGCACCAGCACCAGTCCGGCGGCCGCGACGGGCACGACCGGCGAGATATCCGGTGCGCTCACGACCTCAGGTGGCGTCCCTGCGACGCCCCGACCAGCCCTCGCCATTCTCGGTGATGCGGTACTGCACGCGTTCGGTGAACGTGTCGCCGGCCTTGCCGTTGCGAAATCTCCGGTACGCGGCGAAGCCGTTTTCGCCCAGCCCGCCGACGCCATCGGTGCGCACCCAGTCGGCCACATCCTTCAGCAGCCTGACCTTGACGTCCGCTTCCAGGTCATAGGTCGTCTCGTTCACCGCATGCTCGCGCACGATGTCGATGCCGACGATCTCATATAATCCTGGAAACGCGCGCATCCCCGGATAGGCGAATGCCGAATCCAGCTCGGCCCTGACCACGTCGCGGGGATTCGGTCCGCTCACGCAGCCCGCCGCCGCCATCGCGGCCGCCGTGGCCAGCACCATCAGGAATCGCTTGAAATTCATGGCCACCATCACGTCGCCAGCCAGCCTCTGGGTTCGTCTCGCCGCCGTAGTCTACGACAGCCTTATCGTCGCCGGGATCTGGATCATGGGCACCTTCGCGGTGCTTCCGTTCACCGGGGGACAAGGCGTGACCACCGGCATGCCGTGGTATCGCATCTATCTGTTCGCGCTGGCCGCGCTGTTCTTCGTCGGGTTCTGGTGCCGCAGTGGCCAGACGCTGGGCATGCAGGCATGGCGCCTGCGGGTGCGTAGCCGCAGTGGTGACCGGCTGATGCTCACGCAGGGCCTGGTCCGCCTGATCGTCGCCTGGATGACGCTGGGACTGGGACTGCTGTGGTGCCTGATCGACCCGGAGCGGCGCGCGCTGCACGATCTGGCCGCGGGAACCGAGCTTGTTCGCGAGCCGCGCACGCAATAGTCGATCGGTATCGTGGTCGAACCCTCCGTCCCCGCCGGCCACGCTCCAACGCGATGCTTCGTTTCGTCAGCCTTGCCTCCGCCATGCTTTGCCTGGTGCACGCCGTGAGCGCGGGTGCCTACAGTGCATCCGGCGGCCATATCGTCGATGAGCACGACCGCGTGGTGCAGCTGCGCGGCGTCAACTGGTTCGGTTTCGAAACGGAGACCCATGCGCCCCACGGCCTGTGGGCGCGTGACTGGGCGGGCATGCTGACGCAGATGGAAACCATCGGCGCGAACGCGATACGGGTGCCGCTATGCCCCGGCACCATCGCCGGCGTCGCCACCCGCGGTGTCGACCCCGACCTGAACCCCGATCTGGTCGACATGAACTCGGCGGAACTGCTGGACCATCTGGTCCGCGCGATGAGCGACCGCGGGTTCTACGTGCTGCTCGATCATCACCGCCCCGACTGCCAGCGCATCTCCGAGCTGTGGCACACACGCGACTATTCGGAAGAGGCGTGGATCGCCGACCTGGTGGAACTGGCCCGGCGATTCCGCGACGTGCCCGGCGTGATCGGCATCGACCTGAAGAACGAACCGCATGGCGAGGCCACCTGGGAAGCCGGACAACCCCGGACGGACTGGAATCGCGCAGCCGAACGCGCGG
>CALBOV010000182.1 GCA_937896565.1 uncultured Salinisphaerales bacterium
GCGACGAGCCGCTCGACGCGGGCATCCAGGCGCGCATCGGCCCGCGCGTCCGCGGTCTCGACCCGGCAGTCGCCAGGCTGCAGCCCGTCATCGGGCATCAGCTTCCAGTGCGGCCCCTCCACCGGCTGATCCAGGTGTTCGCGCACGAACACGGCGTCATCCGGATTGAGATAGACGGTGACATTGCTCTCGGCCCCGGCTACCGATTCGACGGCCTCGTGAATTATGTTGCCGATCAGCTCCGGCTGGGTGGAAAGCTCCGCGCGGACGATCCGCGCGGCGACGGCGGACGCGATCTTGAGCAGCGTCTGCTCCACCTCGGAGTCCAGGTCGGCCAGTGGCTGCACCAGCGTGTGAAAGATGTCCTTGAGACGATTGACCCGCTCGCCGGCATCCGCACTGCCCTTCTGGAACCCGACGTCGTAGCCGTGCTGGTAGCCCTCCTGAAAGGCGGCCTCCTCGATGCGGTCCAGTTCGGCGACGGTGGGCGGCGCGGCGTCGTTGCTGGCCTGTGTCCCGTGCGCGCCGGCCGCCGGCAGAATCGTCGGCGCCTCCCAGCGCGCCGCGTGCTCGCCAGCCACTGTGTGCAACGGTTCAGATGAACTCATCGCCACCACCGCCTCCCAGCATGATCTCGCCCTCGTCGGCCAGGCGACGGGTCACTTCGAGAATTTCCTTCTGCGCGGCCTCGACATCCGAGACGCGAGCCGGGCCGCGGTTTTCCATGTCGTCACGCAGCATCTCCGCCGCGCGACTCGACATGTTGTTGAGCACCTTGTCGCGCAATGCGCTGTCGGCACCCTTGAGCGCCAGAACCAGGGTTTCGCTGTTCACATCCCGCAGCAGGCGCTGTACGCCCATGTCGTCGATCTCAAGCAGGTTGTCGAACGTGAACATCAGTTCGGCGATCTCTTCGCTCAGGTTCTGGTCGAACTCGCCGATTTTCTCCAGCAGGATCTGCTCGGAGGATGAATCCATCAGGTTGAGAATGTTCGCGGCCGACTTGCGCCCACCGAGGCTGGATGAGCGCGAGTTGTTGTTGTTCGCGAACTGCTTTTCCATGATCTCGTCGAGTTCGCGCAGCGCATTCGGCTGAATGCCATCCAGCGTTGCGATGCGCATCAGCACGTCGGGCCGGACACGCTCCGGCAACAGGGCCAGGAGCTCCGCCGCCTGGTCGGAATCCAGATAGGACAGAACAATCGCGATGATCTGCGGATGCTCGTTGCGGACGATCTCGGCCACGGCCTTGGTGTCCATCCACTTCAGCGCTTCCAGGCCCTTGCTGCTCTGCCCGACCAGAATGCGGTCGATGACGCCGCCGGCGCGCTCCTCACCCAGGGCGCCGATGAGCACGCGGCGCACGTAATCGTCCGCGCCGACACCCAGCGAGGTCTGTTCCTCCAGCGCGGTGACGAAGTTGGTGACCACCGACGAGGCCTGCTCGCGGGACACGTTCTCCAGCTTGGCCATCGCCGCGCCCAGACGCTGGACTTCCTTGGCGCCAAGATGCTTGAGGATTTCCGCCGCCTCGGCTTCACCGAGGGACATCAGCAAAATCGCCGCCTGATCGACCCGACTCATGTCGGACACGGCCGGTGCCTGCGGAATCGCCAGTTCAGTCGCCATCGTTCACCCACTGCCGCACGACCTGGGCCACCCGTTTCGGGTCCTCGCTGACCACCTGCCGAACCGCGGTGATCTGCTGTTCGTACGGCGCGCTCAGGTCAATGGCGAACGGCTTGTTCGGATCGGCCAATGCGCGCTGACCAGCATGGCCACCCGCCGCCTGCGACAGCGTGACCTGCTCCTCGTCATGCATGCCCATCAGGCCCGCATCGGCGCCGGCACCCGCCAGCGCCATCTGCTGGCCGCCCATCATCTGCGCGGGCGAGCGCAGCAGGCTCTTCAGCATCGGCCCCACCAGCGCCATCAGGATGATGATGACGAGCAGCACGC
>CALBOV010000183.1 GCA_937896565.1 uncultured Salinisphaerales bacterium
CGGACAGGCCTGCTGGCAGGCCGTGACGACATCGCCATCGGCCAGCGGCAGATCGCGGATGTCAGCCTCGATGCCGGCGTCGCGGATGCGCTGCACGCAGTAGGTGCATTTCTCCATCACGCCGCGCGAGCGCACGGTCACGTCCGGATTGTTGGCCGGTTTCGGCGTCGCCAGCGCGGCGGTGTTCGTGTAGTCGAACCAGTTGAAGCGCCGCACCTTGTACGGGCAGTTCTGCGAGCAGTAGCGCGTGCCGACGCAGCGGTTGTAGACCATCTCGTTGAGGCCGTCGTCGGAATGCTGCGTCGCCTCCACCGGGCAAACGTACTCGCAGGGCGCGTTCTCGCAGTGCATGCAGGGCACCGGCTGGAAGGCCATGCGTGGTGCGGCCGGCTCGCCCTCGTAGTAGCGGTCGATGCGAATCCAGTGCATCTCGTGGCCGCGCGCGACCTCGTCGGCGCCGACCACGGGAATGTTGTTCTCCGCCTGGCAGGCCGTCAGGCAGGCATTGCAGCCGATGCAGGTATTCAGGTCGATGCTCATGCCCCACTGCGGCAGCGCCGATTTCGCGTTCGGCGACGGCTCGGGGTACAGCGATTCCTGCGGCGCCGGTTCCTGCGCAAAGCCGGGATTGGTACGGAAGCTCGCCAGATCGGCTGCCCGATACAGCTCGCGGCCTTCCATCAGATGGTGGTTCTGCGTCAGCGCCAGCGGCTCGCGGCTGCCGGTCCGCTCGATCGTCGCCCCGGACACGAACCATGGCGCCGTGCTGCCGCGCAGCGGCGCGACGTTGACGCCAACGCCGCTGCCGACCCGGCCCGCCGCCTCGCGCCCCTGCCCCAGCAGCAGGGTGATCGCATCAGCCGGATGGCCCGGCACGACGATCACCGGCAGCTCCACGGATCGCTGTGGCAGCGTCAGCCGCAGGAGATCACCGTCGCGAACGGCGAGCCGCTGCGCCGTCGCCGGCGCAATCTGCGCGGCATTGCCCCAGGTCTGCTTGGTGATCGGCGCCGGCAGTTCCTGCAACCAGCCGTTGTTGGCGTAGCGGCCATCAAACATGGTTGGATGCGGGCGGAATTGCAGCAGCAGGCCCTTGCGCCCGGCCGGCGGCTCGGGAAGGTCTGCGAGCCAGCCGGCACGCGGCTGTGGCGTGGCCGTCTCTGGTGTCGATGCGTCCACGACGCCCTGCGTCAGCCAGCGCTGCCAGTCCGTCTCGAAGCGATCCGCCTGCCCGCTGGCCTCGCGCCACCATGTCTGCAACAATCCGCGCGCGTCGCGCTCCAGGCCGCTGTCCAGCAACTCGATGAATTGCAACGCCGTGCGGCTGTCGTAAAGCGGCTCGATCAGCGGCTGGATCAGGCTGACGGTGCCGTCGAAGGCGCGGGCGTCGCCCCAGGACTCCAGGTCATGGGTGGCCGGGACGTGCCAGTGCGACAGCCGCGCCGTTTCGTCCACGCGCTCGCCCCAGTGGATGCGCAGCGGGATGTTGCCGAACGCGGCGGCGAACTCCAGATCAGCCGGCGCGTCGTACAGCGGATTGGCTTCGACGCAGATCAGGCAGTCGACCGACTTGTCCCGAACGGCTTCGACGAGGCTGGACAGCGGTTCGGTCGCCGGCGCCTCCGGCTCGCGCAGCCGCAGGCCGCGGCCGATCGCACCCAGGTGCGCGTTCATCGCAAGCGCCAGCGCGTGCACCACGGCGGGCTGCTGCGAACCGGCGACGACCAGCGGCCGCCTGGCGCCGGTCAGATCGTCGATCGCGGCCCGCAGCCAGGGTTCGTGACCGGCCGCCTCGCCGCCGGGCACGTCGAGTCCGAGGCCGCTGGCCAGCGCCCGCGCGAGGCCGTCGATACGGTCGGCGGCAACCGACACACGATGATCCGCCGCGGCGCCAGTGACCGTAGGCGCGGACTCGGCGACGTATAGCCGGTTCATGCGGCTGTCCTCCGCCCCGGCGCGACGACCGGCGGCGAAGTGGCGGGCATGGGCCAGAAAGCCGGGCTCGGTCGCCAGCAGATCGGCATCCAGACTGACGATGGCATCGGCGCCGTCCAGGTCAACCACGGGCTGCAAGGGCTTGCCGAACAGCAACGCCGCACCGTCCAGCGCGGCCTGCTGATTGACCGTCACATGCGAAAACCAGCGGGCCCGTGGCCAGCGCCGGCGCAGCGCCTGCCACCGGGCCTGTTCGCTGGGCGAGTTGCGTTCCCCGAGCAGCAAGGCCAGACCGGCGCCGCCGGTTTCATCCCAGTCCTTGCGCAGCGGCGCCAGTGCCTCCAGAAAGGCGCCCGCGGTCGCCACCTGATCGCGATAGCGCGGCGTGCGGGAGCGATCCGGATCGTAAAGCCCCAGCACCGCCGCCTGGGTCCAGCTATCACAGGCGCCCAGCGTGGAGGGGTGGTCCGGATTGCCTTCCAGCTTTACCGGCCGGCCTTCCACGGTCTTCGCGATCACCCCATGGGCGTGACCGTTGATCCGCAGGCTGGTCGCGTAGTGTCGGGCGCGGCCGGGCGTGGCGCCGGCCGGCAGCTTGACGTAAGGCACGATCTCCTCGGCCGGGCGCCCGCAGCCGCCGAGACCGGCCAAAGCCAGGCTGGCCGCCATCAGCTTGAGTACACCGCGGCGGTCGACGCTTTGCTCCCACAGCGGCGCCAGACGCGGGAATTCCTCGCGCAGCAGCCGGCCGAAGTCGGCGGTTCCCGCCAGTTCGTCGAGACTGCGCCAGTAGCGCGGACCGCTGCCCACCGCGTCCAGCGACGACCGCAGCTCATCCAGTCGCAGCACCCGGCTCATCGGTGGCACACCGAGCAGTCGGTCAGGTGATCGACATCGATGCCGAAGGTCTCCAGCAACGCATGACCGTCAACGTCGGCGAGGTCGAAACCCATCTCGGTGACGGCCTCCCGCGGCCGCAGGTTCGGCGCGGGATCACGATGACAGTCCAGGCACCAGCCCATGGTCAGCGGCATGGTCTGTCGCGCCAGCGGCATCCGGTCGATGCGGCCGTGGCAGGACTCGCAGCCCACGCCGTTGTTCACATGCGCGGCATGGTTGAAATAGACGTAGTCGGCGAGGTCATGCACCCGGTTCCAGCGCAGCGGTTCGTTGTTGGCCAGGCTGTCGCGCACCGGCGCGAGCATCTGCGCGTTGGTCCACAACTGGGAATGACAGCTCATGCAGGTCGACGTCGGAGGCACGCCGGCCACGGCGGAGCGCTCGACCCCGCTGTGACAGTAACGGCAGTCAATGCCCAACTCGGCGACGTGATGCTGGTGGCTGAACGGCACAGGCTGCTGCAAGGCCTCGCCCATACCGGTCACGTAGCCGGAATTCACGTAGAGAATGACGCTGGTCGCCAGCCCCAGGATCGCCACAAGGGTGGCGACCAGCACGACCACCGTGAGCGGATTCGCCCGGCGGGGAAAGATCTGCGCTGTGGCAGAGGACTTCAATCGCTGCCGCCCCCATTTACCGCCGCGCTGCGCGCATGCGCCCTACTCCTCCGGTACGTTGCGGCGCAGTTCGTCCAGCCAGATCCTCGCTTCAGAGTCGCTGGGCGCACGCCAATCACCCCGTGGTGATAGCGAACCGCCGGAACCGACCTTGGGCCCGTTCGGCATGGCTGAGCGCTTGAATTGAGAGTTACCGAAGAAGCGCTGGAGGAAGATCTCCATCCAATGCCGGATCTCGGCCAGGGAATACGTCTGCCGCTGGGCTTCCGGGAAATCCGCCGGCCACTCGCCAGCATCCACATCACCCCAGACGCTGTGGCTGAGGAAGGCCACCTTGCTCGGTGGAAAACCGAAACGAGTGATGTAGTAGATATTGAAGTCCTGCAATTCGTACGGTCCAATCTTCGCCTCCGTGCTCTGACTGGGCCCCTCGGATTGGTCCTGTTCTCCGGGCACAAGTTCCGGAGAAATCTCGGTGTCGACAATGGCCTGAAGAATGTCCGCCGTCGCCCGGTCGAATTGTTCCGAGGCGATGACCCAGCGGATCAGGTACTGGATCAGCGTTTTAGGCACGCTGGCGTTGACGTTGTAGTGCGACATCTGGTCGCCCACGCCATAGGTGCACCAGCCCAATGCCAGTTCCGACAGATCGCCGGTGCCCAGGACCATGGCGTCGTAATGATTCGCCAGCCTGAACAGATGCGAGGTGCGCTGGCCGGCCTGCACATTTTCGAAGGTCACGTCGTACACCTGCTCGCCGCGTGCGGCCGGATGCTCCAGATCCTCCAGCATCTGATGACAGGCGGGACGGATGTCGATTTCGCGGGCTGTGATGCCCAGCGCCTGCATCAGTCCCCAGGCGTTGGTCTTGGTCGTATCGCTGGTAGCAAACCCGGGCAGCGTGAAGCCCAGGATGTTCTCGCGCGGCAGTTTGAGCCGGTCCATGGCGCGGGCCGCGACGATAAGCGCTTGGGTGGAATCCAGTCCGCCGGAGACACCGATCACTAGCTTGTTAATGCCTGCTGCCTGGAGGCGCTTGATCAGCCCATGAACCTGAATGTTGTATGCCTCGTAGCAGCGTTCGTCGCGCCTGGCCGGGTCCGCTGGCACGAACGGGAAACGCGGCACGTCGCGGCGAAGCCCGTAGCTGCCGCCGGGCAGCGCGAATTCGAAGGGCACGCGCCGCATCGCACGCACCATCTCGCGATGGTCACCGACGCCGTCGTTGAAGCTGGTCAGGCGCATGCGGTCCTGGGCCAGGCGCTCCAGGTCAACGTCGGAGGTAATCACCTGCTCCTCGTCGGCAAAGCGTTGGGACTCGGCCAGCAGATCGTTGTTCTCGTAGATCAGCGCATAGCCGTCCCAGGCGAGATCGGTGGTCGACTCGCCGCTGCCGGCCGCCGAGTACAAATAGGCGGCTACGCATTTAC
>CALBOV010000184.1 GCA_937896565.1 uncultured Salinisphaerales bacterium
ACCGGATTCGACCGCCAGATCAATGGTCGCGGCGGGCTGGGTGGCGGCTTCGCCGGCAAGGGGCTGGTCGTCATCGACGCGATTGGTCGCGTGATCGTGGCCGACAACGCGGCGGCCAGCCTCAGCCTGTTCTCCACCACCGCCGGCGATGGTGCTGCGCCGCTGAGCAGCATCGCCACCGCCGCCGCGCCCTGGGACGTCGCCTATGACGAGACCAGCGACAGGCTTTATGCGGCGCTGACCGACGGCACGGTGGAAATCTTCGATGATTTCTCGACCGACGTGACCGCCGTCGCCGACCGCAGCATCTTTCCCGTGGATGCCGAAGGTGAGCAGATTTCAGTGAACTTCCACGGCATCGCCTTGCTGGGCAACCGGATCGTCGTGACCGACGTCGGCGACCCGGCGCTGGACGATGACGGACAGATCTTCACGCTGAACGACAACGGGACGGTGTCTGGTGGCATTCCCGCATCGACGCGGATCGTCGGCGCGCGTTCCCGCCTGGGCAACCCGGTGGATGTCACCCTGGCGGGCGACACCGCCATCGTCGCCGAAAAGGCGAACGGCGCGGTGCTGAGTTTCAGCAATATCCTGTCGGCGTCGGGCAATGTCGAGCCCGACCATGCCCGCCAGGCCACGGCGCCCGAATCCGTCGCCCGGTTGCGCAGCAGCGACAGCCTGCCGGTTGACGCGTCGGACCTCACCACGGCGGACTCGGTATCGGCCCTGGCGGTCTCCACCAACCCCGCCCCGCCCGGCGGGCTGTTCGGCGGCCCGGGAGACACCGGGCGCATTCTGCTGCTGCAAACCGACCTGTCCTCGGAGATCGGCATGCTCGATGCCAGCGCCGGCGGCACGCTGGGCGCGGCGGTGCGCCAGCTGGAAAGCATCCAGATCGACACGCGGGGTCATGCCTATGTCAGCTATGACAACGGGTCCACCGGTGCCACCCGCACGGGCCTGCTCGTCATCAATCGACTGGCGGACCGTGCGGGCACGAGCTTCGATGCGCCTGATACCGATCGCCTGATTGGCGGATTCAGTTCCACGCTGACCAGCCCCAAGGGCATCGAGATCGTGCAGGCTCAGGGACTGCTGCTGGTCGCGGACAGCGGCACGCCGGCAATCAAGGGCTACAGCCTGGAAGCCGATGGCAACACCGCCCCGGTGATCGACACGACCGATGTCGGGACCGCATCGATCTGGGACCTGGACTACGACCTGGCGGCCGACCGGCTTTACGTCGCCGCCACCGACGGCTCGGTGCTGGTGTATGACGATTTCGGCGCCCGCGCGGCGACGGAGGCCGGCGCCACGGTGTCGCGCAGCATCATCCCGGCCATCAACGGCGCGCAGGTATCGGTGAACCTGCACGGCATCATCCATGTGGCCGCGAGCAATCGCCTGATCCTGTCCGATGTCGGCGACGCGAACAATGCCACCGACGGCCAGTTGTTCGTCATCGACAACGCCTCGCGTGCCGAAGGCCTGGTCAATGTCCGGGCACAGGTCGGCGGCGACGAGACCGCGCTGGGCAATCCGGTGGATATCGCTTTCGATGGCAGCACGGTTTACGTGGCGGAAAAAGCCAACGACCGGGTGCTGCGCTACAACGACATCCTGAGCCTGTCGGGCCGCAACAACTTCGGCGCCGACGCGGAACTGGCGGTGACCAAGCCGGAATCGGTGTCGCTGCTGCGCTGAGCCCGGGTGCGGTGACCGCTCGCCGACCCCGCTAGTCGCTGCCCGGGATGCCACCGCGGGTCAGCGCCATCGGGTCCAGCAGCGCCCTGAGACGCTCCTCACCGAGATCCGTGTGCTCCAGGGCCACGTCGAGCACGGGCCGGCCGGTCCGGTACGCCTCCTTGGCGATCTTCGACCCCAGGTCGTAGCCGATCTCGCGGTTCAGCGCGGTGACCAGAATCGGGTTGCGCGCCAGCGCAGCATCCACGTTCGCCTGATTGACGGTGAAGCCCGCGATGGCCTTGTCGGCCAGCACGGTGGCGGCACTGGACAGCAAGCTGATCGATTCCACCAGATTGCTGGCGACCACGGGCAGCATGACGTTGAGCTGGAAGTTGCCGGACTGCGCCGCCGCGGTGATCGCGGCATCGTTGCCCAGGACCTGCACGGCGACCATCGCCACGGCTTCGGGAATCACCGGATTCACCTTGCCCGGCATGATGGAGGAACCGGGTTGCAGCGTGGGTAGTTCGATCTCGCCCAGCCCCGCCAGCGGACCGGAATTCATCCAGCGCAGGTCGTTGGCGATCTTGGTGTAGCTGACCGCGAACGCGCGCAGGTGGCCGGAGACCTCCAGCAGCGTATCCAGGCTGGCCTGGGCCGCGAAGTGATCCAGCGCCTGCGAAAACGGCAGGCCGGTCAGTCGAGACATTTGCTCCGCGAACACCGAGCCGAAACTGGTGTGGGCATTGATCCCCGAGCCGACGGCGGTGCCGCCCTGCGGCAGCGCATTGAGCCGCTTGCGGACATCCGCCAGCCGGTCCAGCCCGGCATCGAGTTGTGACGACCAGGCGCGCAATTCCTGACCAAAGGTGATCGGCATCGCATCCATCAGATGCGTGCGGCCGGTCTTGGCCACGGCGTCGAGCTCGTCAGCCCGGGTTTCCAGCACGTCAATCAGGTGCTGGATCGCCGGGACCAGCGATTTGGCGATGCCGATGGCGCAGGCCACGTGAATCGCGGTCGGGATCACGTCGTTGGACGACTGACTCATGTTGACGTGATCATTGGGATGCACGTCGAGGCCATCGCGCCGCGCCAGCGCCGCGATCACCTCGTTGGCGTTCATGTTGCTGGAGGTGCCCGACC
>CALBOV010000185.1 GCA_937896565.1 uncultured Salinisphaerales bacterium
ACCGCAAAGCAGGCGGATGCCTATGAGCAGATCGGTGACCGAATCCTCGACCTTCCGGGCAGCGATCTCGCCGATGCTCGGGATGCCTATCGGGCGGCGCTGGCCTTGCGTCTGGACATTGTGGAAACCAAGGGTGTCGCAAACCTGGATGGCGACGATCTGGCTGGCCTGCAAACGCTGATCGGCTCACCGGACCAGGGATTCATCGCCATCGGCGATGACGAGAGTATCGCCGAAGCCTCCGCGGTTATCGATGAATTCATCGACATCGTCGGCGGCGGGGAATACACCTCTGCATACGCCCGTGCGGTTCTCAGCCTCCGACGTTATGCGG
Organism: uncultured Salinisphaerales bacterium; assembly: GCA_937896565.1. GTDB lineage: Bacteria > Pseudomonadota > Gammaproteobacteria > Nevskiales > OUC007 > Abyssibacter. The sequence goes on from CALBOV010000185.1 coordinate 335, forward strand.
AAGACCTGGTCGAGCGGGCGCTGGCCGCCGGTTTGAATGACGCAGGGTTGAACGGGGGCGCGGAGCAGGCCGTCGACCAGGTCGCTGCGGCGGTGCGCGATGCCAACGCCGCTCAACACAGCGGATCAGCCTGCAGCGAGCATCAGGAATCCGGCAACGAGGCCCACTACCTCCTGCGCGGCATCTACATGCTGGATGCCGCAGACCTCTACCGCCAACTGGGCCTGAATGCCGACGTCGTCGCCGTCCTGGAAGACGACCTCGCTCTGCTGCAACCGACGAACTACGCCAAATGCCGCCTCGAAACCTATGGCGATGACATCGTCGAAATCCTGACCAGCATCGGTGAAACAGAACGGGCACAGGACTACATCGACAACATGCTCGACGCTGACTGGAAGGAAGAGGCTGAAGCCGCCATGGCACTGGCGCTGGCCGATGTCGAGCGCGATGCCGGAAACATCGAGGAAGCCGTCGACATCATCCTGACGCAGACCACCGGCAGCCGGGCACCTCGGGACATCATGTTCAACTTGGTATACACCCAATCGAACACCCGTGGGCTTGGCGGCGTGCTGGTTGATCGGGGTGACTACACGCAGGCAAAAATCGCCATTGATGCCGCCTGGGACTACTACCAGTCCGACGCATACCAGGACTATGCGGCATCACAAGACGATGGCGCCGCATACGAGGTGTACCTCAACCTCTCGGCACTGCGCATCGTGGACCTTTACGCGAAGGCCGGCTACTCGGATGAAGCATTCGCGGTGCTGGCTGCGCTGGATACCGTGGTCGACGATCAGGTCAGCGGCACACCTGCCCTGCGCGCCGAGGCCCTGATCGAAATGGGCCGCCAGTACTCCTATTCCGGTGACGATGCGACGGCTGATGCCCGCCTCGCCTCCGCCCGCAGTGTGCTGGATTCAATCAGCACGCCGGATGACGCCATCACCTTGATGCGGGAACTGAACCGGGCGCAACGCGACCTCAGCCGCTACGGCGAAGGTGAGTTGTTCGACGCGGCCGAAGCCGTCCGCGCACGGGTCGATGATCTCTGCTGCGATGGTGTTCCGGACGAGGAACTGGCCGAGGCACGCCGGGTCCAGGCGGACTACCTGATTGACCTCGGCAGTGATCTGGTGGACGCGAGCTACCATCTGCGCGCGCTGCAATGGCAGGCCATTCGCGACGGTGGCGACGCGACGACCTACAACGCCCATCTGGCGACTGCAATCAACCGCGCCCGTGAAACGCTGCTGGCAGCGGCGAGCGTGACCGACACAATCGCCAACGCCGATGACCGCGTCAGCGACTACGGGTTCGTCGTGGCCGTGCTGGGCAAGCAGGACGACGTCGCCGATGTGCTCGCACGCATCGAAAACGCCCCGGATCGCAACGACAAGGCCGTCAATGCCGCACAGGCGTTGCTGCGGGCCAACCCGTACTCGACGGTCTCCGACTTCCCGGTGCGGGTCACGGATGGGGCCGTCCCGATCGACTTCCAGACCACGGCAGCGCCGTTCGCCCGCATCGACACGGACAACGACGGGCTGCCGAACTTCTTCTCGCCCCTCGCGGACGAGGCCACCGTGACCGAATCCGGCCTGATGCTGGATGACGACAGCGATGGCGACGGAACCGGTGATGCCACGGATCGCACCCCGCTCGATCCGGCGAACGTATAGGGCCTGTTCACACTGAAGCGCGCCACTGCGTTGCCGTCCCAGAGGCGGTCAGGCAAGGCGCGAGGAGCGATGTTTGGTGATTCCAAATAAACGACGAGTAACGCTGACTGACCGCCTCTGGGACGCAACCCGGAGGGCCGGGCCCATTTTCCTCAATCCTGCGTTGCGGCTCGCTTCTGTGGCGCAACCACAGAGCGCTCACCGCGCCTGGTCTTGCGGAAAAATGGTCTCCGGCGCAGCGGCGCGTTTTAGTGTGAACAGGCCCTAGTCTCCTTCTCCATGGCGCACCGCATTGCGGCGGCAACCCTCGGGGTTGCCGCCCTCTTTTATTTGGCCCCCGTCATCAGCGCGTCACCGGACAGCTCCGGCGACGACATCGATGATCGCGAGCCGTCCAAACACAACACCGGCACGACCGACCCGACGCAATCACCGACGCTGGACCTGCCTCCGGTCGAGGTCCGTGGCACCGCAAGCATCGACCACATCGGCGAGGTTCACCTCACCCGCGAGGACATCCTGCGCATGCAGGACGGCAACGGCGATCTCAACCGCCTGCTGCGCAACCTGCCGAACGTGCAATTCGACGAGAACTTGAGCGACGCGGACAACCTCGGCGAAATCACCGCCGCCAGGGTGAGCATCGCCGGGGGCCGCTTCTACGAGAACCGTTTCTCGGTCGACGGCATTTCCACCAACAGCGCGCTCGACCCGGCCAGTGACGCTCCGACCTCCTCCGTGAACGATGTGCCCGGCTTCGCCCAGAGCCAGTTCTTCGACACCGACATCATCGAGTCGCTGGCGGTTTATGACAGCAACGCACCAGCCAGTGTCGGCGGGTTCACCGGTGGTGCCGTGCTCGCCGAGACGAGATCGCCAGGCTTCCGGCGCGGTGCCAGCGCGTTCATCAGCGGTACCGGCGATGAGTTGGTCAACCTGAAAGTGATCCAGCCACCCCCACCGGACGACGAGAATCCGGTGGATATCGAAATCGAGGACGCGCCGCGGTATCGCAAGCTGCGCATGGGCGCCAGCTTCGATCAGCCGATCGGCGAGCATGCCGGCCTGCTGTTCTCGGCCACGCGACTGACCTCGGACATCCCCACCCTGACGCTGGCCGAATTCCGGGAACAGCACCGCGAAAACGCGAATCTGCTCGCCAAGACCCGGCTGCAACTCGGCCGCACCGATCTGGCGGCGACCGCGACCTACACGCCCTACACCTCCGACCAGTTCATCATCGATGCCCTGAACAGCGACTTCACGACCACCGGCGGTGGTGGTTCGCTACTGCTGGAAGGCTCGCGGATCACCACCTGGGGCACGGTGGACGTGGCGCTGAGCCACGCGCAATCGGAAACCAATCGCATGGCGCGGCAGTCGTTCATCAACTGGCTCACGTCGAGCAACGGACCGGACTGGGGCGAGGCGGTCTACAGCCTGCACAGTCGTGAAGGCGGTTTTGGCGATATCGACAAGACCCAGCAGAACACGCGGCTGGAACTGTCACTGGACACCGGACTGTTCGGAGGGCGGATGGAAACGGGTCTGTCCGTCGAGCGGGTGGCCGCGGGTTTCACGCGTGATGAAGACGCTTACGTCTATTCCACCGGCGAGGTCGACAGCCGGATTCGCTGTGTCGGCGACAACGTCCCGGCCTGCATCTCGGGCAATCAGGCGCTTTACTCGCGATCCGTCTATCCCACCGATGACGTCGATGTGGCGCTCACCCAGGCGGCAACCCATGCGAGCTGGCGCTATGAGCGCGAGCACTGGAGCACCCGCCTCGGTCTGCGCCTGGATGTGGACGACTACCAGCGGAACTGGAACCTCGCGCCACGTCTGCTGTTCACCGCTACACCCTGGGATTTCCTCGGCCTGCATGCCGGCGCCAACCGCTACTACAGCCAGGCACTGCTGACCTACAAGCTGCGCGAGGCGCGCGCGCCGTTCTTTTCCCAGTATCGCGAGGCAACCGGCGCCAACATCAACGGCTCCCCGGTGAAGCTGGTGGACAACAACTGGCTGACCAGCGCGGGCGCCGGGCGCTTCCTGTACACGGGCTCGGCGGATTCGTTGTCCACCCCGTATTCGGACGAACTCTCGGGCGGACTGTCGCTGGACCTTTGGGGGTTCAATGCCGGCCTCCGTCTGACGCGACGCTGGTACCGCGACGAGTTCGCTCAGGACGAATCCCCCGAAGACCCGGACACCGGCCTGATCACGCTGACGCCCAACAACGCGGGCGAAGGCCGGTATCAGGGCATCGTGTTCGCGATCTCCCGGAACCTGCTGCCCACCGTGAATCTGTCCGCGAACGTGACCTGGTCGGAAACCGAACGCAGCAACGACGGCTACGACACGCGCTCGGCCTCCGAATTCGAGGACACGCTGGTGTACTACAACGACACCGTCGTTCCGCTCGGCCGCGTGAACACCCTGGCAACCGACTTCGCCAGGCCCGTCGTGGTCAATCTGACCCTGAATGCTCGCATCGGGCCGCGGCTGGATGTGAGCCTGACCGGGCGTTATCGCGGCGAATATCGCAATGTCGAGGACACCGGACGCAGCATCGACAAGGCCGTGCAGCGCTGCCCTGCCTGCGAACAACGTCTTGAGGAACTACCCATCTACGGCGTGATCACGCGCCGACCGAACACGCTATTCGACGCCAAGCTGCGCTACCGACAGCCGGTCACCGCATCGCAGTTCATCGAGTTCGAGGCAATCATCGACAACCTGTTCAACGCGCGGACTTACACGGCATCCGGCGCGGACGCCTACGAAGCCGGCATCGGCGCCTGGCTGTTGCTGCGCTATCGCTACGGCGGAGGCACGTCATGAGAACGCGCCGACTGTGGCTCGCGACCTTCGCGGTGTTGTCCGGTCTGACGCTGGCCTTTGTCGGCGGCATGTACTGGAGCCAACATTCGCCATCGGCGTCGGACCCGATGCCGGCCGACGACGACCCGATCGCCGCGCTGTACCGGGTGCCGGTCGACCAGTGGCCCGCACCGACCGTGGACGAGGGCATCGACTGGCAGCCGCTGGGTCCGCTGCCGGAGCCACCCGCCGGCCGTGACTGGACGCCGCTGACCCATCTGGGGCGCCAGCTGTTCTTCGACCCCAGGATGTCCAGCAGTGGTCAGATCGCCTGCGCGTCCTGCCACGATCCCGAGCACGGCTGGACGGATGGGCGCCAGCTGCCGTTCGGCCATTTGCGCGCGCCCGGGACGCGCAATACACAAAGCCTGATCAACGCCGCGTTCATGGACCGGCTGTTTCGCGATGGCCGTGCCGGCAGCCTGGAGGCGCAGGTGTCGATACCGCTGGCCAGCGATATCGAGATGCATCACACGCCGGCCGGCGCCGTCCAGCGCATCGCCGCGCGCGAGAGCTACGCCACGCAGTTCGAGGCCGCCTTCGGCGATCCCGAGGTCACCTACCCCAGAATCGTCAGCGCCATCGCCGACTTCGAACGCCGGCTGATCAGCCGCAGCTCGCGCTTCGATGCCTTCATCGAGGGGAAGCATGACGCGCTCAGCGATCAGGAGATTCGCGGCCTGCACTGGTTCCGCACACAGGGTCGCTGCATGAACTGCCACAGCGGGCCGTTGTTCACCGACCAGCAGTTCCACAACCTGGGGCTGAACTTCTACGGCCGGCCCTTGCAGGACCTCGGCCGCTACAACGTGACCGGCAAACCCGAGGATGTCGGCACGTTTCGCACCTCGCCGCTGCGCGATGTCGCGTTCACCGCCCCGTACATGCACAACGGCATGATCCCGCGGCTGCGCAACGTGCTGCTGTTCTACAACAAGGGCGGCGCTCATCCCAAGCGCGGCGAGAAACACGCGGACGATCCGCTGTTCCCGAAGACCTCTCCCCTGCTGCAACCGCTGGACCTGAGCACCGAGCAGATCGACGACATGGAAGCGTTTCTGCACGCGATCTCGGCCCGCCAGAACCGGCTGTCCATGCGCTTCGTCGCCGACCTGCGCGAGCAGGCGGAGCAGGACCGCGAAGCCGGCGCACATGACGCGGACAGTGAGATAAGGCGATAATTGTTCGCATTCTCACGAACGAACCGCGTCATCTTGGGGAAGCCGTCATGACGACCACCACCGTCGATACATCGACCGCACCGGGGAAACCGCGCCTGCGCGCCTGGATGCGCGGCGTGCTCGCCGGACCGCTCGCCTTCATCGCAAGCTGGATCCTGATGGCCGGCGCGGCGCTTTATCTGCCCAAGGGTGCCGCGGGCATCGACAACATGGTGTTCCCCGTCGTGCTGTTTCCGCTGATCTGGGCGCTGCTGTTTCTCTATTCGCTGCTGGACCGACGTCTGCTCCGCGCATATGGCGTGGTCATGCTGCTGCTCGCGGTGCACGGCGGCCTCATCGCCCGACACCTGGCCGGAGCAGGCGCATGATCAAGCTGTCGCAGGAACGCACCAAGGAGCTGCTGGCGATTCACGGCTGGTCGGGCATTCTGCTCGGACTGCTGCTGTACGCGGTGATCTGCACCGGAACCATCGCGGTGTTCTCCACCGAGATCGGCAACTGGTCCAACCCGCTGGACGAACCGGCCACCGACAGCCTGCCGGCGAACATCACGCCGCTGGTGCATGAACTGGGCGCCGACGTCGACCCGGCCCACCGGGAGACCTTCTTTCTGTACACCTCCGGCGGCGGCCGCCTGATGCTCCAGTTCGAAGGACATCTCGAAAGCGAGGACGAGGATGGGCATCCCGGCGCCGAGGAACATTACGGCGTGCTCTACGAGATCGACCCGAACACGCTGACGGTGCTCAACCGGACCGAGGGCCCGGAGGCGCTGCTGGATGCCGCGCGTCGCACCACCGATGCGCTGGCGGACTTTTTTGTCGATCTGCACGTGCGCCTGCACATCCCCAATCCCTGGGGTCTGTTCGTCACCGGCGTGCTCGGACTGATCATGATGGTCGCCGCGATGACCGGCTTCGTGGTCCACCGGCACCTGATCAGGGAGCTGTTCACCATCCGGCGCAACAAGGAGGCGCTGCTGCGCTCGCGTGACGCCCACGTGATTGCCGGCACCTGGACGCTGCCGTTCGCCTTTGTACTCGCGTTCACGGGCAGCTTCTTCAGTTTCGCGACCAGCCTGGGGCTGCCGGCCATGGCCATGGTCGTGTTCGGCGGTGACCAGGAACGCGCGATCGCGGAGGTCTTCGGCGAGCCACCGGCGACGGACGACACTCCCGCCCAGGTGGCCGATTTCGACGCCGTGATCGCCGACGCCCAGGCACGAACGGGCGCCCGCCCGAATTTCGTCGCCGGACGGTTCTACGGCCGCGCGGACTCGCAACTGGTGGTGTTCACGCCGGCCGTCGAAGGCAGTCTGACCGGCCGATCGCCGGTTTACTCGGGCGTCACCGGGGAATTCCTCTACGACAAGCCGATACTCGTCGGCCAGCAGCCGTCCGCGGGCAACACCGTCGCGGCGCTGATGGGGCCGCTGCACTTCGGCAACTTCTCCGGCGTGATCTCCAAGGCGGTCTGGTTCGCGCTGGGTTTCGCCGGCGCCTATGTGGCACTCACCGGCATGTTGCTGTGGACCAACCGTCGCGCCGAGCAGCGCGCCTGGCAACGCATGAGCCGGCTCGTCCACTGGGTTGGCTACGGCCTGCCACTGGCAATGGCGCTAACGCCCTACGGCACCTTCGCCGGCCGCTGGTTCGGCTGGGCAATCGAGGCCGCGCAGTGGACCGCTTTCGGTCTCGCCGCGCTGGCGGCACTGGCGATCGCGATGGTCGCTCGCAGCGTCGCGCAGGTTCGCGCCATCCTGGTGGCCACCACGGGCTTCACCCTGCTTGGCGTGCCGCTGACACGCCTGCTCGCGGGTGGCCCGGGCTGGGTGGAAGCCTGGTCCGGCGGACTGACGACCGTGGTCGCCGGTGACATCGTCATCATCGCCGGCGGCATCATCTGCTTGGGCCTCTGGCGTTACGGCGCGGGCACCTCGGCCGTCGAGACCGGCCGGGCTTCGGCAGCCGCGCGGGAGGCCACTGCATGAGCGTCGCGCTGATCGCGGCGGCCCTCAGCGCCCTGCCCCTGGCCTGGCTTGCCTGGCGCGACCCCAAGCGACTGCGGGCCAGCGGCCAGCGAATGCAGACGCCGCTTTCAGGGCGCGCGAGGGGGCTGTTGGCGTTTGGTGTGCTGGTCCCCGGCCTCGCGCTGGCATTTCACAGTGCCGCGGCGGTGCTGATCTGGCTGGGCGCCGTGACCACGCTCGGCTGGGCCGTGTCCGAAGGGTTCGCGCCGCGGCGCTGAGCGCCGATCTGGTTCAATCCGCGTCGCTGCTCAGTTCGGCGAACAGGAACGCGCGGGCCTTGGTCCAGTCGCGCCGCACGGTGCGTTCGTTGACCTCCAGGATCTCGGCGGTTTCCTGCTCGGAGTAACCGGCGAAATAGCGGCATTCGACGACCCGCGCCAGCCGCTCGTTGTGACTGGCCAGCCGATTGAGCGCGGTATCGATGCCCAACGTGATATTCGGATCGTCGTGACTGCCGGGAACAATGTCCGACATGCCGGTCTTGTCCAGCGACATCGGAATCTCACCGGAACCCCGCTTTTCCGCCAGACGTGTTCGCGCATCGTCGACCAGCACCTGACGCATCGCCGCGGCCGCGGTTCTCAAGAAATGTTGTCGGGACTGCCAAAGGTCCGAGCGCATCAATTTGAGATAGCTCTCGTTGACCAGGGCGGTGGTGTCCACACCGCCGCCCACGCGCCGCCGCTGCCTGCGCGCCTCCAGTCGCAGCTGCTCGTACAGGGCCGAATAAAGCTTGTCGGTCCCCGCCGCCGTCAATTCTCCGGTGTTTTTCTCCACCCTGTGTCCCGGGTCACGTTTCTCGCCTACCCGTTACGCTAACGTTTCATCTTTCACGTGTGAAGTCGAAAAATCGAATTTCGAACGGAATTCGCAAATTTTCCCGATTCACACGCTGCGGGCTGGGCAGGACAGGGAGTCAACGGGATGGCGCAATCGCCAGCCACGCGTCGCCGCTTTCGGCCGGGCGACGTGTTGATCAGCACATCGGAACACGGTTCCGACGCTTACATCATCGAACGTGGTGAAGTCGGAGTCTGGCGGGAAACGGACACCGGCAGGACGTTGCTCGCGCGCCTGGGCGACGGACAAATGGTGGGCGAACTCTCGCTGATCGACGGCGAAGGCCGCACGGCCACGGTCACCGCGCTGACCGAGTGCACCGTCCGCGTCGTCACGGCCGAAGATCTGACCAACCACCTGGAAGGCGTCCATCCGATCGTCCACACCCTGATCGACGCCCTGCTCGAACGCATTCGCGCCAATGACCGCGCCGCCCGTGGCTACACGCTGCCGGGACTTCCGCAAACGCCCGAAGGCATCGCTTCCAGCTTTGACGATGCCGTGACCGCTGGCGCCTTGCAGCTGCTGTACGAACCGGTGATCAGCATCGATGGCGGCGCCACCGAGCAAGTACGTGCCACCGTCACCTGGTTCAACACCGGCGACGGACGCGCGCCCGCCGCGGAGCTGCTGAAGACGGAACCCGCGGGCCACACGCTGGCCGAGGTCACGAGCTGGTATCTGCTGCGTGCCACCGCCGACCTCGCGGCGCTGCGGCGCCGGACCGGTGTCTCATCGGTCGCCGTCGCTCTCAGCGAGCATCAACTGATGGGCGACGGGCTGGTCGATGATGTGTTCGGCGCCATCTCCAACGCCTGCATCGCGCCCGAAGCGCTGATGCTGGAACTGCACGAGGCCGACCTGCCCGAACCCGGGTCGCTCATCGCCGAACGCCTGAGCCGATGCGTCCAGGGTGGTGTACGCCTGGCGATCCGCCACTTCGGATCGCGGCTGGGGCCCATCCAGCGGCTGGTGGATCTGCCGATCAGCGAGGTGCTGATCGATCCGAACATGCTGCGCGACGCCGACCACGCTGAACAGATGCTGCATGCGCTGGTGGCCATCGCCGACCGGGCCGAGCTGACGCTGATCGCGCAGGACCTGCAAACCGACGAGCAGGTGGACCGAGCCCGGCGCGCCGGTATCCAGACTATTCACCGCAAGAGCCCGCTCGCCGGCGACGGTGCCGGCATCCGCTCGGTGCGTTCGTCGCTGGAGGTGACGCCCGAGGACGGGCTGGTCATCGACGGCGTGGCCGATCAGCCCTCGTCGCTGGCCGGCTGAATCTTCACCAGCAACTGACGGTTGGCGACCTGGTCGCCACCGGCTGCCTCGACGGATTCCACCGTACCCGGAACCGGGGTCGTGAGCTGGAATTCCATCTTCATGGCTTCCAGCACTGCGACGGTCTGGCCGGCTTCCACGGTGTCGCCGGCGGCAACCCGCACTTCCAGCAGACGACCGTCGCTGGTCGCCAGGATGCGGCCGTCGGCGCCCGGCGCCGCCGCCTGCGCGGGCTCCAGGGTGACATCACGGAAACAGAACGTCCGGTCCAGCGCGGTCAGCCACAGCTCGTCACCGGAGCGTGTGTAGTCGATGCGCGCCGCGACGCCATCCATTTGCAGGCGGGTGTAGCCGGGGCCTGAACCCTCGACCAGGAACTCATGCGTTTCGCCGTCCAGGGTCACGGTGTAATGCCGCGCCGAATCGTGGACCAGCGTCAGCGCATGCCGCTCCTCGCCCCAGGCCACGGTCATGCCGATGGTGCCACCTGGCGCGCTGTGCCAGTCCGCCAATTCGCTGGGCAGCGCGGCTTGCTGCAGCAGCTCGGCGCCGTCCGCCCGGTAGATGGCGAGCGCGGCCAACGCGTAGTGCAGCGGCGCCGGAACCCGCTCCGCCAGCGTCGTCTCGCTGAAATGCGACGGCATGTAGCCGGTGTTGAAATCCCCGGCGGCGAAATCGGATTCGTCGAGGATGTCCTTGAGCAGGTCCAGGTTCGACACCACGCCGTGCAATCGGGTGTTGCCGAGCGCGCGCAGCAGCCGGCTGCGCGCGGAGTCCCGGTCATGCCCGTAGGCGATGATCTTGGCGACCATGGAATCGTAGTACGGGCTGATCTCGCCGTCCGACAGCAGGCCGTGATCGACGCGCAGGCCCTCGCCCTCCGGAATCACCCAGGCCCGGATCGGCCCGGTCTGCGGCACGTAGCCGGTGCGCGGGTCCTCGGCGCACAACCGAACCTCGATGGCGTGACCGGTCTGGGTGATCTGCGCCTGTTGCAGCGGGATCGGATCGCCCTGGGCGATCCGCAGCTGCCAGTCGACCAGATCGACACCGGTGACCAGCTCGGTGACCGGATGCTCGACCTGCAACCGGGTATTCATCTCCAGGAAGTAGAACTCGCCGTCCGCGCCCAGCAGAAACTCCACGGTACCGGCGCCCACGTAGGCGATGGACTGCGCGGCGGCCACCGCGGCCTCGCCCATCCGCGCACGCAGCTCGGCATCCACCACCGGCGACGGCGATTCCTCGACGATCTTCTGGTTGCGACGCTGCACCGAACAGTCGCGCTCACCCAGGTGCACGACGGTGCCGTGACGGTCACCGAACACCTGGATCTCGACATGACGGGCACCGACCACGGCCTTTTCCAGAATCAGTTCGCCGTTGCCGAAGGCGTTCTCCGCCTCGCTGCGAGCCGAACGGATCATCTCGCCAAGCTTCGCGGGGTCGTCGCAAAGCCGCATGCCGCGACCACCGCCGCCCGCGGCGGCCTTGATCATGATCGGCACGCCGATCTTCTCCGCCTCGGCGGTCAGCACGGCATCGTCCTGATCACCGCCCTCGTAACCGGGCACGCAGGGCACGCCGGCATCGATCATCTTGATCTTGGCCTGGCGCTTGTTGCCCATCAGCGTGATCGCATCCGGCGACGGGCCGATGAACACGATGCCGGCGTCGGTACAGGCCTGCGAGAAGTCCGCGTTCTCGGCCAGGAAGCCGTAGCCGGGATGAATCGCGTCAGCGCCCGAGCGGCGCGCCGCGTCGATGATCTTGTCGATGACGAGATAGGACTCGCCCACCGGAGCCGGTCCCAGCCGGACCGCCTCGTCCGCCAGCGTCACGTGTCGCGCCGTGCGATCGGCGTCGGAGTAAACCGCCACCGTCCGATAGCCCGCGCCGCGCGCGCCCTCAATCACGCGGCAGGCAATCTCGCCGCGGTTGGCCACCAATACCTTGGTAAAGCGTGCCATGTTGCTCCTCGTCTTCTCGCTGTCGCCGTGATCCGGCGAATCAGTTGTCAACAACCGCCCAGTTGGGCAGCCGCTTTTCAATAAATGCCATCGTGCCTTCCGTGCCTTCGTCGCTGCGCAGGCACTCGGCGAAATCGCGCGCGGCATCGTCCAGCAGGTCGTCCGGATCAGCCTGCGCCACGCCCAGCATGATCTGCTTGGTCACCGCGTTGGCATTCGGCGCGCAGCGGCGGATCTGGCCGATCACGGCGTCCAGTCGTGCCTCCAGCGCATCGCTGTCCTGCTCGACGAAATGCACCAGTCCCAGTCGCAGGGCCTCGGCGCCGTCGAAACGACCGCCGCAGACGCCCAGCCGACGCGCCTGGGTCAGACCGATGCGCTCGACCACGAACGGGGCGATCTGCGCCGGCGGCAGGCCGAGACCCGTCTCCGGCAGACCGAACTTGGCGTCCGGCGCGGCGATGGCCACGTCGCTGACGCAGCAAAGTCCGAAGCCGCCACCCAGCACGGCGCCCTCGAGAATCGCGATGACCGCCTGCGGCGCGGCGTTGACCTTGCGCAGCATGGTGCCGAAGCTGCGCGAATAGTCGATCACCGCGTCCGAATGCTGCGTCCGCGGCGACTGGCGCGCCGCGGCCATGTCCTTGATGTCGCCACCGGCGCAGAAATTGGCGCCGGCACCGCGCAGCACCACGGCGCGGATGTCACGGTCGTCGGCGATGGCGTCGATGATGTTGCAGATGTCAGTCAGCAAGCCGACCGACATCGCGTTGCGCGCCTCGGGACGGTTGAAGGTGAAGTGCAGGACACCGGCCTTGATCTCGACCAGTGCGTTCGGTGTTTCGGGTAGCGTCGTCATGATGGCCTCTTCGGTCAGCCGGACTTGCGCTTGCCGCCCAGTCCGAGACGTTTGCTGATGATCTGCAGCATCACCTCGTCGGCGCCGCCGCCAATCGAGTGCAGGCGCAGATCGCGGTAGAACTGGGCCACCGTGGACTCCCACATGAAGCCCTGCCCGCCCCAGAATTGCAGCGACGCGTCGCAGACCTCACGGGCGACACGGGCGCTCTTGAGCTTGGCCATGGACGCCAGCAGGGTGACGTCCTCGCCTGCGATCAGCGCGCCGATGGCCTTGTCGATCAGGCCGCGCACGGCCTCGATCTCGGTCGCCAGCTCGGCAAGGCGGAACTGCACGTACTGGTTGTCCAGCACGCTCTGGCCAAAGGCCTTGCGGCCGCGGGTGTAGTCGATGGTGTCGTCCAGCACGCGGTCCATCGCCTTGAGGATGCTGGCCGACAGGAACAGGCGCTCCTCCTGGAACTGCATCATCTGGTAGACGAAGCCCTTGCCCTCCTCGCCGATCAGGTGAGCCGCGGGAACGCGGACCTCGTCGAAGAAGATGATCGCGGTGTCGGAACTGCGCTGGCCCAGCTTGTCCAGCTTGGTCCGGCGGTCGATGCCCTTGGCGTCCAGCGGCACGACGATCAGCGACTTGTTGCCGTGGCGGCTGGTCGGATCGGCATCGCCGGTGTTGACCAGCGTGCAGGCCCAGTCCGCCTGGGTGCCATTGGTGATCCACTGCTTGGAGCCGCTGATCACGTACTCGTCGCCTTCGCGCCGCGCCGTGGTCTTGATGCCGGCGACATCGGAGCCGGCGCCCGGCTCGCTGACGGCGATGGCTGCGACATGGTCACCGGCCACCGCGGGCTTGAGAAAGTTGTCCTTGAGGAAATCGGAACCGAAGCGGGCCAGCGCCGGCGTCGACATGTCGGTCTGCACGCCGATCGCCATCGGAATGCCGCCGCAGGTGCACACCCCCAGCGCCTCGGCGAATTCCATCTGGTAGCTGTAGTCCAGCCCCATGCCGCCGACGTCCTCCGGCTTGTTGATGCCGAGAATCCCGAGATCGCCCATCTTCTTGAAGACCTCGTGGGCCGGGAACACGCCATCGCGTTCCCATTCGGCGACGTGCGGGTTGATCTCGTCCAGCACGAAACGCTCGACCGTGCGGTAGATTTCCTGGTGTTCGTGTGTGCGCTGCATGGCTAGTCTCCGCTCTGATCCTGCGCTGGTCTCTGGTGGCGATGGCGCCTGAGTCCGTCCTGTCCGTGGCGCGCCGTTGCGAGCGCGCGCCACCACGAGCACGGCCCCTCCTACATCCGGGCGACGCCGAAGCTGTTCTTCGCCACTTCGCGCAGCTTGGCGTCCTGACAGATCGACAGCGTGAAGCCCAGCACCCGGCGCGTGTCGCGCGGGTCGATCAGGCCGTCGTCGAACAGGCGAGCCGTGGCGGCGAGCGCGTCGGCTTCCTTGTTGAAGCGGCCGATGATGTCCGCCTCCATGGCGTCGAGCATCTCCTGCGGAACCTCACGGCCCTGCTGCTTCATCTTCGCCTCGGTGACGATGGACATCACCTTGGCCGCCTGCTCGCCGCCCATGACGGCGGTGCGGGAATTCGGCCAGGCAAAGATGAAATCCGGATCGAAACCACGCCCGCACATGCCGTAGTTGCCGGCACCGAAGCTGCCGCCCATGACGACGGTGATCCGGGGCACCGCGGAATTGGCCACGGCCTGCACCATCTTGGAGCCATGCTTGACGATGCCGCCCTGCTCCGACTCGGTGCCGACCATGTATCCGGTGGTGTTCATCAGGTAGACCAGCGGCGTCTGCGTCTGCACGCAAAGCTGCATGAACTGCGCGGCCTTGGTCGCGCCCTTGGTCGTGATCGGCCCGTTGTTGCTGATGATGCCGACCGGCTGGCCGTAGATGCTGGCGCGGCCGCAGATGGTCTGCTGGTCGTATTCGTTCTTGTATTCGAGAAATTCGCTGCCATCGACCACACGGGCGATGACTTCACGGCAATCATAGGGACGGCGGTAGTCGGCGGGCACGACGCCGACCAGTTCCTCCGGCGCATACCGCGGCGCCTCGAAGACCTTGAGGGCCGGCTTCGGCGCGGTGCTGTTCCAGCCGAGCTTGCCGACCACTTCACGGGCCAGGCGGATACCGTCGGCGTCGTCCTCGGCGATGAACTCCGAGGTGCCGGCCACCTGACAGTGCATCTCGGCGCCGCCCAGATCCTCGTCAACAGCAATCTCGCCCGTCGCGGCCTTGAGCAGCGGCGGACCGGCCAGGAACACCTTGGCCTTCTTGCGCACCATGATCACGTGGTCGGACAGACCAGGCATGTAGGCGCCGCCCGCGGTGGACGAACCATGCACCACCGTGACCTGCGGAATGCCGGCCGCGGACAGGCGCGCCTGATTGGCGAAGGTCTTGCCGCCGGGAATGAACACCTCGGCCTGGTACAGCAGGTTGGCGCCACCGGATTCGATCAGCGAAATCACCGGCAGCTTCTGCTTGAGCGCGATGTCCTGGATGCGGATCGTCTTCTGCACGCCGAACGGCGTCATCGTGCCGCCTTTCACGGCCGAATTCGAAGCCGAGATCATGCAGCGCACGCCCGAGACGTAACCGATGCCGATGATGGAGTTTCCGCCGGCGAGCGAGCCGTCCTTGTCGTCGTGATGCTTGTAACCGCAAAGCGTCGACAGCTCCAGGAACGGCGAGCCGCGATCCAGCAGCAAGTGCACGCGCTCGCGCGGCAGCAGCTGTCCACGACCATGGAATTTCTCGCGCTTGGACTCCTCCGTCGCGTGGACCTTGGCCTCCACGTCACGGAAGCGCTTGATCTCCGCGAGCATGTCCTCGCGATTCTTCTGGAAGTCGGCTGACGCCGGGCTGATCTTCGATTCAATGGCCGGCATGGTGTCTCCTCATACCTCGTTGTTCGTTCACCGGGTCCGCCCCGGATGGTCGATGTTGGTGGGTGACGCCTCGCCACCCCGCCGGGTAGGGCTAACCGGACGTCCCCGACACCGCCTTCGGCGGCTGGTAACGGTGAAAGCCCTGGTAGGGCTTCGATCGGTCATGGTCCGGCAGCGGAAACAGCTTCGCGTTGAGGCTGGCCGCGCCGTCAATCTTCACGCAGGTGCCGGAAATGAACGCGGCGCCTTCGGAGAGCAGGAAACAGATCGCCGAGCTGACCTCCGCCTCGGTGGACATGCGCTTGAGCGGCACCAGCTGCGACATCATCGGGATGACCTGCTTGGAGAACGACGGGTCGTAGCTGTCCATGCCGCTGGAGGCCACCCAGCCGGGCGCGACGGCGTTCACGCGCACGCCGAATTGCGCCCATTCCACCGCCAGCGTTTCGGTCAGGTTGACCATGCCCGCGCGGGCCGCCCCGGAATGCGCCATGCCGGGCATGCCGCCCCACATGTCGGCGACGATGTTGACGATGGCGCCGCCGCCATCGCGCATCGATTGCAGCAACACCTCGCGGGCAACCAGAAAGCCGCCGGTCAGGTTGTTGCGGACCACGGCGTCGAAACCGTTCTTGCTGATCATCATCGCCGGGCTGGGAAACTGCCCGCCGGCATTGTTGACCAGACCGTGGATCGCACCGCGCGCGGCGACAATCGCCTGCACGGCGGCCTTGACCGCATCCTCGTCGCGGATGTCGAAGGCCTGGGCGCTGGCGGCGCCACCGTCCTCGATGATTTCGGCCACGACCGTGTCGAGCTTGCTCTGCGTGCGGCCGGTGATGACGACGTGGGCGCCCAGCGCAGCGAGCTCATGCGCGGTGCAACGACCAATGCCCGAGCCACCGCCGGTGACGACGATCGTCCGGCCTTCGAAAAGGCCCGGTTTCAGGACCGAGGCATAGCCCACCGCACGCTCCTCCGTGAACGAGAATTCAATTCGAATCGGGCTGCCGCCGCGAACGACCGGCTTGGTCGCCCGCGGCGGCTTGCGCTTACAGCTTGGATTCGAGCTCGGGGATGACCTCGAACAGATCGCCCACCAGACCGATGTCGGCGACTTCAAAGATCGAGGCTTCCTCGTCCTTGTTCACCGCGACGATGCAGCCGGCGTCCTTGATGCCCGCCAGATGCTGGATCGCACCGGAAATGCCGAAGCACATGTACAGCTCGGGGGCGATGACCTTGCCGGTCTGGCCGACCTGCATGTCGTTCGGGCAGAACCCGGAATCCACCGCGGCGCGGGAGGCGCCCACGCCGGCGCCGATCTTGTCGGCCATGCGGTAGATGATCTCGAAGTTCTCCTCGCTGCCCACGCCACGGCCGCCAGAGACGACCTTGGGTGCGGACTGCAGGTCCGGACGGTCGCCGCCCGCGCCCTCGCGCTTGACGAAGCGGGTGTGCGACGGCAGCTCGGCATCCACCGACACCGCTTCCACCGGGCAGGCGCCCTGCTCGCCCACGGCCTTGAACGACGCGGTACGGGCCGAGCCGACCAGCACACCATCCTGCGGCGCCTCGACGGTCACGACGGCGTTGCCGGCGTAGATCGGACGTTGGAAGGTATACGGCCCTTCGACGGCCATGATGTCGGTGACCATGACGCTGTCCAGCAGCGCGGCCACTCGGGGCATCAGATCCTTGCCGAAGGTGGTGTTCGGACCGATGACGTGGGTCACGCCCAGGTCCTGCGCCAGCTTGACGATCTGCGGAGCCAGCAGCGCGGCAACCGGTTCGGCGTTCTCCGCGCGGTCGACCAGCACGACCTTGGTCGCGCCTTCCAGCGTTGCCGCGGCATCCGCCACGGCCTGGCCGGATTCGGCGAAGACGGCGACGGTCACGTCACCGATGGCCTTGGCGCAAGCCATGGCCTTGGAGGTGGATGCGTTCAGTTCACCGCCCAGGTGTTGGGCAATCAGCAGTACGGAAGCCATTAGAGCAGCCCCTTGTCTTTCAGAGCGGAAATCAGTTCATCGGTGGTCTTGACCATGATGCCGGCCTCGCGCTCGGGCGGCGGCGCGGTCTTGGTCACGGTCAGGCCGGCCTTGGGCGTCACGCCCAGGTCGTCCAGGCTCTTGGTGTCCACCGGCTTGCGCTTGGCCTTCATGATGTCCGGCAGCTTGAGATAGCGCGGCTCGTTGAGGCGCAGGTCGACCGTGATCACGGCCGGCAGATCCACCTCGATGGTCTCCAGGCCTTCGTCGACTTCGCGGGCCACGGTGGCCTTGCCGTCGGCGAAGTCGATGGTGGACGCGAAGGTCGCCTGCGGCCAGCCCAGCTTGGCGGAGGTCATCTGCCCGGTCTGGTTGCTGTCGTCGTCAATGGCCTGCTTGCCCATCAGGAACACGTCCGGGCCTTCGGCCTCGGCCAGCTTGGCGAACACCGCCGCGGCGGTCGGCGGCTCGACGGGGCCGTCCACCTTGACGTGGATCGCCTTGTCGCAGCCGAAGGCCAGCGCCGTGCGCAGGGTCTCGACGGCCTTGTCGTCGCCGATGGTCACGGCAATCACTTCGGAGGCCGCGCCGGCTTCCTTCATGCGGATGGCCTGCTCGACCGCGATTTCGTCAAACGGATTCATCGAGTGCTTGACGCCTTCGGTCTGCACGCCGGATCCGTCTCCTTTCACCTGGATTCGCACGTTGTAATCCACAACGCGCTTCACGCTCACAAGTACTTTCATGTTGTTTGGCTCAACAGTTCTCTGTGTTCCGTGTGTGTGTGTCGCGCCGACGCCACACGCCGGCCCGTCCCTTGGCCCTACAAGTTCTGGTAGTTAGGCCCGGATCCGCCTTCCGGCGTGACCCAGTTGATGACTTGATAGGGATCCTTAATATCGCACGTCTTGCAGTGCACGCAGTTGGCCGAATTGATCTGCAGACGCTTGGCGCCGGCCTCCTCGACCACCTCGTACACCCCTGCCGGGCAGAACCGCGTGCAGGGATTGGCATACTCCTCCTCGCATTTGGTGAAGCAGACGTCCGGCTCGATCACCTTGAGGTGAATCGGCTGGTCCTCGTCGTGCTCCGTGGCCGCGAAGTAGACCGAGGCCAGGCGATCCTTGGGCGCCAGATCGCGCGGCGCCTCCGTGAAACCGGGCTCGGCCGGCAGCTCGGCCAGCTTCTTGGTCTGCGACCAGTCGGCCTTGGACTTGAGCGTCCACGGCGACAAACCGGCCACGGCGGTCTCCCAGGCGGCATTGAACATCCCGAACCACAGGCCCTTCTTGAAACCGGGCTTGATGTTGCGGACCTTCTTCAGTTCCTTGCCGACAACCGATTCACGCAGCTTGGCGTCGAACCCGGTCGATTCCAGCTTGGCCGTGAGATGCTCGGCGGCGAGCAGGCCGGAACGCATGGCGGTGTGAACGCCCTTGATCTTCGGCACGTTCAGCGTGCCGGCGCCACAGCCGATCAGCATGGCACCCGGCATTTCGGTGGTCGGCAGCGACTGCCAGCCACCGGTGACGATCGCGCGCGCGCCGGCGGACAGGATCTTGCCATCCTCCAGCAGCGGCTTGACCGTGGGGTGATGCTTCCACTGCTGGAACATCTCGAAGGGCTTGAGCCGCGGATCGTCATAGCCCAGGCCGACGACGTAACCCAACGCGATGCGGTTGTCGGTCAGGTGATAGAGGAAGCTGCCGCCGTAGACATCATTCGGCAACGGCCAGCCCACGGTGTGGACGATCTTGCCGGGCTCGACGCGGCCTTCCGGCACTTCCCACAGTTCCTTGAGCCCGATGCTGTAGTTCTGCGGGTCGTGGCCGTCGTCCAGCTTGTAGCGCTTGATCAGCTGCTTGGACACGGAACCGCGTGCGCCCTCGGCCAGCACCGTGACCTTGGCCCGCAGGTCCATGCCCGGCGTGTAGCCGTCCTTGTGCGACCCGTCCTTGGCCAGCCCCATGTCACCGGTGCGCACGCCAACGACGACGTCGTCTTCGATCAGCGCTTCGGCGGCCGGAAAGCCCGGGTAGATTTCCACGCCCAGCGCCTCGGCCTTCTCGCCCAGCCAGCCCATCATGTTCATCAGGCTGACGATGTAGTGGCCGTGGTTGTTCATCTGCGGCGGCGTCGGCAGCTTCATCGCGCCGGATTCGCTCAGCTTGAGGAACTCGTCCTTGGTCGCGGGCACGCAGATCTCGGGCGGGTCATCACGCCATCCCGGCACCAGCTCGTCCAGCGGCTCCGGCTCGATGACCGCGCCGGCCAGCGAGTGCGCGCCGACAAAACTGCCCTTCTCCAGCACGCAAACCGCGAGATCCGGATTGCTCTGCTTGAGTTTCATGGCGCAGGCCAGACCGGCCGGTCCGGCGCCGACGATGACGACGTCGTACTCCATGACGTCGCGTTCGATGTCGCTCCCGTTCGTCATTGTGTCCTGATGTCAGGTGGGATGGGGGCCAACACTTTAGTCGAATCGGCGTGCAATTTCCGCCGAAACCGGTATCGGAAAACTCAAAAGCATCTGCGCATGGCACTTGCCCTGCGGGTCCGTGCGCAGCGAAGCGATACCTCCGCCGCCCAGGGAATGGCGCAGCAGGAAGTTGTATCCGCCAATGCCGGGCATGGCCCAGCGGCTGACCTCGCCGTCCAGCAGATAGCCGAAATAGGCCTTGACCGCGTCAGCGGTCAGCGCCTGTTCGATGAACGGCAGATACTCGGCAGCGCGCGCGATCACCCCGATGTTGCTGTGATCACCCTTGTCGCCCGACCGCGCCACGGCCAGCCGGATCAGCGGCACCGTCTGCGGCCCCGCGTCGACGGCGTCCAGCCCCAGTCCGTCAAGCGTCGGGGAAGCCGATGCAGACCCGCCCGCGGGAATCGCGACGTCCGACACCGCTTCGCCGACCTGCACCGTGACCGGCACCGCCTGTTTCGGCACCAGCGTGGTGAACAGGCGCACGATCGGCGTGACACTGGGCCGGCCGGAGTAGCCGGTGATGCCGGGCACCATCCCGGTGGCGGCCTGTGCCACTTCGCGGCCGAACAGCTTCAGCGCGTCGCGATTGGCATGGGTCGCCACCATGCGCACCGTCACCTCGCGCGGCGCGACCTGCGCATGCGGGCCGTACATGGCCTCGGCGCCGATCAGCTCGACATGCGTCTGGAGAAACCCGCCGAGACCGGCGGCTTCGAGCATCCGTCCGACCTTGGCGAAGATCGCGTCCGCGGCGGCCTGCCCCTTCGCCGGCGCCTCCAGGCCACCGACGACGAAGCTGACCATCGTCCGGAATCCGGACGGGTACGTCGCCGACACCTTGTAATGCCCCGTGGGCGCCCGGCCACGCGCGCCGGACACGCGGACGCGATCCGGCCCGCTGGCCTCGAGCGCCACGTCCGTCCAGTCACAGATGACGTCAGGCAGCACATAGGCACCGGGATCGCCGATCTCGTAAACCAGTTGCTCGCCGACACTCAGCGGCGAGACCAGCCCGCCGGTGCCATCTGGCTTGCCGACCTCGAAGCTCCCGTCGTCCTGCACCTCGACGATGGGGAAACCCATGTCGTCGAAGCCCGGCACATCCCGCCAGTCGGTGAAATTGCCGCCGGTGCACTGCGCCCCGCATTCGATGATGTGACCGGCCAGCGAGCCGGCGGACAGGCGATCGTAGTCGTCCTCGCCCCAGCCGAACTCCGCCATCAGCGGCCCCAGCACCAGCGCCGAATCCGCGCAGCGGCCAGTGACGACGATCTCAGCGCCCTGCAGAAAGGCATCGCGAATCGGCAGCGCGCCCAGATAGGCGTTCATCGTGACCAGTCCGCGCGGCATGGCGGCATCGGTGTCCAGATCCCGGCAGTCGGCGAATTCCTTTTGACGTGGCAGCAGATCATCGCCGCCGACATGAGCGATCGACAGCGTCACGCCCGCCTGCTCGGCGGCGTCCCGCAAGGCCGCGCAACAGGCCGCCGGATTCAGGCCACCGGCGTTGACCGCCACGCGAATGCCCTGCGTCTTGATCGCGCCAAGCAGCGGCGTGAGCACCTCGACGAAATCGTCCGCGTAGCCGGCCGCCGGGTCCCGCATCCGCTTGAGCGCAAGAATCGACATGGTGATCTCGGCCAGATAATCGGCAACCAAGTAATCGATATTACCCTTGGTGACGAGTTGTTCCGCGGCGGTGGACGTATCACCCCAGAACGCCGATGAACACCCAATTCTGACCGTCTTTCCCATGATTCCTGACGCCTCCTTGTTTCCGCCCGGCCCGTTCACTCATTCCTTCACCAGGCGGGCGCAGCATGCCAGCGCAGTCGAATCGAATTCAAGGGTAATAAAAATTACCAGACCGGTTCGCGGCGGCATCGGCCAGCCACCCTGTCGAGTGAATCGGGAACTCGGGCCGCACTCTCCCACTCCCAAGGCAGACACGGCACGGATGTGCAGTGCATCATTAGCGCCCCTTACGACATGCGAGGACACGAGCCGATGGCGAGCCTGAGTTGTTTCAAAGCCTACGACATTCGCGGAAAAGTACCGGACGATTTGTCGCCCGAACTGGCTTTCCGGATCGGTCGGGCCTACGCAGCCGAGCTCAAGCCGACCCGTGTCGTCGTCGGTCGCGACGTCCGCGATTCCAGTCAGGCGCTGGTCAACGCGCTCGCGCTGGGCCTGCAACAGGGCGGCTGCGAGGTCCATGACATAGGGCTCTGCGGCACCGAAGAAGTGTATTTCGCGACCTTTCATTTCGAGATGGACGGCGGAATCATGGTCACCGCCAGCCACAACCCCATCGGCTACAACGGCATGAAGCTGGTGCGGGCCGGCGCCCAGCCGATCAGCGGCGACAGCGGCCTCAAGGCCATCGAGGAACGCGCCGCGCAGGACACGACGCCGCTGCCGCCCATCGAGCCGACGCTGACCCCGCTGGAACACCGCGCCGCCTACGTCCAGCACCTACTGGGCTATCTCAATGTCGATGCGCTGCGCCCGCTGAAGATCGTCACCAACGCCGGCAACGGCGGTGCCGGCGTCGTCATCGACGCGCTGGCGCCGTTCCTGCCCTTCGAATTCATCAAGGTGCATCACGAACCGGATCCGACCTTCCCCAACGGCATCCCCAACCCGCTGCTGCCGGAGAACCGGGCCGCCACCGCGGAGGCGGTCAAGGCGCATGGTGCCGATTTCGGCGTGGCCTGGGACGGCGACTTCGACCGCTGCTTCCTGTTCGACGAAAACGCCCGCTTCATCGAGGGCTACTACATCGTCGGCCTGCTGGCCAAGGCGCTGCTGCTGAAGGCGCCCGGCGACAAGATCATCCATGACCCGCGCCTGACCTGGAACACAGTGGACGAGGTCCGACAGGCCGGCGGCGTGCCGATCATGTCCAAGACCGGCCACGCCTTCATCAAGGAGCGGATGCGCAAGGAAAACGCCGTCTACGGCGGTGAGATGAGCGCGCATCACTACTTCCGCGATTTCGCCTACTGCGACAACGGCAACATCCCGTGGCTGATGGTCGCCGAACTGATCTGCCGCGAGGGCAAATCCCTGTCGCAGCTGGTCGACGAGCGGATCGAGGCCTATCCGGCCAGCGGCGAAATCAACCGCAAGGTCGCCGACGCGGATGCCACCATCGCCGCCATCGAAACGGAATTCGCCGCCGATGGCGTCATCGACCGCACCGACGGTTTGTCGGTGGACTTCCCGACCTGGCGCTTCAACCTGCGCAAGTCCAATACCGAGCCGGTGATCCGCCTCAACGTGGAATCACGCGGCGACATGGCGCTGATGCAGGAAAAGACCGACGCGATCCTGAAGTTCGTGGACGCGCTTTAACCGACCCTCGAACAGCGAGCGAGCGGAGGCTGGCTTCAGCGGCGTTGCTCGACGACGCCACGGGGCCGGGCCGCCATCGCGAACCCGTGGCCGTGGCGCAGCAGGTAACCCAGCCACTTGTAGACCATCAGGTTGCGGGCGTGCTGGCGTTGCAGCCAGCCGCCGACCTCGGGGTCGATGTCCCGCAGGAAGTCGCAGCGGGACCGACAGGAGTCCACGACCTCGGCCACGCCGGCATCGTGATAAAGCCGCAGCGTGACATCGGGATCGGCCCGGCGCTCGCCCGATTCGGCGTCGAACCAGTAGGTGAGATGCACGGTCGTCGTGTACCGGCAGCGTTCCAGGACGGTCAGGTGCAGGTCGAAGTCCGACTCGCTGCGTGACACCGCGTGATCGAACGGCAGCGGATGATCCGGGACCAGGCGCTGGAACCGCTGGTAGTTCTCGTCAACGAGATTCATCAGACCCGAAAAACTCTCGGGCCGCCCGAGTCGAAGCAGCGTTTTGGGGTTGGCGAGATCCATGCGGTCACTATGCCCATGGCGCCGCCGCCGGTGCAAGCGGTTGACGTGGGCCACGCCGCGTGCATGCTCCATGCCCTGACTTTGCCGGGGAGAACAGCATGAGCGCCGCCGTCCGAACCATCACCACGACCCCGTTCGACGACCAGCGCGTCGGCACCGCGGGACTCCGCAAGAAGGTTCGCGTCTTCCAGCAAACGCACTATCTGGAGAACTTCGTCCAGGCCGTGTTCGACACCCACCCGGGTTTCGAGGGTTCGACCCTGGTCGTCGGCGGCGACGGTCGCTACCACAACGACACCGCGATCCAGACCATCCTCGCGATGGCGGCCGCCAACGGTGTCGCGAAGATCATCGTCGGCAAGGGCGGCATTCTGTCCACGCCGGCGGCCTCGCACCTGATTCGCAAGTACGACGCACACGGCGGCTTCATCCTGTCCGCCAGCCACAATCCGGCCGGCCCGGATGGCGACTTCGGCATCAAGTTCAGCATCCACGGCGGCGGCCAGGCCTCGTCCGCGCTCACCGACGCGATCTACGCCCGCAGCCAAGAAATCGACCGCTACCGGCTGCTGGACGCCGCCCCCGTCCCCCTCGACGACGTGGGTGCCGCGACACTGGGCGACATGACCGTGGACGTCATCGATTCCACCGAGGACTATGCCGACCTCATGGAGTCGCTGTTCGACTTCGACGCCATCCGCGCGCTGCTCGCTTCCGACTTCCGCTTTGCCTTCGACGCCATGCATGCGGTCACGGGCCCGTATGCCACCCGCCTGTTCGTCGAACGCCTTGGTGCGTCACCGGATTCGGTGCGCAATGCCGAACCCCTGCCCGACTTCGGCGGCGGCCACCCGGACCCCAACCTGGTCTACGCGGCTGACCTGGCCGACGAAGCCATCAACCAGCAGGCGCTGGACTTCGCCGCCGCCTCGGACGGCGACGGCGACCGCAACATGATTCTCGGTCGGGGCGTGTTCGTCTCCCCCGGTGACAGCCTGGCGGTGATCGCCGCCAACGCGTCGACGATACCGGTCTACGCCGACGGCATTCCCGGCGCGGCGCGCTCCATGCCGACCAGCCGCGCGCTGGACGCGGTGGCGGCGCAACAGGGCTTTGACGCCTACGAGACGCCGACCGGCTGGAAGTTCTTCTGCAACCTGCTGGATGCCGGACGAATCGCCATCTGTGGCGAGGAATCCTTCGGCACCGGTTCGGATCACGTGCGCGAGAAGGACGGCCTGTGGGCCGTGCTGGCCTGGCTCAACCTGCTCGCGGCAAGGCGCGGCGAATCACTCGCCGAGATCCTGCTGGCGCACTGGAAGACCTACGGCCGGCACTACTACGAGCGCCATGACTACGAGGACCTGAGCGCTGAGCAGGCGGATGCGGTGATGCAAAGCCTGCGTGCTCAACTCGCCGAGCTGCCCGGCCGGACCCTCAACGACCTGACCATCACCGCCGCCGATGAATTTGGCTACACCGACCCCATCGACGGCAGCAGCGCCGACGGGCAGGGCCTGCGAGTGATCTTCGGCGACGCCGCGCGCATCGTGCTGCGCAAGTCCGGCACCGGCACCAGCGGCGCCACTCTGCGGCTCTACCTGGAAGAGCTGCGCAGCGACGAATGGGAGCTGCGCCTGCCGACGCACGAGGTTCTGGGGCCGCTGTCCGCCGTCGCCGACTCGCTGTGCCAGTTGCGCGAGCAGACCGGACGCGACAAGCCGTCGCTGGTCACCTGAGATTCGCCGCGGCCGCCGGGCCTAATCCAGCCCCGGCATCATCCTGCGCCCGGTGGCGGTGAATTCTTCCTTCGCCGGCGTCACCGACGCCGCGGCTTCCGCGGGAGCCGCGCTTGCGGGGCCGCTGAACTGGGCGGGGTCGACGAGCGCCACGGACGGCGGACGGAATGGCAGCAGGAAGCGGATCGTCAGCCCGGACCCGGCCTGGGTGTCCACCCAGATCCTCCCGCCATGCACCAGCATCACCTTCTTGGCGAGCGCCAGCCCGAGGCCATTGCCCGGATAGGTGCCGATGGTATGCAGCTGGGCGAACAGTTCGAACACCTTGTCGGCGTGTTCGGGCGGTATCCCGGGGCCGTTGTCACTGACCGAGAACTCCCACTCGTCCGCCCTCGGCGTGCAGTCGATGGTGATCGACGGCGTCGAACTGCCATTGAACTTGACGGCGTTGTCGAACAACTGCTCGAACAGCTTGGTCAGCAGATCGGGATCCGCAGTCACGATCGGCAAAGCGCCCTTGATGCAGATCAGTTCACGCTGGGGATACCGCGCCGCCACGGTTTCCCGGGCTGCCTGCACGATGGCCTGCAAATCGACCGACTGGCGCATCTGTGGCCGAGTCGCGGTCTCCAGATAGGCGAGCAGGTCCCGGGTCAACGACTTGATGCGGCCGCTTTCCTGCGTCAGGTAGCGAACGTAGTCCTGCACGTCCGGGTTGTCGGCAACCCGCCGCGAAAGCAACTGCGCGTAGCTGCTGATGCCGCGCACCGGCTCCTGCAGATGATGAGCCGCGATGAACGCCACGCGCTCCAGCTCGGCACCGGTGCGCGACACCAGTTCGGCCTGCCGACGAAGCAGCTCCGCCTGCTGGCGCGCTTCGGTCACGTCCTCCACGCTCATGATCGCGCCGATGCCCATGCCGCGCTGGTCGCGAACCGGATGCGCGCTGGCGCGGGCGAGCGCCACCGAGCCGTCGCGGCGATGAAAGCTGAATTCGTAACCCTCGATGCGCTGCCCGCGCATCGCGCGCGCCAGCGGCGTCTTGTTCCACGGCACCGCCATCCCCGAGTCCGCCTCGTAGATGCGAAACACGTTGGCCGACGCGTGGCCGAGAAACGGCTTGTCGCGAAAGCCGTA
This sequence comes from uncultured Salinisphaerales bacterium, assembly GCA_937896565.1. GTDB lineage: Bacteria > Pseudomonadota > Gammaproteobacteria > Nevskiales > OUC007 > Abyssibacter. Next base: position 27,213 of record CALBOV010000185.1, read on the forward strand.
AAGATCCTGCAGAGCGCCGTTGAACAGCGTCAGGCGACCGTTGCCGTCCACCACGCAGATGCCCTGCTCACTGGTCTCCGCCAGCACGCGCAGTTGTTCCAGCGCGTGCGATTCCACCACCGGCGAGTAGGTCGTCTCGGTGGTTGGCATCTCGTCGACATGGCTGTTGCGCGCCAGCACCCAGGCGCCCACCGGCCCGGTCGCCAGCACGAGCACGAGCACGGCCGCATCCAGACCGGAATCCGGTTTCGCCTGCGCCAGCGCCACGGCCAGCCAGATGCCGAGGGCGACGACGGACAGCGCGAACATCAACGGTCGCAGGCGACGGCGCCGGCTCGCGGTGGGGTCCAGAATCAGCCCCTGCAATCCCAGTCCGACGAGCATCACGCCCAGCGCCGCCGGTGTCGGCAGCGCCGCACCGATCCCGAGCGCCGAACCACCCGCACCGCCCGCCGACAGGATGCCCACGGCGCCCGCCGCGACGAGAAACGCCGTTGTCAGCTCCACCCCGGCCCAGCGGCTCGCCCCGGATCGGGTCCAGGCCATCAGCAGCGTCGCGGTGCAGGCGGCGAACAGGGTCAGTCCCAGCGCCCGTCCACCTTCGGAATGACCGCCGGGCAACTCGAGCGGAATCAGGGCCGACAGGGAGAGATCCAGAACTTCCGCCGCGGCGAACAGAACGCCGACAATCGCGACCATCAAACCCAGGCGACGCAGCCGGAAGAGCAGCATCAGCAGGGAGGTCGAACACAGGATCAGCGCCGCCGATGCGCGCAGGGACATGTTCTCCGACAACCCGCCGGGCCACCACTGCTGAATCTGCGGCGCGAACATCGCACCCAGCCCCAGCAACATGGCCAGCGCCGCCAGGCTGGCGGCGGCGCCCCGCGGCATCCGCGGCTGAACCAGCGTCTCGGACAGCTCAGCCATGCGCCAATGCCACTGCGGGCCGTAGCATGAGGGGAATGCCCAGCCGTCCCGAACCCATGCGCATCCCAGACCGTGCCAGCAGGACATCGCTGCCCCACCTTGCATCAGGCCTCATCGCATTGATCGGAATTTCGGCCTGCACTGGCAACACTCCTGCTTCACTACCGGACGGTCCAGGTCGAATTCTGACACTGACGGACCGGGAAATCGATGAAGCCAGCGGCCTCGCCGTCTCCCGCGCCGAGCCGGGGAGGCTCTGGCTGCACAACGACAGCAGCGGCGCGGCCAGGCTTTACGCATCGGATCACGACGGCCGATCGCTGGGCAGCGTCGATATCACCGGTGTCACCAACACCGACTGGGAAGACCTGGCGGCATACTCCGAAGACGACAACCACTATCTTCTGATCGCCGATGTCGGCGATAACCGGGGCGTGCGACCGACGGTGCAGTTGCATGTCGTCAGCGAACCGATCACGACGACCGCGCCCGTTTCGCCGGCGCGAACACTGAACGTGACCTACCCGGACGGCCCCCGCGACTACGAGGCTGTGGCGGTGGACGAGACGGAACGGGCGGTCTACCTGCTGAGCAAGCGGGATGCTCCGCCACGGCTTTATCGCGTACCCCTGGGCGCAAGCACCGGGGTCGTCACCGCCGAATTTCTCGGCGCGGTGAGCTCCATCCCGCCGCCGACCCCAGCGGATCGGGCCGAGGACCCTCGATTCGGCCGCTATCGCAGCCAGCCCACGGCGATGAGCTTCTCAGCCGCCGCGGACCGGGCGCTGGTGGTGACCTACAAGGACGCCTATCTCTACACCCGGGTCCCGGGCGAACCCTGGCTGCGGGCACTGAACCGGGCGCCACGGATCATCGACCTGCCCCAGCTCGCGCAGACCGAGGCAGGCGACCTGACAGCCGAGGGGAATCTCGCCTTCGTGGCCAGCGAGCGTCTGCCGGCCGCTCTGGTCGAGATCCCCCTGCCCTGACCGGACCCGCGGGCTCAGGCGGCCGTGGACGGCAGCTTGTAGTCGGCGAACTGCTTGCGCAGATTCAGCTTGCTGATCTTGCCGGTGGCCGTGTGCGGCAGTTCGTCAACGAACTGCACATCGTCCGGCATCCACCAGTTGGCGATCTTGCCCTCGAAGTGCTTGAGGATATCGCCGGCGGTCGGCGACTTGCCCGGCTTGGGCACGATGACCAGCAGCGGCCGCTCCGCCCACTTCTCGTGCGGCACGCCGATCACCGCGGCTTCCGCCACGTCCGGATGCGACATCGCCACATTCTCCAGATCGATGGAACTGATCCATTCACCACCGGACTTGATGACGTCCTTGGCCCGGTCGGTGATCTGCATCACGCCCATGGTGTCCATGGTGGCAACGTCCCCGGTGTCGAACCAGCCGTCGGCGTCATGCGCATCGGTGTCGTTGCGCTTGTAGTAGGCCGAGCAGATCCACGGTCCGCGAACCTTCAGCCGGCCAAAGGCCACGCCGTCCCAGGGCAGCTCGTTACCATCGTCGTCGACGATCTTCATCTCGACGCCGAACGCGGGGCGGCCCTGCTTGGCCCTGAGCGCGCTCTGCTGCTCCGGCGACAGCTCCTCGAAACCGCGCGGCGGCAGGTTGATCGTGCCCAGCGGGCTCATCTCGGTCATGCCCCAGGCATGGATGGTCTCGACGCCATACTGCTCGCGGAAGGCGTCCATGATCGCGATCGGGCAGGCCGAGCCGCCGACCACGGTGCGCTCCAGGGTTTCGACCGTCTTGCCCGAATCCTGGAGATGCTTGAGCAGCCCCAGCCAGACGGTGGGCACGCCCAGCGCGATGGTGACCTTCTCGGCATTGATCAGGTTGGCCAGGGTTTCGCCGTCACCCATTTTCGGGCCCGGGAACACCAGCTTGGAACCGACCATCAGCGTGCAGTACGGCACCGCCCAGGCGTTGACGTGGAACATCGGCACCACCGGCAACACGGAGTCGTGGTTGCGGAAACCGATGGACTCGCCACCGTTGGCACCAAAGGCATGGATTACCGTGGATCGATGGCTGTACAGCACGCCCTTGGGATGACCGGTGGTGCCGGAGGTGTAGCAGAGCGCGCAGGCTTCCCGCTCGTCCAGCTCCGGCCAGTCGAACACGTCGGAGGCATCGGCCAGCAGGGTCTCGTAGCAGTGGACGTTGTCCAGAGCCGTGTCGGGCATGTTCGCCTCGTCGGTCAGCACGACGATGCCCTTCACCGTCTCGAACACCGGCGCCAGCTTCTCGATCAGCGGAAACACCAGCTTGTCGACGAAGATGTACTGGTCTTCGGCGTGATTGACGATGTACTCGACCTGATCCGGGAACAGTCGCGGATTGATCGTGTGGCAGACGAAGCCGCTGCACTGGATGGCGTAGTAAAGCTCCATGTGCCGGTAGTCGTTCCAGGCCAGCGTCGCGACCCGGTCACCCCGTTTCACACCTAACGCATCCAGCACGTTCGCCAGCTTGCGGGCCCGCGCGAACATCTCGGAGTAGGTGCAGCGATGGTTGGGATTGTCGGCGGTGACCGAAACGATCTCGCCGTTGGGGTAAACCCGCTCGGCGTGACGCATGATCTGCGTGACCGTCAGCGGGTAATCCATCATCAGACCAAACAATGGCTCGGACATGTCTCCTCCTTGATTATTCTGTCCGCGGTCTTGGAGACCGATCTGGGGGTGATGATCCCTGCCGGACGAGGCCGCCGCAAGTCCGACCAGCCTGGCGAACCCGCGGCTCAGAACCGCTGCCGGCGCAGATTCTTTTCCTGCATCACCATGGTCGCGATCTCCTCCACCGACATGTTCGTCGAATCGGAGAACGGGATACCGAACTTCTTGTAGAGCTTGGTCGCCTGCCGAAGCTCGTAACTGGCCTGCTGAATCGACGCATATTTGCTGCCGGGGCGACGTTCCTCGCGGATTTGCGCGAGTCGCGTCGCATCGATGATCAGCCCGTAGAGCTTGTGCTTCTGATCCTTCAGCGGTTCTGGCAGCTGCCCCTTCTCCAGGTCTTCCTCGGTCAGCGGATAGTTCGCCGCGAACACGCCGTGCTGCAGCGCCAGGTAGAGGGATGTCGGCGTCTTCCCGCAACGCGACGGCGCAATCAGCACGACATCGGCGCGTTCCAGCTTGCGCAGGGACTGACCATCATCGTGCTCCAGCGCGAAGTTCATCGCGTCGATGCGCGACTCGTAGCGCTTGGTCTCACGGCCATGCGCGCGCCCCGAGGCATGCGCCCAACGCACTTGCAGCTCATCCTCCACGGTCGGGATGAAGGTATCGAAGAGGTCG
>CALBOV010000186.1 GCA_937896565.1 uncultured Salinisphaerales bacterium
CTACAACATCGCGCCGACGGTTGACGACACCCACGACCCCGACCGCTGGGAGGGTCACATTCTTTGCAGCGACGCCGAACGCGCTGCGCTGGCCTCCCTGCTCGACACCGGCCTGACCGACGCCTTCACCTGTACCGCGCCGCCGGAGCAACGCTTCACCTGGTGGGATTATCGACAGGGCGGGTTCCGACGCGGCCATGGCCTGCGCATCGACCACCACCTGATCAGTGCGCCGCTGGTCCAGCGCTTCGACAGTTTCGCGATCGACATCGAACCGCGCCGCTGGGAGCGACCCTCCGACCACACGCCCGTGATCTGCGGCCTGCGCGCGAACTGAGAACGCGGTCACGCTCGAATGTGGCTGCGGAGGAATCGGCGGTCTACCATCCGGAAAAGCGCGTGAATTGGCTGTGAAGTCAAGACGGAACGCGGAGGTTCTCGCGATGGATCGACAGGCACATTACGACGTCACCGGCACGGTTCATCTGGCCGACCCCAAAGCTGTAGAAGCAGCCGTCATCGATTTGCTCACCGGTCGGTTCACCGACATCGATGTCGATCTCATTGCCCGGGCGTTCGAAACCTTCGGCAAGCTGTTCGCCGGCCTGCTACCGGGTTTCAAGGGCTGCGACACCTGGTATCACGACGCCCGACACAGCCTGGATGCCACGCTGGCGTTCGCACGCCTGATCGACGGCTACGAGAAAACCGTCCCGCCGGCCGAGCAGCTCGGCGCCGAGCGCGCGATGCTCGGCGTGATCATCGCGCTGTTCCACGACGCCGGTTACGTGCGCTCCGACCGCGATGTCGGCCACCGCAACGGCGCCGAATTCACGCTTTGTCACGTCGCCCGCAGCGGCGCCTTCATCAGCGATTTCCTGCAGGGCACGCGGCTGGAGAAATACGCCGACGTTTCTCGCCAGATCGTCCACTTCACCGGCTACGAGATCGCCCTGGACAAGATCCGCGTCTCCGATCCGCGCGACCGGCATCTGGGCTTCTTCCTCGGCACCGTGGACCTGCTCGCGCAGATGGCCGACGCCTGCTACCTGGAGAAGTGCTGGCACCACCTCTATCGCGAGTTCACCATCTGCGGCCTGGCCGGCGAGGCACGACCGGGCCGACCGAAACCGGTCTACAGCTCGGCCGACGACTTGATGCGCAAGACGCCGGACTTCAACCGCATGGTCTGGAAAGACCGGCTCGACGGCTATTTCGAAGGCTGCTACCGCTACCTGAACGCCCACTTCAACGGCGACAACCCCTACATCAACGCCATCGACGAACACGTCGCACGACTCGACCACCTGCTGGCCGATGACGCCCTGCATGAACTCGCCAACGAGCCGGAAGTGATCGGCGCCGCGCAGTTGCGTTCGACCCTGAGCTCGTTTTCGGCTGTCTGATCCGTCGTGACGGACAGATCGGCCTGCCGTTGACTCGCGGTCAAGCTACCCAATCATTCAGAAACAGAGCACCCCATAATCGCCCCCGCATGGTGGCGCGACAAGGCAGGTCGGCTGCCGTCGCTGAGAAGTGAACCGCCCCGGGAATCCCGGAGGCTCATAGGTTTGAGTCAGGCGGCCATCGCCTGACCCTCA
>CALBOV010000187.1 GCA_937896565.1 uncultured Salinisphaerales bacterium
CCTCTGCGCTGTCTTGAGTCGCGCGCCACTCGAGCCGCTTGCCGAGAGCAGTTTTTGCCTGGGCGACCTGCTCGAGGGTGTAGGTGTCACCAACCTCTACCTTCTTGTCGCTCAGCGCTTTCTCGAGAAGCCCCGGCTCCCACGGAAGAACCATGGTGGCCGACTCGATGCTGTCCACCCACGCATCAGCGCCAGAGACACCGGAGTACAGCTCGGCGGAGATAAGGACGTCTTTCAGTCCAGGCGCAGTCGGAGTGAACTTGAAGGTCGCCACTCCATCAACGAAGGGGGCCGCCGCAACGGGGGCACCATCCATGGAAATGACGGCGTTACCTTCTGTCCATTGAGCGGGTGAGTCTGCATCTGGTCGAGTGGACGCGTACACAAAGATGCGCTGTGGGTCGCCAGCAATCATGTATTGCGGAAGGGCCGCCTGTATCGCATTGCCGACCGGACAGTTGTTCCCACCTTCGCTAGTCCAACATGGCGCTGGTGCCGGAGTCTGGTCGTCGGCGACGCACTCACCGATGTCATCGCAGTTATCGTCCGGGACAACGAAGTTCCCCGATGCCGGTGTTGCCCCGTAGGCGGTGTACCAAATCCCCTTTCGTTGAGTGGGTGGCGTCAACAGAGAACGGTCGTCAAGAAACAGGCCCGCCTCGATTGCGGCGGTGCAGTTCTTCCAGGCGATCAAGTCGGAGTCATACTTGTTGTCAGCGATGCCGGTGCCACAAATCTCCTTCGCAACAGCGGCCGTCGCGGTCGGCGCGATAGCAACCAAACCCGCAAGGGCGAGCGACATCCCCGCGATAGCCGCCAAAGAGCGCTTCCCAACGAAACTGAGCATCACTGCCTCCCGCTTGATTCATCGTCTGCACCTATACGGTTCGCATTGAATGTAACAGCACCACCAAGAATGAGAGTTTCCCCCACCAATTCGATGCCCCGATCATGAGAGGCCTGCGCCGTTCCGGCGGCAGGCTGGTCTTGAAATCTGCCAAGAACTGTGATCTCTGTGGGACGTCCACGTCAAATTCTTCCTGGTGAAACTACAGCTTGAATCCCATCTCGCCGATAACTCTCACTCCCGATCACCCGAAGGTGACGGCTTTGCTCCATAACTCACAACCAGGCGGTGGAGCTGAGGGGACTCGAACCCCTGACCCCCTCCATGCCATGGAGGTGCGCTACCAGCTGCGCCACAGCCCCGTAGGGAGCGCTCAGCATACCCGGGGGCCGCTAGCGATCGTCGGCGAGTGCGGGCGTTGGTAACGAGCCCGCGTTGTACTCCTGCAGACGCCAGGCCGGACCAAATCCCGTGCTGTTCTCGCTCAGAATTGACCAGGCGCAATTGCTCAGTACCCCGAGGCATGCCCACTGCTCCGGCGGCAGTTCCAGCAATGCACCGATACCCGCCCGCGCCGCGCCGCCGTGGGTCGCGACGACCAAGGTTCCGGATTCCGCTAACTCATCGAGCCCATCGGTGATCGCTGCCACCACCCTGTCGGCCACCTCGATACGGGTTTCACCGCCACCGGGGCGCGCAGCAGAATCCGATGCCCACCGCGCCACTTCATCCCCATGGCGCTCCAGCAATTCCGCGCGACTCAGGCCTTCCCACTCTCCCGCGAAGGTTTCACGCAGCCGAGCATCGGCCCTGACCTGAACGCCAGTTCTCGCGCTCAAGGCTTGGGCGGTCGCCCAGGCGCGGGCGAGATCCGACGCGATGATGCGATCCGGCTCGAGATACGCCAGTAACTCGGCGGCGCGCTCGGCCTGCGCGCGGCCCTCATCGTCGAGTTCGATATCCGACTGTCCCTGAAATCGCCGCTCGGCATTCCATGAGGTGCGTCCGTGACGCCAGAGGATGATCTGTCGCTCGCCCACGACTACTCCGCGTCATGATCCGGGCCGTGCGGCGAGCCAGCGACCTGGCCCGACGTCACCGACTCGGGTAGTTCGACAACAGGGCAGTCCTTCCATAGGCGTTCGATCGCGTAGTGGATGCGATCCTCTACCTGTTGCACGTGCACGACGACATCACCGAAGTCCAGCAGCACCCAGTGCGCCCCTTTGACGCCCTCCCGACGAATCGGCTTCACGCCTTTGGCGTGCAATGCTTCCTCGATAGCGTCGACGATCGACTTCACTTGACGCTCGTTGGCACCGGAGCAGATCACGAAGACATCCGTGATGACCAGTTGCTCGCTGACGTCGATCGCAAGGATGTCCGTGGCGAGCTTGTCGGATGCCGCTTGCGCTGCG
>CALBOV010000188.1 GCA_937896565.1 uncultured Salinisphaerales bacterium
CGTCAGGGGCTGCAGACGATGCCGCATCTCGACGTCCACTCGACGACTCACCCACTCGTTGAATCCAGGGCTTCCCGATACAAAGCCGTGTAGTCGTCGGCGCAATCCTCCCATGTACGGCGATGGGAATCCGTCCATCTACGCGCCGCTATCGACATTTCACGCCAGCGCCGCGCCCCGGACCCGCTGCCAAGAATGTTGGTTAAGGCCTCTGCACAGGCTGCTGCATCGCCAGGCGGGAATACCATACCTGCAGCCGTACACATCGCCATTTGTCGAACGCCCGGTATGTCCGCAGCTACTACCGGCATCGCGGAAGCAATGGCTTCCAGCATGACGTTGGGTACACCCTCCGAGTCTGCGCAATGCACAAGCACGTCGTGACGACAATACAATGCTGCCATCGACCGCGGCGGGACCTCCCCCAGAAATTCAACCCGCCCTCCCAGCCCCCGGGTTGAGACACGACAGATTAGGGCGTCGCGCTCTGGTCCGGCGCCGACCACCGTGAGCTTGATTCCGGGTGTCAGTTCTGCAAGCGCATCGATGGCGACATCTACCCGTTTACGCTGGATCAGGCTCCCAACCACCAACAGTTTGGCATTGGACACGTCCGGAGTGCGGCGATGGACCTCCGTGATCTCAACACCATTAGGAACAGAGCGGACTTTACGTGCAATCTGTGGCCACCGTGTCAGTACGTCGTCCCGCATCGCCGCACTGACAGTGGCGACCCTACGGCTGAGCCGGACACCCGCGTATAACTGCCAGCGCGACCCGCGACTTCGAACAGCGCCGGACACATCGGCACCACGAAGCGTTGTCACAACTGGCGTCCGCGTGAGCCATCCAACGACGCCGGCGACGACGCCCGTACCCGCCCAGTTCGCGTGGATCACGTCGGCCCGGGCGACGTAACGAAGGATGGCAAACGCAAGTGCAGCGGCCGCAAATGGCACCAGCGCCCACAGTAGCGGCTGCTGACGTAACTGGACTGGTATTCCGCCTGGCAGGTGGGTCAGCCGCTGCCATTTGCGTGGGGCGTAACATGCAGCTATCACCGGAAATGGATCGTCAGTGACTATCATGCCGGATCCCGCCAAGGTGATTACACGTACGTCATGCTTTCGCGACAATGAAATCGCCAGTCGTCGTACGAATACTCCGCTGACAGAGTCGGGACTGAGTGGATACGACGTCGTGACAACAAGTATTCTCACGATATGAATGCCCACCGGCCAAGGCCCTGACACGTCAAGGCAGGGCACTCACGCAAGGCCGCCACGTCGATGGTGAAGCTAAAGCCGTTCAACGTTTCGGAGGTAGGGCAGATACTCGTTACGGTCAAGCACACCCTTGATGTCAATGATCGGCGTGGCATCCGAAACCGACCACCGTATGAACTCTTCCGCGGTCAGCCGGGCAAACGCCGAGTGCGGGACAGCAACGACAGTGGCAGCAATCTCCGAGAGTGACTCCGTCGACCTAACGAACTGCGCCTTTAGCTTCGTCACTTGGGTGTAGTCGACCACGGGATCGACAACGATCACGTCGACCCCGTAATCATGCAATTCATCCACTAGGTCAAAAACCCGAGAGTTTCGGGTATCTGGGCAATTCTCCTTGAAAGCGAGCCCGAGAATGGCTACTCGCGCTCCCTGCACCGCCTGCCCAGCACGAATCAAGGCCTTTATCGTCCTGGATGCGACATATCGACCGCTTTCGTCATTGATCCGACGCCCTGCCAAAATCACTTGTGGATGATAACCGACGGTTTCCGCTTTATATGTAAGATAGTATGGATCCACGCCGATGCAGTGTCCGCCAACCAGCCCCGGCCGAAACGGCAGGAAGTTCCACTTGGTCCCGGCGGTCTCGAGCACGTCCAGCGTATCGATGCCCAGGCGGTTGAAGATGATCGCCAATTCGTTCATTAACGCGATGTTGAGGTCGCGCTGGGTGTTTTCGATGACTTTCGCGGCCTCAGCCACCGCGATGCTTTTGGCCCGGAACACGCCGGCCTCGACGACACGCTCGTAGAGTGACGTTACCTGATCGAGCGTCGCGTCGTCCTCGGCGGCGACAACCTTGACGGTGTTTCGCAACGAATGCTCACGGTCACCGGGATTGATGCGTTCCGGCGAGTATGCCATTCGAAAATCCTGACCTCGACTGAACCCCGAGCAGCGCTCGATGAGTGGCGCCAGCCATTCGTCCGTGAGACCGGGATAGACCGTGGACTCGAGAACAACGACAGCACCGCGCTTGAGGTTGTCACCAACGGCGCACCCCGCGGCCTCCAGCGGGCCGAGATCGGGTTGTTTCGCCTCGTTGATCGGCGTGGGAACGGCGATGATGACCACGTCGGCCTCGCGCAAAGCGCGGGCATCGGCGGTGAATTCCAGTTGCGTCGCGGCGACGAAGGCCTCGGGCGGGGATTCACGGGTCGGGTCGCTGCCGCCACGCAGCACCTCGATGCGCCCCGGGTCGTTGTCCAGCCCGATGGTCCGCAGATGCTGGCCGAATGCCAGCGCCAATGGCAGCCCCACATATCCCAGGCCGACGACGGCAACGGTTTCCACAGGCTCTCCCAAGTGGCCAGAAACGACATCGGGCGCCGCAGCGCCCGATGTGATTATGACATTGTC
>CALBOV010000189.1 GCA_937896565.1 uncultured Salinisphaerales bacterium
CCTCTCGGCTGCGCGCTCGCGAGGCGGCCGGTTTGCGAACCACCACGCGCTGAAATCGCTTTTTGACCTCGGCCAGCCAGGGGTCGAAACCCTCTCCCTGGAACGCCTTGGACACGAAATCCCCACCCTCGACAAGGTGGCGATCACAGAAATCCAGCGCCAATTCCACCAGACCGGTCGCTCGCGCCTGATCGGCCGACGCGATACCACTGATGTTGGGGGCCATGTCGGATAAGACAAGATCGATCTTGTTTCCGTTCAGTGCCGCCTCCAGTTGACGCAGCCCCTCGTCCGACTCGAAGTCGTCCTGAATCAGCACGGCACCGTCCAGTGGCGCAATGGGCAGCAGGTCGATGCCGATGATGACCGTGCCTGGACCGCAGGTCTTGACGCAGTACTGTGTCCAGCCGCCTGGCGCAGCACCCAGATCGACAATGCGCTGGCCGGGTCGCAGAAAGCGATCACGGGCGTTGAGCTCGTCCAGCTTGAACACGGCCCGCGAGCGCCAGCCTTCCGCGCGGGCGCGCTGCACGTACTGGTCGGATTCATGTTCGCGCAACCAGCGCCGGCTGGATGCAGTGCGGCGCTTCTGGCCCATCGTGATCGCCCTGGCTACTGATGGATCCGCGCGTCCTTATGCACGGCGCAACTGGTCCAGGAAACGGCCACGATCGCGGTTCTCGCGGTAGAGAATGGCGATATGGCCGATCTGCTGTACGTGCTGGGCGTCCAGCCGTTCGCACAGCAAGTCCGCCATGGCCCGGCGGTCGTCCGAATCGGCCGCGACCAGCTTCACCTTGATCAACTCGTGACGTGTCAGCGCCTGGTCGGCTTCCGCGATCACGGCATCTGTGAGGCCGCGGGCCCCGGTCTGCACCACCGGGTTCAGATGATGAGCCGCCGCGCGCAGGAGCTGTCGCTGCGGCGAACTGAGCGCTTTCACTGGTAACGCACCTCGACGATCTCCAGTTCGCGGGTGCCGCCGGGAACGACGACATCCACGACATCACCCTCTTCCTTGCCGATCAGGGCGCGGGCAATGGGGGACTGGACGGAAATCCGGCCGGCCTTGATATCGGCCTCGTCGACGCCGACGATCTGGTAGGTCAGCGCCTCGCCGGAATTCGCGTCCTCCAGATCGACGGTCGCGCCGAAGATGACCTTGCCGTTGGCGTTGGCCTTGCTCGGATCGATGATCTGCGAGTTGGACAACTTGGCCTCGATCTCGCCGATCCGGCCTTCGATGAAACTCTGCTGCTCCCGCGCAGCGTGATACTCGGCGTTCTCCTTGAGGTCGCCGTGTTCGCGCGCTTCGGCAATGGCCTTGATGACGGCCGGCCGCTGCACCGATTTCAGTTCTTTCAGTTCTTCGCGCAGCTTTTCCGCACCGCGCGCAGTCAGCGGAACGCGTGTCACGCCTCCAGTCATGGTGTAGGTCCTTGCAGGATCGGTAGTCCGCCCGGATGGGCGACCGTCAAGATTCGCCGATCGACCCTCGAATTTCAAGCGACCGTCGATGGGTTGCGAATCGCATGCGGATGTCCCGAGCGGGTGGCGATGCGTCAGGAACTGCAGGACAGCGCCGAACAGCCCGCGCGATGCCGGGCCCACTCCGGTCGCCTTGCGGCATAGCGCTCCATGCCGGGCTGTTCGCTGTAGGGCTGCGCCAGCACCTGGAGCAGGCGGCGCAGTTCCTCGGTATCGCCCTGCTCCGCCTGATCGATTGCGAGCTGCGCCAGATAGTTGCGTGGCACATAAAGCGGGTTCGTCGAGCACATCGCCGCCATGCGCTCCGCGTCCGGTCGCTGGCGCGCCTCGTTCCGGTAACGCTCCAGCCAGCGTATCAGCGCCTCGCCCGCCTCTCCGCGCAGCGCCTGTTCATCGTAGTAGGCGGGCAGGAAACCCTCGCGCGGGTCGCTGGCCGGCTCGGCAGCCGTGGAGACTTGCCCGAGGCATCGGAAAAACAGCGTGTAGTCGGTCTCGGTGAGCGTCAGCAGTTCGAGCAGATCCGCCAGCAGGTGCTGGCGGGATTCCGTGGCGAGATCCGGCAGCCCCAGCTTGCCCGCGAACATTGCCCTGCTCGCTCGTTCATATTCGTCGGCGTAGCCGTTGAGCGCCTGCTCCAGGCGATCGGTATCGTCCGTCAGCCGCGCCAGGGCGCCGCCGAAACGCGACAGGTTCCACTGCGCGATCGCGGGTTGGCGCCCGAAACAGTAGCGTCGTGAATGGGCATCGGTGGTATTGGGCGTCCAGCCGGGGTCATAGGGTTCCAGCCATCCGTAGGGTCCGTAGTCGATGGTGATGCCATGCACCGACAGGTTGTCCGTGTTCATGACACCGTGGACGAACCCGACGCGCGTCCACTCGGCGACCAGCTGGGCGGTGCGCCGGCAGACCGCCTCGTACCAGCGGAACAGCGCATCCGGGTCACGGTGATCGATGTCCGGCTCGTGGTGCCGGATGGTGTAGTCGACCAGCTGCTTCAGCAGCGCGTGATCCCCTCTGGACGCCGGGAGTTCGAAGGTCCCAAGCCGGATGAACGATGGAGCGACCCGGCAGACGATGGCCCCCGGCTCGGCCTGCGGGTTGCCGTCATAGAACATGTCGCGAATCACGTCGTCGCCGGTTCCCACCAGTGACAATGCGCGTGTGGTCGGCACCCCCAGAGCGTGCATGGCCTCGCTGCACAGGTATTCCCGCAATGACGACCGCAGTACCGCCCTGCCGTCCGCGCCTCGCGAGTACGGTGTACGCCCTGCCCCCTTGAGCTGCAGTTCCACCACCGCACCGTCCGCGTTGATGAACTCGCCCAGGGTGATTGCGCGTCCGTCGCCCAGCTGACCGGCCCACTGGCCGAACTGGTGCCCCCCGTAGCAGTTGGCATACGGGGTCGTGCCGGGCCAGCGGGCGTTGCCGGAAAGTATCTGCAGCCAGGTATCGTCCTCGGTGGTCGGCCGGGAGATGCCCAACGAATCGCCCAGGGCATCCGACCATGCCAACAGGCGCGGATGACTGACCGGGTCCGGGTCGACATAGGAGAACGCGGCACCCTCGACGATACGCGGAGCGCGGGAATGGTCGGGATCGCCGGGCAGGGATTCCGTGTAGCGGTGGCTAAGCGCGATCTGCATGCAGCGCCTGTCGCGAGGAGACAGGTCTTCTATGCGGGGTGCGGCCGCCGGATTCAACCGCTGTGACAGGGATGACCCGGGGTGATGCCGGCGGATGACGCGCCGTCCGTGCCGATCCGGGGGATTGGTTCAGGTGGCAATGCCGGCCGTCACATCCCCCGCCCTGATGGCGTCTCCGGTGGTTTCATAGGTTCGGCGCCAGGTTTCGTAGCTGGCCAGCTGACCCGTCTGCCAGGGATGAAAGCCCGGCTTGAAGTACGCGAAATAGTGGGACCACAGTCCGCTGAACACGCCTTTCGGCCCGTAAAGCCACCAAAGACCTCTGAGCCAGATTCGTGGTCGATGCTTCAGGCCGTCGACCTTGAACATGTGGCGCATGATCAGAAACGTGTGCAGCGGGAAGGTGATGCTGACCTGAAGCATCGCCAGAATCCGCGTGAAATAGCTGCCCCGCGCCACGGTCCGGAACACATCGAAGGCCACCGACTTGTGCTCGATTTCCTCGACCGCGTGCCAGGCATACATCGCGCGGATGCGCGGATCGGCGTCACGCAGGATGCGCTTGCCGAAAAAGCCGTGCGCCATCAACGCGGTCAGGTGTTCCGAGGCGGCAGTGAGTCCCAGTGTGTATCGACGCGACATCTTCTTGCGAAACACGTTGAACAGGAACTCGTGCTCCTTCTCGAGGATGTGATCGACTGCGATGCCCTGGGCCTTCACCCGGTCGTTGAATCGTGTGTGGACCTGACCGTGCTGGCCTTCCTGGTAGATGAAGTCCTTCACCTGGCGCAGGAGTTCGGGATCGGTGATGTCGTCGCGGAAATCGCGGACGCAGGCGATGAAGAAGCGCTCCCCCTCGGGGAACAGCAGGCTCATGGCATCGAAGAAGCGTGACTTGAACGGGTCACCGCCAAACCAGTAGCGCGGCAGATCCGGATCGTCGAGTCCGAAGTCGGGCCCCTTGCGTGGCACGATCGCTGTTGTCGTCATCAGTCGCCTCCTTTCTGACCTGCGCCGGGTCATCGGAACAGGCATCGTGTGCCGAGGATACGCAGGCGATCGGCTGACGCATTGGTCGAATTCGATCGGAGCGCTACAGTTCCGGGTCAACTTGGCCGATGCCGGATGACATGATGGTTTCCGTGTCGATCCGGATGGAGACAATGCCAGCCAGCCCCAGTGACAGCGTCATGCGCGACGACGGCTCCGGCACCGCCGATGCGGTGCGGCGCGAGCTGGGGCGTCGTGGCACCGGCCTGCGATTCTCCGGGCCGCTGGAGCAGGCGTATCGCGACTGGCATGCCAGAGGCAGTCAGATGGCGCGGATCGCCCTCGCCGGCATTGTCATCGCCCTGCTGGCGATCAACACGCTCAATGAGTTTCTGTTGCTGCGGCCGGAAGCCGGGTTCCTCCCGCTTGCTCACGTCATTCAATGGGCCGCGGAATGTTCCGCGGCGGTGATCGCCCTGCTGGTTCATCTTGACCGGCGTCTGCAGCGATTCTGGGATCCCGTGCTGGTCGTCGCGAGTCTGGTGTTCGCGTTCGGAGTCGAGGCTCAGAGGGTGCTGGAACTCACCTGGGGGTTCGAGATGCCGGCGCTATTCGCCCCGATTGCCCTGGTGGCGGGAATCATGTGTACGCGCCTGCGGTTCTGGTGGGCAATGCCGATGAGTACCGGTTTCATCGTCGCCTGGGGTTGGATCGAGGTCGCCTATCTGGACAACCCGGTCATGGCGATCAATGTGCTGTTCGCCGGATTCGTCGCCTGGTCCGGCCTGCTGGTGGGACTCTACGGGCAGGAGTACCAGTCCCGTCGGGCCTGGTTGCAGCAGGAATGGAATCGAGTGATGTCCGAAACCGATCCGATGACGCTGATGCCGAATCGTCGGGCGCTGAACCGGATTAGCACGGAACTCACCAGCCTGGCGGAGCGCGAACACGAGGCGGTGGCGATGGCGGTGATCGATATCGATCACTTCAAGCGCTACAACGATCGGCACGGCCATGATCGTGGCGACGAGTGCATCCGGCGTGTTGGGCAGGCGCTGATCGGACAGGCTCGGCGGGCCCAGGACGTGGTCAGCCGCATCGGTGGCGAAGAATTCGTGATCGTCTGGTACGGGCGCCGGCCCGAGACGCTTTACGAGGCGGCCGAGTCCTGCAGGACAGCCGTGCGCGATCTCGCGATCCCCCACCCTGACAGTGGCGAGGGTGTCGTCACGGTGTCGGTCGGCGCGGTCTGCCTGTCCGATGCGATCCGGCAGGACATGGAGGCGCTGTACCGAGCGGCGGATGCGGAACTCTACGTGGCCAAGCGAGCGGGCAGGAATCGGTGTTCGGTACGCCAGTTCACCGGTGAGGTGCCGATCGCCGCATCGGAGCAACCCGCCGCGTAGAGTCGTCGGCCGTGCAAGCCGTCAGCGTTCGGGAACCCGCGGGATGCGGCGTTTCCACAGGGTCGCCAGGCCCCAGCCGGAGATCAGGTGCCAGACGCCCCACCAGGCCACGATGATCGCCATCCCGCCCAGTCCCGCGAAGTGGTTGAAGCAGATCAGCAACCCGAATCCCGAATTCTGAATTCCGGTCTCGAACGCGACTGCCCTGCCGTCCGCTTCATCCAGCCCGGCCAGGCGCGCCAGCGTGTAGCCCGCGGTCAGGCCCAGCGCGTTGACGATCGCGACGATTCCGAACGCGACACCGACATGGTTGATGAATGCCTGCCAGTTGCCCAGCAGCCCGCCGAGGATGAACAGGCCCAGGAAGACCATCGACAGCATGTGCATCGGGCGCTGGATGCGTGCGGCCAGCTCGGGGAAGCGGGCCGCCGCGCCCATTCCGCAAAGCGTGGGGATCACCAGGATCAGCAAGACCGTCATGAAGATGTCCGACGGAGACAGTGACAAGGTCTGCAAGAGGGCTTCGGTCGGCTCATAGCGCCGTGCCCAGAACACGAAGTTCGCCGGTGTCATGATGATGGACGCCAGTGTCGACACACCGGACATGCTGACGGACAACGCGGCATTCCCGCGGGCCATGGCAGTCAGGAAGTTGGAGACGTTGCCGCCCGGGCAGGACGCGACCAGCAATAGGCCCAGGGCGACGCCGGGATCCGGACGCATCAGGAGAATGCAGGCCCAGGCCAGCGCCGGCAGCAGCAGGAACTGGCAGATCATCCCGGCCGCGAAACCCTGCGGCTTGCGGAGCACCGCGCGAAAGTCGGAGACCCTCAGGTCCAGCGCGACGCCGAACAGGATGATCGCGATGATCACGTTGAGCGCGCCCAGCGACGCGGGGCTGAAGTTCAGCTGGATCTGATCGACTGTGGCGGCGTCCACCGCGTCTCCCGGATGTCTGCGACTGCCGGCGCCATGGTGAGACGCCGGCTATTGTTGTCGCGGAATCCTGCCTGCGCGGGCAAATGCCGGCAACCCGACTCCGCCCCGGTTGGGGGAATCGATCGGTGTTTCCCTAGATCGTGTCCGGCAGGATCAGCTCGTAGAGCATGCCGGCACCCAGCCCGTAGCCGCCGCCCACCGCACGTCCGCCGCGGTCGGAGGTGAAGTACATGCGGCTGCCGTCGGGGGTGAACGCGATCCCGGCGATCTCGGAGGCATCCTGCCCGACGATCTGGAGCAAGGGCTTGAGTTCCCCGTTGGGCAGAATCACGACCACCTGCATGTCACCGCCGTCCTCGGCGACCAGCACGTCGCCCTGCGGGGTGACGGTGATGTTGTCGACACCGGACAGGATGTTGTTGGGTGCTTCGGCGGTCGCGAGATCGTAGATGACTTCGATGGTGTCGTTGTACGTGTCGTAGGCCCAGATCCGGTTGTCACCCTTGGTGGAGAAATAGGCGATGCTGTTGAACAGCCAAAGCCCTTCACCGCCGTCGAACGGGGTGGTTTCGGGATCGTAGTTTCCGAGCTGCGGTCGATCCGGATCGGACACATCCATCCAGCTGCAGGGCTGAGGCGTGTGGAGTGCGGCCTCGATTCCGTCGCCGCCCACCACCAGCGCCTGGAGACGGCCGCTTTGCAGGTCGGGACGTTCGGCGCCGGGCGGCCAGTCCTCGACGTCAGGCACGAACCGGTAGAAGCGACCCTCCGGCTTGTCCTCGGTCTGGTAGATCACCTTGAGGCGGGAGTCCACGGCGATGGCCTCGTGATCGAAAAAGCCCAGTGCGGGCAGCGCCACGCCCTGCCCGGCCTCGAACGGATTGCACTCCCAGACCTGTCCGTCCGGAAATTCCTCGCAGGACAGCCAGGTGCCCCACGGGGTCATGCCACCGGAGCAATTGAAGGTGGTGTTGGTCAGAATCGAGTACGAATCGACGATGGTGCCGTCGGGATCGAACACCAGCGTGCCGACGCCACCCAACCCCGGCGTCAGCGTCTCCAGCAGATTGCCGAGCACGGCCAGGCGGTTATCGATCTGCGCCAGGTTGCCGGTGCCGGGCACCTCGGAGTTCGAGACGTAAATCCAGCCACCGTTGTCACGCGGGATGACGCCGCCGCCATCGTTGAGAATGTGCCACGGTCGCGAACCCACACCACCCGTCTGCGGGCCGGAGATGGACATGCCGTCGGGCTGGGGCAGTTCGCCATTGATCGCGACGACGCGCGTGGAGAACCCTTCCGGCGTGCGTACACCGTTGTCGTCGGCGTCACGCAGCGGGCCGATGTTCTGGAAACGTCCGCTGGTCGGCATCGGGCCGTCGCCCCCGGGGCCGTCGCCGGCTCCCGTCGCAACGGGGCTCTGGCCGCAGGCGGCAAGCCATTGCGGCAGTCCCACGCTGCCGGCGGAGAGGAACATGGCGCGAAGAATCGTGCGGCGATCCGTGGAGAATGCCGGCAGATCGTAAGGGCGTTTCCAGCGAGAAGGCATGCGTTACTCCCGGCCACGGCAGGTTCGGCGCGGCCTCGTGTCAGTCAGCGGAATCGGCGGATCATCGCACGAAACGGTTGCAGTCCCGTGAAGGCTTGCCCGGCATCGGGCTTTTCGCCAAGATGCCGCGCCCTCCGGATTGTCTTCGAGCCTGTCATGAAATGCATGGTGTTTCGCAGCCGTCGACACGATGAACTCTATGTCTTCGTGCCCGAGAACCAAGAGATCGACGACCTGCCGGAATCGCTGAGGCGACTAACGGGCCCGCTGGAGCACGCGATGGATCTGGAGCTGACGCCCGATCGCGTGCTGGCGCGATCGGACATCAATGCCGTACTGGCGGGGCTGAGGGATCCCGGCTACTACGTCCAGATGCCTCCCAACCCGATCAAGCCGACGCTCTACAACGGCGAATAGCGACGGCGCCGCCGTCCCACCGCCGCGAGAGCCAGCAGCACCAGCACGCCCGCGCCCCAGGCGCCGCCCTTGCCGGTCGGTCCACTGTCAGGGCCGTCGACGATGACGACGTCGTCGTCAAAGCGGTAGGTCCAGATATGGCGCCCGAAGGTGGCGGCGAAGATGCGGTCGTCATTGCCCGGGTCCTGCACGATCTGGGTCACGACCACATTGGGCAGGCTGGTCCCGCCCAGCACGTCCCATTCCGTGCCATCCAGGTCGGACGAGATGAACGCGCCGATATCGGTGCCGATGATCAGCTGGGTTCCCCGCTGCAACACCGTGTTGACCTGGAGCGCCGGCAGGTTGCCTGAGATGTCCACGAAGCTCTCGCCGGCATCGGTGGACTTGAAGACATTGCCCTGACCGAGGTCCGCGTTGGTATCCAGGTAGGAACCCGGCGGAACCCAGTCACGCCCCGAATACCCACCCAGCGTGACATAGATGGTGCTGGCATCGGCCGGATCTTGCTCGATCGACGTGATGTACCGGTTGGGCAGGCCTGCCGCCGTGGCGATGTGCCAGCCATCCGAAGTGCCCGGGTTGGGCGGAAGGTCACCGGCCACGTTCGTGGCAATGCCGTTGGCGAAGCCCTGGTCCCAGCGGTTGAGGACGTCGCAGACGCCACAGAACCCGACGTAGGCGGCGTCGCCGCGCAGGTGAATCGTGGACATCTGGCGCAGGCCACCGGTCTCCGACGTGCCAAGGTCGAACACTTCGGTCCAGTTGCCGGTGGTGCGACCCTGCAAGGTCTCGACGATGTTGGAGCCGCCGGTCATGACGTGCTCGGCATTGAGCTCGTTCATGGTGAAGTAGTTGGCGAAGCTCACGTTGGCCGCTCCGGAACTGGCGCTGGAGTAGCTGAGTCCGCCGTCCAGCGTCAGGTTAAGGCCGCCGTTCTGGGTGGTCAGATAGGCGTAGTCGCTGTCATCGGGGTCCACCGCGGCGTAGAACCCGTCGCCGCCCAGCGACTGATACATCAGCCGGGTATCACCCTCGACATGACCGGATCCGTTGTCCTGGAGGCCGAAGTAGGCGCGTCCATCCTTGGCCACGGCCACGCCGTAGGGCAGCAGCGAGTAGAACCCGTCGTTCGCGCCCTGCCCCCAGCCGAAGTTGTCCAGCTCGCCCCCTGCGGCCACGCATTGACGGAACACCCCGCCGTCATTGCCGGCGAACAGGCAGACACCCCCGTCCCCGGTCGGGATCCACAAGCCGTCATGCTGATCCGGGTGCGTGGTCGTGTCCGCGTTGATCGGGTTGGTATTGGTCGGGCACAGCGGCACACCGGTGTCGAGCAACTGGCAGGACGTGCCGGCGTAGTAGGAACCGATCACGTTGTAGTCATTGGGGCCAATCTGCGCGACTCCATCCTGCGCGATCAGGGATGTCGTGCGGGACTGCCACACTTCTTCCAACCCGAAGGTCAATCGCGTCGGGTATCCGGAGATCGGGTCCGCCCGCGTTGGATCGGGGGCGACCCACATGTTGTACCAGGCCTGGACGCCGGGACCGTTCAGCAGCACGGCGCCGACCACGGACAGGCTGGAACCCGAGGCGGGATTCAGCGCGATCTCGATATCATCCGCCAGGCGCAGCCAGGAATCACCGAAGTCAGTGGACACGTACACGCCGTTCACCGATGTCGAGTTCAGCCCCACCCCGGTGGAGCCGGTGCCGTCGTCCGGGATATCGATGCCCTGCACGCCGCCGTTGAACAACACCGCGTCGCCGACGATGGCGTAAACCACGTTGTGGTCCTGATCCGGACCGGTGGCGATACCGAGCTCGGTACGGCCGATCCGCTCCTCCGTGGTGAAGCCGATATTGGTCAGGCCGTCCCCGGATACGTCCAGGCGAACGAAG
>CALBOV010000190.1 GCA_937896565.1 uncultured Salinisphaerales bacterium
CGTGATCCTGATCGGCGAGGTCCGCGCGCGGGAGACGATGGAATACGCGATCAACTTCGCCGAGACCGGGCATCTGTGCATGTCGACGCTGCATGCCAACTCGTCCAACCAGGCGCTGGATCGCATCATCAACTTTTTCCCGGACGAAAAGCGCGAGCAGTTGCTGATGGACCTGTCGCTGAACCTGCGCGGCATCATCTCGCAGCGGCTGGTACGGCGCGAAGGCGGCGGGCGGGCGGCGGCGATGGAGATCCTGCTCAATTCCCCGCTGATTTCCGACCTCGTGTTCAAGGGCGAGGTGCACAAGATCAAGGAGGTCATGGCCAAGAGTCGGGAGCAGGGGATGCAGACCTTCGATCAGCACCTGTTCGATCTCTACGAAAACGGCACCATCAGTCTCGAGGAGGCGCTGCGCAATGCCGATTCCAAGAACGAACTGCGGCTGCGGGTCAAGCTGGAAAGCAAGCGCGCCGAGAAGAATCTTGATGAAGGGCTGGGCGCCCTGTCGATGATGGATGACGACGATGCCGCGATCTCGGCGTCACAGCGGGGGCGTGGCTGATGGCGGACTCTTCGGCCACGCCGGGCATCGTTCCGTATCTGAAACTTGCCGTTGAAAAGCAGGCCTCCGACTTGTTCTTCACGACCAATTCGCCGGTGATGATCAAGATCAACGGCGAGATGCACTCCGTCGGCAAGACGGAACTGACCTCGGCGCAGATTCGCGAACTGGCCAACGGCATCCTTACACCGGAACAGCGCGCGGAGTACCAGGAGGAACTGGAACTCGATTTCGCGACCCAGGCCGGTGGTCTTGGCCGTTTCCGCGTGAACCTGTTTCACCAGCGTGGCCGGCCGGCAATGGTGCTGCGCTACGTCCGCAACGCGATCCCGACCCTGGACGAGCTCGGCCTGCCGGAGACGCTCAAGGACCTGATCCTGGAAAAGCGCGGCATGATTCTGATGGTTGGCGCGACGGGTTCGGGCAAGTCGACGACGCTGGCGGCGATGATCAACCATCGCAACGAGAACGCGTCGGGTCACATCCTCACGGTCGAGGATCCGATCGAGTTCGTCCATCCCAACAAGCGGGCCATCATCAACCAGCGCGAGCTGGGACAGGACACCAAGAGCTACGAGCGCGCGCTGCACAGCGCCCTGCGCGAGGCGCCCGACGTGATCCTGATTGGCGAGATTCGCTCACGCGAGACCATGGAATCCTGCGTGCAGCTCGCGGGCACCGGGCATCTGGCCATCTCCACGCTGCACGCCAACAACGCGTACCAGACGCTGCAACGCATCATCAACATGTACCCGGATTTCCTCCGGGCGCAGTTGTACATGGATTTGTCGCTGAACCTGCGTGCGGTGATTTCGCAGCGCCTGGTCAGGCGCAAGGAGGGCGGACGGACCGCGGCGCTGGAAGTCATGGTCGTCACGCCGTATATCGCCGAACTGATTCTGCGGGGCGAGGTGGACAGCATCCGCGAGGCGATGGCGGAGTCGTCCGACTCGCGCATGCAGACCTTCGACGATGCGCTTTACGACCTGTACCAGTCCGGCGAGATCTCGATGGAGGAGGCGCTGTCCAACGCGGATTTACGCGCCAACCTGGAAACGCGGATCAACTTCGGCAGCTGACATTCGGTTTCCTCTGTTGCGGCGGTCAGTCGCGTTGAGCGGGACCTGATACGATATGTCCAATTGTACAGGTCTGCGACATGCTCATCACCATCGATACATCGGCGCTCATTGCGGTGGTCACGTACGAAGCTGGCCGTGACCGAGCACTTGAGTTGACGGCCGGTCGCAGTTTGATTGCCCCAAGCTCAGTGCATTGGGAAATGGGCAACGCCTTTTCCGCCATGATCAAGCGTGGTCGCGCCACGTTGGAGCAGGCGACAGGCTGCTTGGATGCGTACGCGGAAATTCCTATCAAGCTCGTCGAAGTCAACCTGAATCAGGCGTTGGTGTTGGTCGAGAAGCATCGCATTTATGCATATGACGCCTACCTTCTTGTATGCGCCATGCAATCCAATTCACCACTTCTCACCCTCGACCAACCCCTCAGACAGGTGGCTGAGTCCCTGGGCATCAAGGTCCTGGAGGTCTAGCTCATGAAGGTATTCACATTTTCCGAGGCGCGGCAGAAATTTTCGTCCGTGCTCGATTCCGCCCAGCTCGAAGGGGCTGTAAAGATTACGCGCAGGGATGGTCGCGCGTTCCTGATTCGCCCCGTCGAGGAGTCGCCGTCTCCTCTCGACGTCAAGGGCGTGAAGCTCGAACTGAGTCGCGAGGAGATCGTGAATGCAGTCCGTGAAGGTAGGGAACGAGAAGGTCGCGGTTAACTGAAGCGGCCAACCTCTTGCTTCACAGACGTTCCTGCGACGCTTACGCTGCGTCGCGTTCGTCGTCCGTGTCGTCCTCGCCGGCATCGATCAGCGTGTCGTCGAAGTCGATGTCGTCCATCTCCTCGGTCGATGGCAGCTTGAAGCCGGCCACCGATTCACGCAGCTTCACCGACAACGCGTTCAGGTTCGACACGGCCGCAGCGGTCGTGTCGGAGGCGACCTGGGTCTGACCGGCGATGTCCTGAATCACTTCGATGCGACCAGCAAGATCCGCAGCCGACTGCGTCTGCGCACGGGCATCCCGGGAGATGTCGAGAATCAGGCGGGAGAGGTCGGTCGATGAGGCCTCGATGCGGTCCAGGGCCTCACCGGCCTCTTCGGAAAGCTGCGCGTTGCTGACCACGTTGGTGGTGCTGCGTTCCATCGACACGATGGCCTCGTTGGTGTCGGCCTGAATCGTCTTGACCAGGGTTTCGATCTGGCGTGTTGCGTTACCTGCGCGTTCGGCCAGCCGCTGCACTTCCTCGGCGACGACGGCGAAACCGCGGCCGGCGTCACCGGCCATCGCGGCCTGGATCGATGCGTTCAGGGCCAGCGTGTTGGTCTGTTCGGCGATGTCGTTGATGAACTCGATGATGTTGCCGATTTCCTGCGAGGACTCGCCCAGTCGCTTGATGCGCTTCGCGGTCTCCTGAATCTGATCCCGCAGCGTGGTCATGCCGTCCACGGTCCGGCGCACGGTTTCCGACCCGCTGTGGGCGGTTTCCATCGACGCCTGGGCGTCCTTCGCCAGTTCGTCGGCGCGGTGCGACACCTGCTGCATCGACTCTGACATGTCGCCGATGGCCGCCGATACGCTGTTGATCTCCTCGGTCTGACGGCGTGATGCCACGTTCAGCTGCTGCGTCACCGCCTCGGTGCCCGTTGCCGACTGGGTGATCTCGTCGGAGGTCGCGGTGATCGTGCCGACCAGGCTGCGCAGCGTGTCGATGGTGTAGTTGATGGAGTCGGCGATCGCGCCGGTGAAGTCCTCGGTCACGGTGACGTCCACGGTGAGGTCACCGTCGGCCAGTGTGGTGATCTCGTCCAGCAGGCGCAGAATCGCTTCCTGCTGCGCGGCGTCGGCCTCCTCCAGTTCGCGGGCGCGGGCGCGGGCCTGACGCAGGAGCACGGTCACGAAGATGACCAGGAGGACGACCGTGACCCCGCCGAGCACGTAGCCGTGAATCGAGTCCAGCGTTCGGCCATCGCGGTACTCGATGAACGACTGCTGGAGGTTGTTCTCCGCGGTGAATTTCACGTTGTTCCGCAAACGCGAAATTTCGGCGGCTGCGGCCTGGACCATGGCCAGTTCGCCGGCCTCCTCGATGATGGTTGCCACGCTGCCCTGGATTCGCTGCATCCCGACCAGCGCATCGGAAAGGGCGGCATCGACCGTCGGAGTGGTCGCCGGCCGGAAGCCGAGATCTTGACCGTTGATCAGTTGCTGCAGCGCGCCGGACAGCGTCGCGACGGACGCGTCCAGTTCGGCGGCCAGTGCATCGGCATCGTAACCCTGGCGCGTCACGGCGTTGGCCTGTTCGACCAGGTTGTTCGCGCCGATCACCAGGCCGGTGAGCAGGGTCAACTGCTCGGCCGGTGCCCGGCGGTTCGCCAGTTCGGAAATCGAGGTCTCCAGCGGCGCTGTTACCTCGGGGACCGTGGTTGCGATGATGTCCGCTTCCTGCTGGATCAGCACGTAGGCGGCGCGGCGGTCGAGAATCTGGTCGATGGCGTCGGACATCGGCTGGAATTCCGCTTCCAGCGCGTCGATGTTGTCCTGCAACGCCACCGGCGCCGGCGGCAGTTCGATGAACTCGTCACCCTCGCGCAGCGCGAACAGGTTGTCTTCGAAGGTCAGTCGCAGACCTTCCATGTTCCGGGTGTCCGGCGCGAGCCCGCGGGTGATGTCATCGGCCAGCCGGGCGATGTTCTCCGCCACGGCGCTGGAGTCCACGGCCAGGGTGATGTAGTCGCGGTCCCACTGGGCGACCTGGTTCACGCGGTAGAGAATGAACAGTGCCGCCGCGATCGAACTCATCGCGAGAACGAGAAGAATGATCGCGATCTGGGTTCCCCGGACCCGGGTGATGCCCTCAGCCATTGTGCTACTCCGTCGGCCGTTCCTAGCCGTTGATAACGCCGTTCACCTTCGAGATCAGCTCGGATTCCTTGACCGGCTTGACGATGTACTCGCGTGCCCCCTGACGCATGGCCCACAGCTTGTCGGTTTCCTGCGACTTGCTGCTGATCACGACGATCGGAATCGACGCCGTCTCGGCGCCGCGGGACAGCGTGCGTGTGGCCTGGAATCCGTTCATCCCGGGCATGACCACATCCATGACGATGACGTCCGGCTTTTCGGATGCCGCTTTCTCGATCGCGGCTTCACCGGTCAGCGCTTCCAGGACCTCGAAGCCGTTTTTCTCCAGCATTTTTCGCAGGTTCGTGATGTCGGTCGGCGAGTCGTCAACCAGAAGAACGCGCGGCATGGTTTCCCCCATCAACTTCGGTGTTCGTTTTCGCGCGCCCGTGAGTCCGGCCCGCGCTGATCTTGAATGTGCTCAAGGCAACACTGATTGATTCGCGTTCACTCCGCCCGGACTTGCGCCAAAACCGGCTCCGTCCTGGTGGTTCGAATCATCCGTGTTTCCTCATACCCCCGCCGCATCATACAAGAACGCGGGTTCGCGAGAAGCCGGTCAGTCGCATGGCAGGTGTTGACCGGCGCGCCACACATCGTCCACCCGCCATGTCAGCGGGATATCTTGGAATGGCGTGATTCCGGCGGCACTGCGGAGCTGGGTGATCGTGGCCGGAGCACTGGTCGGTTTCAGCAGGACGCCCGAGAGTGGTTCCCCTGGTGACAGCGCGGGCGGAGCCAGTCCCAGGATTCGCGCCGGCGTGTCGATCAGCAGTCGTCGGACGCGGTCGTGGCTCCAACCCTGTGTCTGCGCCAGCGTAAGCACGGCTGGCAACAGGTATTCCAATGTCGATCCCCCGGGTTCCGTCATCGGGAACGGGTCGGTCTTGGCGTTGAGATCCTGAGGCTGGTGATCGGAACAGATGGCATCGACGGTGCCGTCCGCCACGGCCCCAATCAGCGCCTGCCGGTCGGTCTCGGTCCGCAGCGGCGGGTCCAGACGGTAGGCCGGATCCAGGCCTTGCAGCGACTCGTCCGTCAGGAACAGCTGGTGCGCCGACACATCGCAGGTCACGGCGACGCCGTCCTGTTTCGCTGCGGCGATCAGCGCGACGGCACGGGCCGTGGTGATACGCCCGAGATGCACGCGGCAGCCGGTGTCGCGCGCAAGTTCCAGCGCCACCGCGGTTCCGATGGCCTCGGCACTGGCCGGAATGCCGGTCAGCCCGGCCAGCATCGCCGGGCGCCCGGCATGCGCCACACCCTGACCGGCCAGATCGGCATGAACAGGGTCAAGGTGCACGGTGCAGCCGAGGCCCGAGGCGTATTGCAGCGCCTGGCGCAGCAGACTGGCGCGCGGCAGCCGGCGTGGCTGGGCGACACCGATGCAGCCGGCGTCCAGCAACGCATCCAGATCGGCCAGCGCCTCGCCAGCCAGCCCCTCGGTCAGTGCGCCCAGAAGCTTGAGACTGACGTCCGCGTCACGGCCCCGATCGTCGATCCAGTCGACAACCGCTGGCTGGTCGATCACCGGCTTCGTGTCCGGCGGCAGGCAGACGGTGCCGATGCCGGCGCGGATCGCGGCCGCGGTTTCGCTGGCGATGGTGGCCTTGTGCGTGGCGCCGGGTTCACGCAGGCGGGCGCAGAGATCGATGGCCAGTGGCAGGAACAGCCCGCCTTCACCATCGATCACTCTGGCGTCGGGTGAGCCGTCCGGGGGCGTGATCAGGCAACCGTCGGCAATCCACAGCGTTTGGACCTGACCGTCGCTGAGCGTGACGTTGCGCAGGCAGATCAGATCGCTCATGACCGGTGCGCTCCGATGATCATGGCCATCACCGCCATGCGGATCGCGACGCCGTGGCTGACCTGCTCGAGAATCACCGACTGATCGCCGTAGGCAACCGGCGCGGCGATTTCCACGCCGCGGTTGATCGGCCCCGGATGCATCAGCAGCGCGTCCGGCTTGGCGTAGCGCAGCGTGCGTTCGTTGAGTCCGAAGCTGCGGTGGAAGGCCGATCCGGCGGGCAGGTAGTGACCCGTCATGCGCTCGCGCTGAAGGCGCAGCAGCATCACCACGTCCGCGCCGTCCAGGCCGCTGCGCAGGTCGTGATGAACGCTGACGCCGAATGCATCGAGTTCCGGGGGCACCAGGGTCTTCGGTCCGACCACGCGAATGTCGCTCACGCCCAGCGCCCGCAAAGCGTGGATGTCCGAGCGCGCGACCCGCGAGTGCAGCACGTCGCCGACGATGGCGACGCTGAGGCCGGCCACATCCGGCTTGTGGCGCCGGATGGTGAACACGTCCAGCAGGCCTTGCGTGGGATGGGCATGGCGCCCGTCGCCGCCATTGAGAATCGCCACGCCGGGCGCGGCATGTTCGGCGAAGAACTCCGCGGCGCCGCTTTGTCCGTGGCGGATCACGAACATGTCGACGTGCATGGATTCCAGTGTCTTCAGCGTGTCCAGCAGGGTTTCACCCTTGGTCGTGGACGAACTGCTGCCCTCGATGTTCAGCACGTCGGCCGACAACCGGTGCGCCGCGAGCTCGAAGGCGCTGCGTGTACGCGTGCTGGCTTCGAAGAACAGGTTCACGACGGTGCGGCCGCGCAGCAGCGGCACCTTCTTCACGTCATTGCGGGTGACCGGCACGAAGGATTCGGCCGTGTCGAGGATTTCGGTGATCAGATCGAGGCCGAGTCCTTCCGTGGTCAGCAGGTGGCGCAGGCGGCCGTCGGCTGTGCGCTGGATGTCGGCGGCGGCGCTCACGCGGTGGACTCCAGCGACAGGCGAAGGGGCTCTGGTCCGGACAGGCGAATATGGCCGCCGGGTGGCAGCGTCTCGACCACCTGGCCGACCACGTCCGGCGCGATCGGCAGTTCCCTGCCGGGTCGGGTGGCGAGCACCGCCAGGATGATCCGCTCCGGGCGGCCGTAGTCAAAGATCTCGTTCATCGCCGCTCGAATCGTCCGTCCGGTGTGGAGCACGTCGTCCACCAGCACGACCACGCGGTTGTCCACCGGGACCGGCAGATGGCTGGGTCGGACCTGCGGATGCAGCCCCATGCGGCTGAAGTCGTCCCGGTAAAAGCTGATGTCGATGGTGCCGAACGGCGCATCCGGCGTGATTCGCCGCGCCAGCGCCTCGGCCACCCAGGCACCGCCGGTGTGGATGCCGATGATGACGGGATTGGCCTCACGGATGCCCATGGCCTCCAGGTCGGACGCCATGGCGTCCAGCAAGGTGGCGACGTCGGGAAAGTCAGCCACGACCGAGCCAGTCGGCGAGGATTTGCGCGGCGGCAACGGCGTCGCGACTTTGGCCCGCGACAGGTTGCAGATCGGCTTCCAGGGAGGTCATGCGTTCTTCGGCCGGGTGGACGGGTAGATGATACCGGCCTTTGAGGCGTCGGCAGAAGCGTTCGGCCGCTTCCGTCATCGGCTGGCGCTCGTCATCCAGGGTCAGCGGCACGCCGACGACCAGCCCGACCGGTCGCCACTGCTCGATCAGATGCGCGATGCGTGTCCAGCGTTCACGCGTCTGGTTGTCGACGGTATCGATCGGTCGGGGCGCTCGGGAGATCGTGTCGCCGACCGCCACACCGATGCGTTTCTCCCCGTAGTCAAAGGCGAGGTAGACGCCGGCGGGAGGCTGGAGTGGCCCGGATGACCGGGGGTCAGGCGTGGCCGGCATCCGCGGACAGAATCATCGGGTCCAGCCCGAGCAGCCCGAGCGAGGCTTCCCAGCGCTCCGGTGGTGCGGTGGAGAACAGGATCTGCTGATCGGCCGGCGTGTTGAGCCAGGCGTTGTGCAGCAACTCGTCCTCCAGCTGACCGGCATCCCAGCCGGCGTAGCCGAGCGTGATCAGATACTGCTCGGGGCCGTTGCCGAGGCCGATGGCTTCGAGAATGTCGCGCGACGACGTGATCGCCAGCGTGTCGCTGACCTGGACGGTGGACTCCCAGTCGGTGCCGGTCGTATGCAGCACGAAACCGCGTTCCGGCTGCACCGGGCCGCCCCAGAACACCGGGGCCTTGTCCAGCTTCATCTCGCAGGGAACGTTCATGTGGTCGAGCATGCTGGCCACGGACAGATCGGAGGGCCGGTTGATCACCAGCCCCAGCGCGCCTTGCTCCGAATGTTCGCAGAGAAAGGTCACGGTCTGTTCGAAATGCTCATCGTGCAGACTGGGCATGGCGACCAGAAACTGATTCTTGAACTCGCTGCCTGATGTCATGATCGGCAGTATCACGCCGTGACGCGCGTGACCGCAAGCGCGGCTGCGGCGTGCGACCCAGCTTGTTCAGCCCGGTTCGCCGCCGCCCTCCCGCTCGGTTTGCAGTCGTTCGCAGAGGGCGCCGGCCAGCCAGCCGGTCAACGCGCCGAACAGCATCGCGGCCGTCAGCAGCACGGGCAGCAGGGTGAGCAGCCCGGGGTGGGGGATGAACACGGCGTAGGCCACGCAGAACTGTCCGCCCATGTGTGCGCAGGCCGCGGCGACGCCCAGTCCGATCGGGCCGAGCCGAACCGGGCGGGCGACGTGGTTCCAGCCGGTCATCAGTGCCAGCACGGCGAGGCTGCCCAGTGCGCCCGACAGGCTCAGCAGGAAGGTCGGCGTGAGAAAGCTGCCGATGAGCAGGCTGCCGACCAGGACGCGCAGCAACTGCACCCAGATCGCGGCGCGCAGGTCGTGGCGTAGCAGCACGACCAGCGTAATCACGTTGGCCAGCCCGGGCTTGATGCCCGGGATCGGCGTCGGCACCCCGGCCTCGAGGATGTGGATCACGATCGCCAGCGCCGCGAAGCCGGCAATCTGGTGGTCGCGCAGGGTAGCCCGCAGGAAGATGCGGCGCTTCACTGGCTGATGCCGTCGTAGCGAGGGTCCGACGCCGCCATCGAGACGCTGACGCGATTGGGCAGGCAGGCGGTGGCGTCGTGGGCATCATGCAGCCAGCCGGAGCGGATGCAGACCTTGTGTCGGCAGGGCGAGCGCAGGAAGCGGATACGACCCCGGCTTACCTCCAGCTCACTGTCGCCGAGACGCCCGGTAACGACGAGCCGGTCGTCGACATGCAGGGGGATGCGCAGCGGTTCAGCGTCGTCCACCTTGACCAGCGCATGTGTCGGAGCGGCCGCCGTCGGCGCCCAGAATCGTGCGTAAAGCCCGCCGATCACCAGCGCCAGCACCGCGATCAGCACTACATCGGCCGGAGTCGGGCGGGGGCCGGTCACCGTGTGTTCGTGTCGGGGGCGAATTCCACTTCCGACAGCCACTCGGCCCGATCCATGAAGCCGGGCGTGGCATGGATGCGGCCGTCGGAATCGACCAGCATGGCGTATTCCAGCGCGAACTGATCGACCAGCACGTCAAAGTGGTCCACGCCGCCGACGAACAGGGCCGTGGCCAGCGCATCGGCCAGTGCCGGGTCCGTGTGGATCACCGTGCTGGACTGCGCGCCGGTCGCCGGTTCCCCGGTTCTGGGGTCGAGCAGATGGTGATAACGACGCCCCTGGTAGTCGAAGTAGCGTTCGTAGTCGCCGCTGGTGAACACGGCCTCGCCGTCGCGCAGTTCCAGCCCGACCAGCAGGCGCGGCGCATCCGCTGGCGGCCGCGGGTGACGGACCGCGATGCGCCATGGACGACCCTTGGCATGGCCGATGACCTGCAGGTCGCCGCCGGCGTTGACCATGGCGTGGTCGATGCCGGCCGCCTTCAGGGAGCGCAGCGCGGCGCCCACGGCGGCGCCCTTGGCGATGGCGCCGAGATCGAGCCTCAGTCCCGGAGCGTCGGCCGTCAGCACGTCATCGACCAGTGTCGCCTCGGTGAGCCTGTGCGGCTGGTTCATCGCGGCGGCCAGCGTCTCCGGCGGTGGCGGCGAGTCGCGGAAATGCTCCGCATCATCGAAGCCCCAGACCTGCACCAGTCGGCCCAGGCCGGGATCGAAGGTGCCATTGCTGTCCTCGGCGATGGCCCTGGCCTTGCTCACCAGGGGCAGCA
>CALBOV010000191.1 GCA_937896565.1 uncultured Salinisphaerales bacterium
CACCATCAGCGCCGGCAGGATCGCCAGCGTCAGCGGCAGCCGGATCAGGAAGGTCGAGCCGACGCCAACCTCCGACATGATCTCGACGCTGCCGTTGAGTTCGACGATCTTGGAGCGCACCACGTCCATGCCGACGCCGCGACCGGAGACCTCGGAGACGGCGTCGCGGGTGGAAAACCCGGGACGGAAGATGAGATCCAGGCATTCCTGGGCGTCCAGTCGCGCGGCCGATTCACGGTCAACAACGCCCTTCTCGATCGCCTTGGCCCGGATCACCGAGGGGTCGATCCCCGCGCCGTCATCACGAATCTCGATGTGAATGTGATCACCCACCTGCTGCGCGGCGAGGGTCAGGCGGCCCACCTCGGGCTTGCGGCCTTCCAGCCGCTTGGCCGGGGCTTCGATGCCATGGTCCACCGCGTTGCGCACCAGATGGACCAGCGGCTCGGACAAGGACTCGACCAGGGTGCGGTCCAGCTCGGTGTCCTCGCCTTCCAGCACCACCTCGATCTTCTTGTTCAGCGAACGCGACAGATCGCGAACAATCTTCGGAATCTTGGAGAACACCTTTCGAACCGGCTGCATGCGCATCAGCATCACCGAGTTCTGCAACCCGGTGGTGACCTGATCCAGGTGGCCCAGCGTGCGATCCAGCAGCGGATCGTCCACGGTCTCGCGCAATCGCTTGAGACGGTTGCGGACCAGTACCAACTCACCGACCTGGTTGACCACGGCGTCCAGGCGATTGGTGTCCACCCGGATCGAGGTTTCCACCCGGGCCTTGGGTGCGGCGGCCGTGGACGCAGGCGGCGTCACCGCCTTGGGCTCAGGTGCCGGAACAACCTCGGGCTTGGCCGGCTCCGGTTCCTGCCGCGCCACCGGCTCAGGCGTTGGCGCCGGGCCATGGAAGGCATCCAGCAGCGCCTCGAAATCATCGTCGCTGATCGGATCACCGGTGTCGTCACCGAGGATCGCATCGACATCGACAGCCGGTTCGGGAGCCTGATCCGCGGGCTTGCCCTCCTCCGGCCCGTGGCAGGCGGCACGCAGCACGGCGATCAGCGCCGGATCGGCCGGTGTGATCGCGTCTCCGTTGGACAGCTCGGCCAGCGCGGCGTCCAGCCAGGTGACGGATTGCGAAATGCCGTCAACGATCTCCGCGGAGATGGCCAGCTTGCCGGTGCGCACCGCGCCCATGACCTCCTCGGCGACATGGCACAGGTCCACCATGGGCTGGATCTCGAGAAATCCGGCGCTGCCCTTGAGGGTATGGAAGACGCGGAACAGCGCGTTGAGCTGATCCGGGTCGGCATTCGACTGTTCGAAGGCGACAATCTGCTCGCCCAGCGAATCGACCATATCGCCGGCTTCGGTCAGGAAATCGGCCAGCAGTTCTTGATCCATACGACTTGTCCCTGGTGAAAATGCCGGGAGCTGCGTCCGATCGGACCACCGACGCGCCCGTGGCGCGGACGTCGATCGCTGCGAATGCGCCCCTAGAGACCTAAATCGGCCAACAGGTCATCCGCTTGAGCCTGCGTCGAGCCGTGGGTGTCGATGCCGGCCAGCGCCGGACCGTCCGGCCGGTTGGCGGCGTCGCTGGCGGCGGGCAGTTCCAGGCCGGCCAGTTCCAGCAGATCGCCCAGCGCCTGTTCCACGCCCTGGACCAGACCGATCACCCGCCGGATGACCTGACCACTGAGGTCCTGATAGGCCTGGGCCTCGGCGATGGACGACAGGGTCTGTCGCAGGTCGGCAACGGTCTCGTCACCACAGCGATGCGACAGTTCGGGCAACTGCGCCTGCGCCGACTCGACCAGGTCCAGCGTCCGGTTGGCGGCATCCTCGGTCATCTGCATCACGTGGTTGAGCCTGGCGCAGGCATCCGGCATCTCGCTGCCGGCGTACTGGACCAACCGCTCGTCCAGCGCGAGCTGACTCAACGCGCTGGCGAGATTGCGGCTGATGCATTGCAGGCCGTCGATCACGCGGTTGGCGCGGTCGCCATTGAGCCGTGCCAGCACCTCGTTGAAACCGTGCATGTCGCCAGCGTCGAGGGCGGCGGACAGCGCACGCACCTCCACCTGGAGCCCGGCCGGAGCGGCCGGCGAGGTCACGCCGCCGCCCGGTTGAAGATGCGGTCGAGCTTCTCCTTCAGCGTCGTGGCGTTGAACGGCTTGATGATGTAGCCGTTCACGCCGGCCTTGGCGGCCTCGATGATCTGCTCGCGAGTCGATTCGGCGGTCACCATCAGCACCGGCAGGCTGGACAGCGAGGGGTTGCCGCGAATCGCCTTGAGCAACTCGATGCCGCTCATGCCCGGCATGTTCCAGTCGGTTACGACGAATTCGATGCCGTTGCCGTTCGTGCCCAGCGCCGCCAGGGCGCTCTGCCCGTCCTCGGCCTCCACGAAGTTCGAAAATCCCAGGTCCTGGAGCAGATTCTTCACGATGCGCCGCATCGTCGGAAAATCATCCACCACCAGCACCTTCATGTTTGTGTCCATCAGTCCGCTCCTGACATTCCGTATTCCGTCCGCGTGG
>CALBOV010000192.1 GCA_937896565.1 uncultured Salinisphaerales bacterium
CAATGTGGTCGGCGCCCGCCTGCAGGCCGAGCTCGCCCAACTCGCCATCCGCACCAACGAATCCTCGCGATTGCCGCAGCTCGACCTGACCGCCAGCTACGGCCGCAACGACACCTCCGAGTCGCGGATCGGTCAGGACGCCGAGGAAGCTCGCGTGGGGCTGAACCTCACGGTGCCCATCTTCACCGGCGGGGCGAATGTGGCTCGTCTGGATGCCGCGCGCGCCACCTATCTGCAACGCGCCGAGGAACTGCGGGCGGCCCGGGAGTTGGCCGAGGCGGAAGTCCGCTCCGCCTGGCGGACGGTGCGTGCCTCCAGACGCAGGATCGCCGCGCGTGAGCGGGCGGTGCAGTCGACACGCACGGCGCTGGTCGCGGTGCGGGACGGCTACGAGGTGGGGACCCGCACGCTTAGCGACGTGCTCGCCGCCGAACAGGCCGCCTTGCGGGCGGTGCAGGAATTCAACGCCGCGCGCCACGACTACGTGGTCGCGGTGGTCGATCTGAAACTGGCAGCCGGAACGGTCACGGATGCCGACTTACCGAAGGTGGATGCCGTGTTCACCGGTGAAAACTCAGGGAGCGTGCAATGAAACGGCGACTCTTCATCGTCCTGGTCGGTCTGGCCATCGTGTTCGGAATCGTCTTCGGGCTGCGGGCATTTGTGAACAAGCAGATGGCCAACTATTTCGAGAACCGCCAGGAGCCTCCGGTGACGGTGTCGTCCATCGTCGCGGAGGAAGCCGTCTGGGAACCGACCATTCCCACCGTGGGCACGCTGCGCGCCGTCAACGGGGTGACCGTGGCCGCCGAACTGGCGGGGGTGGTCGAGAACATCGCGTTCGATTCCGGACAGTCGGTCCAGCGGGGCGACCTGCTCGTGCAGCTGGATACCAGCACCGATCGCGCTGAACTGGCCGCGCTGGAAGCCCAGCTGCGTCTGGCCCGCGCCGAACTCAAGCGGCAGGGTGAACTGCGTCGACGCGGGACCAATGCCCAGGCGGATCTGGACTCGGCGCGCGCCAACGCGGAGCAGCTTGAGGCCCGAATCCAGAGTCAGAAAGCGGTGATTTCCAAGAAGGCGATCAAGGCACCGTTCGAAGGCAAGGTTGGAATCCGCCGCGTTGATATCGGCGAGTTCGTCGGGGCCGGGCAGGGAATCGTGACCCTGCAGCAGCTCGATCCGATGCTGGTGGACTTCACCGTGCCGGAGCGGCGTCTCGGCGACATCGAGTCGGGACAGATTGTCAGGCTGCGTGTCGATAGCGTGCCGGATACGGCGTTCACCGGTCACATCACCGCGATCGAGCCCAGCGTGAATCAGGCCACACGCAACTTCGCCGTGGAAGCGCGGGTGGACAACCAGGCCGGCCGACTCCGGCCCGGCCAGTTCGTCCGCGTGGACGTGGTTCAGCCGCAGGTCGAGCGGCATGTGACACTGCCCGCCACCGCGATCTCGTACAGCCCTTACGGCGACTCTGTTTATCTGGTCACCGAGGGTCAGTCGCGCCCGGACAACGGCGGGGAAGGCGAGGCCTCCACCGAGGGTGACGGCAAGAAGAAGACCGCCAAGCGGGTGTTCGTGAAGGTCGGCGATCGACGCGGAGACCAGGTGGCGGTGCTGGAAGGCGTGTCGGCGGGCGATGAGGTGGTGACCTCGGGGCAGCTCAAGCTGCGCGACGGTTCACCGCTGACGATCAACAACGAGGTGACGCCCGCCAACGAACGGAACCCGCAACCGGTCAACAAATAGGCGTACGACATGGCACTCACGGACATTTTCATCCGCAGGCCGGTACTGGCGTCTGTCATCAGCCTGCTGATCGCGCTGGTGGGGCTGCGTGCCTTCCAGTCGATCAACGTGCAGGAGTACCCGCAGGCCGAGAACGCCGTCATCAGCGTCACGACCGCTTACGTGGGGGCGAACGCCGAACTGGTCCAGGGCTTCATCACCACACCGCTGGAGCGGGAGATCGCCGGCGCCGACGGCATCGATTACCTGCGTTCCTACAGCGCGCAGGGGCTCTCCACGATCCAGGCGACGCTGGTTCTGAACTACGACCCCTACGAGGCGCTGACCCAGATCACCTCCAAGGTGAACAAGGTGCGTTCGGAACTGCCGGAGGAATCCGAGGCGCCGACCATCGATCTGGCGCTGGGCAGCAATTTCGCGTCGATGTACATCTCGTTCTCCTCGGATGTGCTGACCAGCAATCAGATCACCGACTATCTGTCGCGGGTCGTGCAGCCGAAGCTGCAGGCGGTGCAGGGCGTGCAGAAGGCCGAGCTGCTTGGCGCCAAGACCTTCGCGATGCGCATCTGGATGCAGCCGGAACGCATGGCCGGCCTGGGCGTCACGCCCTCGGAAGTGCGCGAGGCTCTGGCGACCAACAATGTGCTGTCGGCCGTCGGTCAGACCAAGGGGTCGATGATTTCCGTGGATCTGTCCGCGGGCACCGATCTGCAATCGGAAGACGAGTTCAAGAATCTGGTGATCCGCGATGACGGCGATACCCTGATTCGTCTGGAGGACGTCGCCACCGTGTCGCTGGGGGCGGAGACCTACGATATCGAGGTGAAGGCGGACGGGCAGAGCGCGACCTTCTTCGGCATCAATGTCGTGCCGGGCGCCAACGTGCTGGATGTCATCGCCGGTGTCCGGGATGCGTATCCGGGCATCGTCGAACAGCTGCCCGAGGGACTGAACTCCGAAATCCTCTACGACGCCACGCGGTACATCGACGACGCGATCTCCGAGGTTCAGGCGACGCTGATCGAGGCGATGATCATCGTCATCATCGTTATTTTCCTGTTCCTGGGCAGTGTGCGCAGCGTCATCATTCCGGCCGTCGCGGTTCCGCTGTCGCTGCTCGGCGCGGGCTTCGTCATGCTGATGCTCGGCTTCTCGCTGAATCTGCTCACGCTGCTGGCGCTGGTGCTCGCCATTGGCATGGTGGTGGATGACGCGATCATCATCGTCGAGAACATCCATCGGCACATCGAGGAGGGGATGACGCCGTTGGATGCGTCGCTCAAGGGCGCGCGCGAGCTCGCCGCGCCTGTTGTCGCGATGACCATCACGCTGGTGGCGGTGTATGCGCCCATCGGCCTGCTGGGCGGGCTGACAGGAACCCTGTTCATCGAGTTCGCGTTCACGCTGGCCGGCGCGGTGCTGATCTCGGGCGTGGTCGCGCTGACGCTGTCGCCGATGATGTGCTCGAAGCTGCTGCAATCCAGTGAAGACGCCAAGCAGAGCCGGTTCGCGGCATTTCTGGAGCGGCAGTTCGAGAAATGGGAGAACGGTTACGAGCGGCGCCTGCACAGCGCGCTGAATACGGTCCCGGTCATCCTGATCTTCGGCGCCATCGTGCTCGCGTCCTGCTTTTTCCTGTTCACGACCTCGCAGAAGGAACTCGCGCCGCAGGAGGATCAGGGCGTCGTGTTCATGATCTCGACCGGCGCGCCCAATGCAACGATCGATCAGACGCAGTTGTGGGCGGACAGACTGGCCGAGCTGTCACACCAGAACGAGGCGGTTTCCAACATCTTCCAGACGTTGGGCGTTTCGCAGTACGGGCCCGAGCCGAACTCGGGAACGACCGGCAACGTGCTGAAGCCCTGGGGCGAGCGGTCCAAGTCCAACGAGCAGGTCAAGCAGGA
>CALBOV010000193.1 GCA_937896565.1 uncultured Salinisphaerales bacterium
CGCGGCAGGGCGGATGCGGCCGGGGGCGCCAGTGCGACGACCCAGACGCCGTTCTCGTCCAGCGCGCCGCTCGTGTCCACCGTCCACTCGCCCTGCTCGGAGGCCAGCACCGCCATCAAGCGCTGCCTTGCGGTCCGGCGCACCATCGGTGTCAGCGGCATGCCGTAGAAGGGTTGCATGGCCCGCTGAGCCCTGGTGTCCGACTCGGGGCTGAAACGAACCGTCCGGATCGTGTCGACCTGCTGGGTATGGACCGTGGCGGCGGCCGAGAGCGGAAGCAGGAAGGCGAGTCCGCTCAGCGCCAGGATTCCAGCTCGCGATCCGCGCCAGCGACGCGTGGTCACGGCGCGTGGCTCCCGCGGCCGGGGTAGAAACAGAGCCCGGAATGGGCGATGATCGACACTCATGGAAGGCGTGCGCATTGCGGCATAAATTACAGCAGATCGCGATGCAGTGGCCTATTTTGGACAGGCATCATTGGGGGAGACCGATGAAGAAGTTTTTGGTGTTGACAGCAGGCCTGCTGGCAACGGGGACGGCATCCGCCATCGAGGATCTGCATTTCTATTTCGGGGCGGATCTGGCCGAGCTGGATATCGTCTCGATCGAGAATATCGGCGCGGACGGGGATCCGGCGACGCCGCAGACCGTGCGCGGGGAGGCTGAATCCTCGATGATCCGGTTGCGTGGGGGGCTCGCGATCAACGAGAACCTCGCGCTGGAGGTTCAGTACGGTTTCGAAGGGGACGACACCGATCTGACGACCAGCCCGCCGCAGGTCGCGCTGGAGAGCTACCTGGGCGTTTATCTGGTGCCCAGTGCCTACCTGACCGATTTCCTGCAACTGGAAGTGCCGCTGGGATACGGCCAGGTCGAGTTCGAGGGGACCGACGAGGAAGGCGATCGCGCCTATGGTCTGAACCTCAATCTCTACCCGCTGCGCATCTTCAACGACGAAGGTTCCAAGCTGATCTCGCTCAGCGGCGGTTTCATGGTCTATTACCGCGGCGACGATGATCGCGTGGACGGTTACAACCTGGGTCTGAAGGTGCTGTTCGGCAACGACGACTGAACAAGGCCCTTGGCGCCAACAAAAAAGCGGGCTTCAAGCCCGCTTTTTTGTTGCGTGTCGTGCGCGATCAGTCGCGATACTGCGCCTGGATCTGCTCGGACGTGTCCTTGGCATCGATGCAAAGAGTGGCGGTCGGCCGGGCCAGCAGACGCGGGATGCCGATCGGCTCGCCGGTCTGTTCGCAATAGCCGTATTCCTTGTTGCGGATGCTCTCCAGCGCCGACTCGATCTTGCGCAGCAGCTTGCTCTCACGATCCCGCAGGCGCAGATCCAGCCAGCGCTCCTCTTCGGTCGCGGCGCGATCCACCGGGTCGGCGGCCGATTCGCGATGGTTCAGGCGTTCCCGGATCTCCCGTTCGCGGGCAAGGACTTCACCGCGCTGTTCCAGCAGGCGCTGCTTGAAAAAGGCCAGCTGCGCCTCGTTCATGTACTCGTCTTCGGACATGGCGCGAATCTGCTCCTCGGTGAGCAGATCATCGTTGGCGCTTTTGGGAGCAGCCGCGTCTGCCCGCGGGGCGGTTTTCTTCTTTGCGTTGGCCATGAATTTTCTAACCCACTGTAAAGTCACACAAACCGCGCCCGTTCAACGGCCCCGAGCCGTTCGAATGACGCGACGGGCGCGAGACGGTATATCAAAACGCGTGACAGGTCTATGACGTTCTGCTAAAGCCGGTCGTCGAAAGGGGTGAGCGGCAGGATCGTGGCCTGCGCCATGGACGACGGCGATCGGGGCGGTGAAATCCCGGGATGGTGGGCCAGGTGAGAATCGAACTCACACTCCCGAAGGAACAGCATTTTGAGTGCTGCGCGTCTACCAGTTCCGCCACTGGCCCAGCGGGCCGCGTATCTTACATCACATCCCGCCGTGGTGGTCTTCGGTTAGGATCGGCAGCATGGGGTTCCCGGCGACGCAGGCAGTGCAGTGAGCGGATTGGACGCGACACTCGCGGTAATCGTGCTGGCCGGCCTGATCATCCAGACCATGACGGGCTTCGGTTTCAACGTCGTGGCGGTCACGCTCGGCGCCCTGTTCCTGCCGATCAAGGCGTGGTTGCCCATCGTCGTGGCGCTCAATTTGCCGATGTCGGCGTGGGTTGCCGCCCGCAACCGGGCGGATATCGACTGGGATCTGCTGCTGCGTCGCATCCTGCCGGTGATGGCCGTGGGTTTCGCCGGAGGTCTGGCTCTTGCGTTCGTGCTGTCCGGTGACGTGCTCAAGCGTGCGTTCGGCGTGCTGGTCGTCATCCTCGCGAGTCGGGAACTGATCCGATTGTCCGGTCGTGCCGGTGGCCGTGCCGACGGTTCCGCGCAGCCGGCGAAGTTCTGGGTGCTGCTGGCCGGAGTGGTCCAGGGCCTCTACGCCTCGGGCGGCCCCTTGCTCGTGCATGCGCTGAGCCGTGTCCGGATCTCCCGCAGCACCTTTCGTGCGAGTCTGATGACGATCTGGTTCACCTTGAACCTCGGGCTGTCGGTGGCCTACCTGCTGGGTGGTTTCTGGACGGCCGACATGGCATTGCGCGCCGGCTGGCTGCTGCTGCTGGTGCCGGTCGGCCTGTGGGCCGGAGACTGGCTTCATCACCACGCATCCGAACACGGATTCGCGATCGCGGTGCAGCTCGTGCTGCTGGCCGCCGGGCTGGGCCTGGTCTTCGCGTGAAGGCGGTGCTCTCGGCACTGGCGCTGAGTGCGGCTGTCGCCTCGATCGCTCATGCCGAGCCGCCCGTCTGGATGCAGAATCTGGAAGAAGGGCGGCGCCTGACCCGGGACGCCAGCCGGATGATCCGTGACGAGCGCTGGCGTGAGGCCCGGTTGCTGCTGGACTGGGCGGTGGACAAGCGACCGCAGTATCCGGGGTTGTGGCTCGCGCTGGCCGATGCCGCGGCGAGAACCGGTGACGCGGAGAACGCCCGCGCCGCGCTGGACGTGCTCGATCGCATGGGGTTCGGGGTTGATCTGCGAGCAAGGCCGGATGCCGAGGCACTCCGGGCGTTGCCCGGCATCATGCCGCGGCTCGACGCGCTGGCCGGTCATCTGGATTCCGTCGGCGATGCATCGCTCGCCGCCGAGTTGCCGATTCCGGGCGGGGTGCCGGAGGGCGTGGCCTGGGACGTCGATGGAGAGGCGCTGTTCGTCAGCTTCGTGCGCGACCGGGGCATTCGCCGGGTCGAACAGGGGCGGCTGACCGACTGGATGCCCGATGCCGAGCTCTGGAGCGTGCAGGGTCTGGCGCTGGATTCGCGGCGGCGCCTGTTGTGGGCGGTGACCTCGGCCCTGAACGAAACGCCCGACCTGGGTGATGGAGAGCAAGGGCATGCCGCGTTGCTGGCCATCGATCCGGACACCGGCGCGTTGCGTTCGCGGTTCGATGTCGACACTGGCGACCACGCCTTCGGCGATCTGGTGCTGCTGTCCAGCGGCGAGGTCGTCGTCTCCGACGCGGTGACCGGCGAGCTCTGGCGTCTGCGCGATGACCGGTTCGAGGTGTGGATTCCCGCCGGAGTGCTGGCGTCTCCGCAAGGGCTGGTGCAGTGGGATGAGGACACGCTGCTGGTGGCCGACTACGCGCTGGGCCTGCTCCGGGTCTCGCTGGCGGATGGGCGGGTGCAGCCGCTGCGGGTTCCGCCAGGCACGGCCTTGCTGGGCATCGATGGCCTGGTGCTGGGCAATGGCCGCCTGCTCGCCATCCAGAACGGCATGCAGCCGGTTCGCGTCATCGAGATCGCGATCGACGCGGCGGCCACGCGGGTTGTCGATGTGACCGTGCGCCTCGCGGCGCTGCCCGAATTCGCCGATCCGACGCTGGGAACCTGGGCCGGTGACCGCTTCCTGTTCGTGGCCAACTCGCACTGGCCGTCGCTGCGAGCCGGCGGTGAACTGCTCGGTGACGAGGCACCGGCCGCGCCGGCGCGCATCCTGCAATGGACACCGTAGTCCGTCCCGCACGTGGCGTCTGGGCCTGGGCGCTTTACGACTGGGCCAATTCGGCCTTCGCGACCTCGGTGCTGGTCGCATTCTTTCCGGTGTTCTTCGCCCGCTACTGGGGTGAATCGCTAACCGGCCAGCAAAGCACGTTCTGGCTGGGCATCGGCAGCTCCATCGCCAGTCTGATCGTTGCGCTCCTGTCGCCCGCGCTCGGCGCCGTCGCCGATCAGGGTGGTCTGAAGAAATCGATGCTGGCGGTGATGACCGCGCTGGGCGTGGTCGGCACGGCGGCGCTTTGCTGGATTGGCCCCGGAGCCTGGGGGTGGGCGATGACCGCGTTCGTCGTCGCCCAGGTGGGATTCGCGCTGGGTATCTCGTTCTACGACGCGCTGATCGTCCATGTCTGTCCGCCGCAGTCGCGGCACCGGGTATCCGCGCTGGGCTATGCGCTGGGTTATCTGGGCGGAGGTCTGCTGCTGGTGCTGCATGTGCTGATGACGCTGCATCCGGACTGGTTCGGCTTGCCCGACGCGACCGCCGCCGTGCGTGTCGCCTTCGCTTCCGTGGCCGTGTGGTGGATTGTCTTTTCGGTGCCGCTGTTCCGACGTGTGCATGAGCCGAAGCCCACCGCGTCCGTGCCGCTGATGGCCGCCGCCTCCGCCGGCATGCGGGAATTGGTCCGGACCTTGCGCCGGGTTCGCAGCTATCCCCAGGTCTGGACCTTCCTGATCGCCTACTGGTTGTACATCGACGGTGTCCACACCATCGCGCGAATGGCCGTGGACTACGGCGCCAAGCTCGGCTTCGAGTCCAGCGCGCTGATTCAGGCGCTGGTCATCACCCAGTTCGTCGGCTTTCCCGCCACGCTGGTGATGGCTCGTCTGGCGGATCGGGTGGGCACGCGGCAGGCGCTGTTCGTCGGCATCATCGTCTACGTGGGCGTGACGTTGTGGGGTTACTTCCTGCAGAACGAGATGCAGTTCTACGTCATGGCGGCGGTGATCGGCCTGGTCCAGGGCGCGGTGCAGGCGCTGTCGCGCTCGTACTTTTCCCTGTTGATTCCGGCGCAGCACGCGGGCGAGTTCTTCGGCTTCTACAACATGATGGGCAAGTTCGCGGCCGTGCTCGGGCCGGTATTGGTCGGGGTGTCCGCGGTGGTGACCGGCAGTTCCCGTCTGTCGATCCTGTCCATCCTGGTGCTGTTCATCGGCGGTATGGTGTGTCTGGCTCGCGTGCGCGGGCCGGAGGAGGCGAGATGACACAGACAGTGGGGCAACGCTTGGGTCGATCGGCCGTGGCGCTGGTGCTC
This sequence comes from uncultured Salinisphaerales bacterium, assembly GCA_937896565.1. GTDB lineage: Bacteria > Pseudomonadota > Gammaproteobacteria > Nevskiales > OUC007 > Abyssibacter. The sequence goes on from CALBOV010000193.1 coordinate 5,304, forward strand.
TGCCTGGCGCCGGTGCTGACCGCCGGCGCGTCGCTGACGGCGCAGCAGAGTCGTGCGCTGCACGCCGCGCCTGAAATCGAGTTGATTGATCGCCTGGTCCAGGCTCGATCCTGGGATGCCGTTTACGAGCAGGTCGCTCGTTTTCCGACTGCATCCGCGCCAGCCGATGCGGCGCAGGAACTGGCGGCCTACCGGCTGGCCCGCGGGCTGGTTGAGGCGCCGATGCGCGAATCGGGACGCCGCTGGCTGAACAGCGTCGCGCAGTGGTCGGTGTTGGCCACCGAAACGTTGCCCGACGCCGGTCGCGGTGTGCAGGTTCCGGCGTTTCCCGCGGCCCACGCGGCACGGGCGACGCTGCGCACCTGGGCCGCGCGCGAGTCCGTCAGAAAACTGGGTGATGCGGTGCGTGCGGGCGTCTGGCCCGACAACGTGATGTTGACCGCCGAGACCCTGGCACGCCTGGATGACGCCACGCTGGATGCGCTGCTGGCGCTCAGGCCAGGCGATGTTCCGGTGCCGGCGGCCTGGGCGTTGCGCTGGGCGGCGCTGGTGCCGTCAGTCGAGCGTGTCGGCCTGTGGTTGGAGATGGAATCCCGATCCGATGCGATGCCCAGCGCTCATCGGCGCGTGCGGGCATTCACGAAACTGTTGGCGACGGGTGATGGCGCCGTCTTCGCCCAGCTCGCCGCGGCTGCGGACGCCCGGGCCGAGCTCGCGCCGGCCTGGCTGGCGGCGCTAGCTGACGTGCCGGGCGATGCATCGCTGCGCGAGTTGCGGCGCTGGGTCGCGCATCCGCATCTGGGGCTGGATGCCCTGCACGCCCTGAGCCGGTCGGTGGCCGGACGGACGTGGATTCGGCGGCAGGTGACGGCCGATGCGCGGACGACCTCGGATCGCCTGTTGCGCCGCATGCTGATCGTGCTGGCCCAGCGGGATGAACAGGCATTCCTGCGGGCCTGGGCCCGTGAACGGCCGTCGTCGGATCCGCTCAGCATGGAGGTGCTGGCATGGCTTGGCGACTAGTTGCGCTGCTGGCCGCGGTGGTGGCGGGACCGGCCGCCGCAACGGTTCAGACCTACGTGGAATCCAATGCTGGGTCCAACGAGATCGCGCTGGGCTACCCGGTGCCCGAACCGGTGGGCAGCGTCGTACCCGTTGACGGCTTCCGCGACTACAGCAGCCTGCAGGCCCGACACCGTGACCTGGCGGGCAGCCCCGTCATCCGCGAGGTGCGTGTCGGCACGACGCTGGAAGGCCGCCCCATCTGGGCTTATGTGGTCGGCGACGCCGACGCCCGGCTGGCCGACGGCAGCGGCTCGGAAGGCGTGGTGCTGTTCAACGGCGGGATTCACGCCCGGGAGTGGGCGAGTCCGGAAGTCTCCACCGCCGTGCTGGAGGCGCTCGCGGCGGGCGCGGAGGACGGCGGCTTCATCGAGTTTCTGGTCGATCAGGTGGAGATCACCATCGTCCCGGTGCTGAACGTGGACGGGTTTGTGCAGACGCAACGCACGCCGACCCAGGTGCTGAGGACGACCTTCAGTGGTGACCCGTCGAACTGGCCGCGCGACGGTCGCATGCGCCGCAAGAACATGCGCGGCGTCGATACCGATCTGACGACCGAGAGCGACGGGATGCGGGGCGTGGACGTGAACCGGAACAGCAATCCGTTCTGGGCAACGAGTTCGCGGTCCAGTGGCAACAGCGCGTCACTGGTCTATCACGGCGCGGGGCCGGCCAGCGAACCGGAGACGCAGGCGATTCAGGCCGCCGCCGAGCTGGTCGACGCCGACCGACTGCGATTTTTCGTCGACATCCATTCCTTCTCGCGCGTGTTCTTCGCCGCGGATACCGGCAATACGCGACGCGATGCGATCGCCCGCGAGCTGGCCAACACCATCCGCGCGGCCACCAGCGGGTACGACTACGACCCGACGCCGGCCGGCGTCGGCATCGGCGCGCTGGACGAGTACTTTGCCTACACCTACCAGGTGCCGTCATACACGCTGGAGATCGAGCCGGGACCGAACGGATCGCATGCTGACTACTACGGTTCGATCGGGGTGACGCATGACGGCTTCATCCTGCCGGAGGCGGAAATTGCTCGGGTTCGGGAGGAGCTGACCGACGCGCTGCTGCTGGGTGCGTACCGGCAGTCCGGACCACCGGTGGCGCTGGCGGCAACGCTGCGCAGCGGCGCGGGCGCGATCGTTTATGACGGCGCCTGGCAGCCCGAGGGCGCGGAGGGCCGGGCCGAGACGTCGACGCGTTTATCCGGCCTGCCGACGGGTGAGCTGGAACTGCGCATCCGGTTCGATCGGCCGATGCGGCTCCTGTCCGGCTCGACGGTGGTGCAGTATCGCGGGCAGTCGGGGCCGCCGCTGCCGGATGTTCGCTTCGTCGGGCTGGACGCTGACGGGCAGGCCTTCGAATTCGCTCCGCCCGCCAGCGCGATGCAATGGTCCGATTCGACCGACTCGACCCGCTACACGGGTGACACGTTGAACATCGCGCTGTCCGTCACCAGCGGCTCGGAGCTGGCCACGGCCAGCCGCCTGGATCTGGTGATCGACGCGCAGGACCTGTCGGGCCAGCGGCTGGACGCCAATCCCAGCACCGTCGCGACCTGGACCAATGGCGCCTGGTCGGCTTACGAGGATGAGGACGGCCGGGACACCGATCAGGGCGGGGCGAGTCCCGCTTTCCGCCTGATCGGTGACGGGCTCGCGGTGCCCACGCCCGTGGCCGGTGGGGACGGCGGTGGTTCGGGCGGCTTTGGTGTTGTCGGGTTGGCCGGCTGGCTGGGCCTTTTACTCCTGACGGGGGTTCATCGGCGCCGCAAATTCCTTTCGGCCTCGCGCAGCCTGTCCAGTTCCGCGCTGTCGGCGTAGCGCACCGCGATATAGGCGTCGGCCAGGGCGTGCAGCCTGAGCGCCAGGTCGGGAGACTGGCGGGCCGCTCGCTCGCAGTAGTCGCGCGGGCCTTCGTGCGGCAGGGGCGCCAGCCCCAGCCGGTTCAGCCGCCGGGTCGCGCGGTTCCAGATGCGGCGGGCGTCGTCCACCGTCGCAGCGCTGCGTGACTGCCACAACAGCCAGGCACCCAGGCTGGTCAGCATCAGGGTGATCAGCCCGGTCAGTGCCAGGATCATGCTGCGCCAGTCGGGCAGGCCGATCCGCGACAGCACTGAGCGCTGCAATTCGGGGCCGTAGGCCAGGACCCAGTAGTTCCACTGCGCGTTGATCGAATCCCAGCGCAGGCGCATGGCCTCGATGACGGACCCGGTTCGACGGGCCAGGAACGGCACCGGCTCGCCGGCGGGTAGCGCGGCTCCCAGGCCAACCTCCACGCGATCGGGCGCGACAGCGGCGGTCGGGTCGATGCGGGTCCAGCCGGCGCCCTCGAGCCAGACCTCGGCCCAGGCGTGCGCATCGGACTGGCGGACGATCATGTATTGCCCGTTGTCGTTCATTTCACCGCCCTGATAGCCGGCGACTACACGCGCCGGCACGCCGGCCGCGCGCATCAGCACGGCGAAGGCACTGGCGTAGTGTTCGCAGAAGCCTCGGCGGGTGCTGAACAGGAACTGATCGACGCTGTTCTCGCCGAGCAGAGGCGGCCGCAAGGTGTAGACGAAGGGCTGTTCGCGGAACATGCGCAGGGCGCGATCGACCAGCGCGCGGTCGTCCGTCTCCTCGTTTCGCCAGCGGGCCGCGAGCTCGCGTGTCCGCTCGTTGCCCTCGACCGGCAGACGCAAGGCGAGTCGGCGTGGCCAGCCTTCCAGCGCCGGGTCGAGCTTGTAGTCCAGCGCGGATTCCACCGAGTAGAGCATGCGCTCTCGGATGGGCTTGCGCGCGACGAGTTGCCGGTTGGGCGTCATGCGCGCATCCGGTGGGGTGCTGACGGGCATGTCCAGCGCAAGCATCCAGTGATGACGATGGGCTTCCAGCGTCACCTCGTAGCGGACGGTCTGTTCCGCGTCGGTCAGCGTCCCGGCCTGCAGGCTGCCCGACCGGAATCCCGGTTCCCAGGTGCGCCCGTCGAAGGTCCACAGCACGGGGCCACGCCAGTAGCGCTGGTGCCGTGGCGGTACCGGGCCGTCGAAGCGGACGCGAAACGCCACTTCGTCGGATCGGGACAGCTGGGAGATGTCTCCTGGCGACATGTTCTCGCCGAGCCCGGTGACCGCGTTCGCGCCGGAGTCCGACGGCAGACCCCACAACGGGCCGGGGATGCGCGGAAAGAGCACGAAGAGCACCAGCATCAGCGGCAGCGCCTGGGCGATCAGGATCGCGCCGGTGCGCAGGCTGGTCCGGGTGGACAGGCTGCCGTCCGGATGATTGATGTCCACCAGCACCGCGGTGATCAGCACCCCGCAGACCAGCAGGAACAGGATCATCGGGATGCTCTGGTCGAACAGGAAATGAGTACCGAGCAGGAAATACCCGAGAAACGCGAGGATCGTGTAGTCCCGCAGCGTGCGTGTTTCGGTGAGCTTGAGCGCGGCCATCAGGACCAGCAGCGCGGCGCCGGGGGTCTGGCCGTTGATGGAGCCGAACGTGGCCAGCACGGCCGCGAAGGCCATCGCGGCCAGTCCGCCGCGAATCAGCATGCCGGGCATGCGCCAGCCACGCCGTGCGACCCCAAGGCGCCAGAGCATCATGCCCAGTGCGAATGCGGGGATCCACAACGGCAGATTGCGGGCATGCGGCAGGATCACGATCGCGAGCACGACGAGCAGGCGAGGCAGGCAGCGCTGGGAGACCGGCGGCATCATGTCCGGGTTGGCGCGAACAGGGCGAGCGCGGTGAGGCAGCGGGCGCAGTGCTCCGCTCCGGTATCCGCGGGAATCTGCTGGTCGGGCAGTACCAGCGACCAGCTCAGACCGCGTTCGGCGGCGTCCAGCACCCAGCGGGCGAGCTGTGACAGACGCCGCTCCGGGTCCGGGTCGGTGAGCCGGTCGAAATTCAGCACGATCTCGTTGCTCCGCGCCTGCGCGAACTGCTTGACCACCAGTTCACCGCTGCGGGCGCTGACCTTCCAGTGGATGGAGCTCAGCGAGTCGCCGCGGTGGTAGTCGCGCACGCCGGCGAAATCGTCGCTGCCGGGCTGCGAAGCCATCGTTTCGGCGCCTTCGTCACCGTCCAGCGCATCGGGCAGGGTGATGCCCGCGGGACTGGGATAGGCGATGCCGCTCTGGTCCAACTCGATCCAGGTCCAGGCGTAGAACAGACCGAGGGGAAAACGCGACGATACCGCGAAGCGCGGCGCGGGGACGCGGCCCCGGCGCGTCGTCTTCACGTCCAGTCCCGTCGTCACTTCGCTTTCCGCGGGCACGTCCGCCCAGTGGTCGCCCCAGTCGCCCTGTTGCAGGGTCAGGGTGATCACGTGCCGGTCACGCCGGCTCGGGTTGATCAGCCCGACCGAGAAACGCAGCGTCTCGCCCGCGAATACCGGCACGCTGCCGCGTGCGGCCACCTGCAGATTCACGAGGTTGCCGTGAGTGTGATGCATGGTGACCAGACCCAGTCCGGCGAGCAGGAAAGTCAGCGCGAAGCCCAAGCTGTTGGAATAGTTCATCGACCCCAGCAGCAGCGCGAAGGTCATGACCGCGAACACCGTGCCCTGGCGGGTGGGCAGAATGTAGATTCGTTGTCGGCGGATCGCGACGGGTCCGGGCAGTCGCCGGACGCGGGCCAGCACCCAGCGTTCGATACGCGCGTTGATGCTGCGTAG
>CALBOV010000194.1 GCA_937896565.1 uncultured Salinisphaerales bacterium
ACCGTGGACGTCATCACGACGCCCGAGAACATGGGCATGGTTCGCAAGATCGACTATCTGCTTCGCGTTGAAGAAGCGGTCGAGGGTTAAGCAATGCAGCTGAATTCACTGAAGCCCGCTAAGGGCTCGAAGAAACTGCGCAACCGTGTGGGTCGCGGCCATGCCTCAGGCAATGGCAAGACCTGCGGCCGCGGCGTCAAGGGTCAGAAGTCGCGCAGCGGCGGCATGCCGAAGCCGGGATTCGAGGGCGGGCAGATGCCTTTGCAGCGGCGTTTGCCGAAGCGCGGGTTCCGTTCGCGCACCGGTCCGCTGGTGGCTGAACTGCGTCTGGACACGCTGGACAAGTCCGGCCTGGACACGGTCGACCTGGCCGCGCTCAAGGGCGCGGGTCTGCTGACCGGCAACGTCGTGGATTGCAAGATCATCGGATCGGGCGAGATCACGCGTGCGGTGAAGGTCGTTGGTCTGCGGGTGACCGCGGGCGCGGCGAAGGCGATCGAAGCGGCTGGCGGCAGCGTCGGAAACGAATAATGGCTCGACAGGGTGCCAATCCAGTGGCAGGTCGCATGATGCCGGACATCTCCAAGCTGGGAGAGGTTCGCAGCCGCCTGCTGTTCCTGCTCGGTGCGCTGATCGTGTACCGCATCGGATCATTCATTCCGGTGCCGGGCATTGATCCGCAGCAGCTGGCCGCGTTGTTCGAGGCACAGCGCGGCACCATCCTGGACATGTTCAACATGTTCTCGGGCGGGGCGCTGGAACGTCTGAGCATCTTCGCGCTCGGCATCATGCCGTACATCTCCGCGAGCATCATCATTCAGCTCATGACGGCGGTGTATGAACCGCTCAAGGAGCTGAAGAAGGAAGGCGAGGCGGGTCGTCGCAAGATCACGCAGTACACGCGCTACGGCACGCTCGCGCTGGCAACGTTCCAGTCCATCGGCGCGGCGTTCGCATTGCAGAACAGCGGCGTGGCGATCAATCCGGGCATTCCGTTCATCTTTACCGCGGCAGTGTCGTTGGTCACCGGAACCATCTTCCTGATGTGGCTCGGCGAGCAGGTCACCGAGCGCGGGATCGGCAACGGAATCTCGATGATCATTTTCGCGAGCATCATCGCCGGTCTGCCGACCGCTCTGGGTGCCACCGCGCAGCTGGTCAGCGAAGGGTCCATGGCGTCCTGGCAGGTGGTGTTGCTGTTCGTCCTGGCGGTCGGTGTGACCTGGTTCGTGGTGTTCGTCGAGCGGGCGCAGCGGCGCATTCCGGTGCATCACGCGCGGCGCCAGCAGGGGCGCAAGCTGTTCGCGGCGCAGACCCAGCATCTGCCGCTGAAGCTGAACATGAGTGGGGTGATTCCGCCGATCTTCGCGTCGTCGATCATCCTGTTTCCGGCGTCGATCGTCCGCTTCTTCGGCGAGGGTGGTCCCGGCTTCCTGCAGTCGATCGCGAACGCGCTGTCTCCGGGCCAGCCGCTTTACGTGCTGCTGTACGCGCTGATGATCGTGTTCTTCTGCTTTTTCTACACCGCGCTGGTGTTCGATTCGCGGGAGACGGCCGACAACCTGAAGAAATCCGGGGCATTCATCCCGGGGGTTCGGCCCGGCGCGCAGACAGCGCGCTACATCGACAACGTGCTGACCAAGCTGACCGTCGCCGGTGCGGCGTACATCACGCTGGTCTGCCTGTTGCCGGAGTTTCTGATTCTTGAGTGGAACGTGCCGTTCTATTTCGGTGGCACGAGCCTGCTCATCATCGTGGTTGTGGTCATGGACTTCATGGCACAGCTGCAGGCGCATCTGATGTCCCACCAGTACGAGGGACTGATGAAAAAGGCGAATCTGCGGGCACCGGGCGGTGCCGGCGTGACACGGTAACAAGAGGATCGACGCATGAAAGTTCGAGCGTCTGTGAAGAAGATCTGCCGCAACTGCAAGATCATTCGTCGGCACGGCACCGTGCGCGTGATTTGCACCGACCCGCGGCACAAGCAGCGTCAGGGTTAGTGGCAGAAGACACGGCGTGATGCCGTGTCTTGAAAACACAGTATTTTTCAGGTAAATTCGCGCGCCTTTTTCGGGCCGCGCAGGCAGTTCACAGGAGTTAGAGCATGGCGCGTATTGCAGGCGTCAACGTACCAGCCAACAAGCATGCGGTTATCGCGCTGCAGTCGATTTATGGCATCGGCCCGACCCGCGCCAAGGCGATCTGTGACGAAGCCGGCGTGGCACCGGACGTCAAGGTGAAGGAGCTGGCCGAGCCGGAAGTCGAAGGACTGCGCACGGCCGTGGCGAAGTACGTCGTCGAAGGTGACCTCCGTCGTGAGGTCAGCATGAACATCAAGCGACTGATGGACCTGGGTTGCTACCGCGGCATTCGTCACCGCCGCGGTCTGCCGGTTCGCGGTCAGCGCACTCGTACCAACGCCCGGACCCGCAAGGGCCCGCGTCGTCCGATTCGTAAGTAGGTTTAAGTTTCATGGCCAAGGCTCAAGCGCGTCCGCGTAAGCGGGTCAAGAAGAACATTGCGGACGGCATCGCGCACGTCCACGCAACGTTCAACAACACCATCATCACGATCACCGATCGTCAGGGCAATGCGTTGTCCTGGGCGACGGCCGGCGGCAGCGGCTTCAAGGGCTCCCGCAAGTCCACGCCGTTCGCGGCGCAGATTGCTGCCGAGAAGGCCGGCAACGCGGCTGCCGAACATGGTGTGAAGAACCTCGAGGTTCGCGTCAAGGGCCCGGGCCCGGGCCGCGAGTCCGCCGTTCGCGCACTGAACAACGTGGGCTTCCGTATCACGAACATTGCTGACGTCACGCCGATTCCGCATAACGGCTGCCGTCCTCCGAAAAAGCGTCGGGTTTAAGTCATGGCGAAGTACACAGGACCCAAGTGCAAGCAGTCGCGCCGTTCGGGCACCGATCTGTTCCTGAAGGGCCGCGGTCGTTCGATCGAGACGAAGTGCCGTATCGACACGCCGCCGGGCATGCATGGCAGCCGCCGTCAGCGGTTGTCGGACTATGCGCTGCAGCTGCACGAAAAGCAGAAGCTCAAGCACATGTACGGCGTGCTCGAGCGCCAGTTCCGCAACTACTACAAGAAAGCCGCTCTGCAGAAGGGCTCCACAGGCCTGTTGCTGCTGCAGATGCTGGAATGCCGGCTGGACAACGTCGTCTACCGCATGGGCTTCGGCTCCACGCGTTCGGAGGCCCGTCAGCTGGTGAACCACAAGTCCATCGTGGTCAACGGCCAGGTGGTCAACATTCCGTCCTACCAGGTCGCCCCGGGTGACGTGGTTGAAATCCGCGAGAAGGCCCGGAAGCAGACGCGCATCCAGGCTGCCCTGGAAGTGGCTTCTCAGCTGGGCTTCCCGGAGTGGATGGAAGTGGACGAGAAGAAGCTGACCGGGACGTTCAAGACACGTCCGGATCGCGACCAGATTCTCCCGGACATCAACGAGAATCTCGTCGTCGAGCTTTACTCGAAGTAAGCATTCTGGTGATGGCGTCGCGTGGGCGGCGCCGGATCCCATCGAGTCGGGCCCTCGTGCCCGACTTTGCAATTCAGTTTGTGAGGTACGTTACCTATGACCGGTCCCTCAAAAGACTTGCTGAAGCCGCGGCGCGTTGACGTCGACCAGGTTTCCGCCACCCGAGCCCGTGTTGCCATCGAACCGCTGGAACGCGGCTACGGCCACACGCTGGGCAACGCGCTGCGCCGCATTCTGCTGTCTTCGATCCCGGGTGCCGCGATCGTCGAGGCCGAGATCGAGGGCGTGCTGCACGAGTACACGACCATTGAAGGCGTGCAGGAAGATGTCATGGACATCCTGCTCAACCTCAAGGGTGTCGCGGTTCGCCTGAACGCGCGCGAAACCGCTGAGCTGCGCCTGTCCAAGGACGGCGAAGGCGTGGTGACCGCGGGTGACATCGTCATCGACCACGATGTCGAGATCGTCAACCCGGATCACGTGATTGCGCACCTGACCGGCGGCAAGCTGTCGATGGTGCTGAAGATCGCATCCGGCCGCGGCTATCAGCCGGCTGCCAGCGTGGCCAAGGTCAGCGAAGAGGAAGGCTCCGGCGTGGGTCGCTTGCGTCTCGACGCTTCGTTCTCGCCGGTGCGTCGCGTCAGCTACGCCGTCGAGCGCGCTCGCGTTGAACAGCGCACCGATCTGGACAAGCTGATCCTGGATATCGACACCAACGGCAGCGTTGATGCCGGCGATGCCGTACAGACCGCTGCGCAGATCCTGCGCGATCAGCTGGCCGTGTTCGTCGACCTGGACGCCGAAGCCGCGGCCACCGTCGAGGAGCCGACCGAGGTCATCAACCCGATGCTGCTCAAGCCGATCGACGAGCTGGACCTGACCGTCCGCTCGGCGAACTGTCTGAAGGCGGAGAACGTGTACTTCATCGGCGACCTCGTGCAGCGCACGGAAACCGAACTGATGAAGACGCCGAACCTCGGCAAGAAGTCACTGAACGAGATCAAGGAAGTGCTGGAAAGCCACGGCCTCGGTCTGGGTATGGAACTGGATAGCTGGACCCCGCCCAAAGTGGGCGCCGGCGAATCGGCCTGATCACGGCCGGGACTGGAGATTGAGCCATGCGGCATCGTAACGCTGGAACCAACTTTGGACGCGAGCAGGGTCATCGCAAGTCGATGATGCAGAACCTGGCGAACTCGCTGTTCGAGCATGAAATGATTCGCACCACCTTGCCCAAGGCCAAGGAACTGCGCCGCTTCGCCGAGCCGCTGATCACGCGGGCGAAGGACGATTCCGTGCACAACCGCCGGATCACCTTCGACCGTCTGCGTGACAAGAAAATGGTCGGCAAGCTGTTCACCGATCTCGGTCCGCGCTACAAGGAGCGCCCGGGTGGCTACATCCGCATCCTCAAGTGTGGCTTCCGGCCGGGCGACAATGCGCCGATGGCGTATGTCGAACTGGTCGACCGTCCTGCCGCGGCGGAGTCGGAAGACGCGTAAGCAAGACAGGACAATGTCATAATCACATCGGGCGCTGCGGCGCCCGATTTCGTTTGGGCGGTGTCTTGTCGCGTTACAGCGCTTCACTTTGTCGAACCTTTGCACGGAAGAAGGCGGTCGCATTGAAGACGTCGGCACTATATGTCAAATTAATCATCATTAAGCGAATAATAGTGCCGTTATGCCCCGTGTGTCCGAAATCAACAAAGCACTACCTCGTGCCGTTCAACGTGAACTGGCTCAACTTGGCGGTGCCGTGCGTGAGACCCGGATTTCACGTGCACTGACGCAACGCCAATTGGGCGAGCGCGTCGGTGTCTCTGAACGGACGATTCGGAGTGTCGAGTCCGGTTCAGATTCGGTCAATGTCGGAATTGTGCTGACAGTGATCTGGGCGTTGGGCATGAAACTGCCGTCTCCGTTCATCGGCGGG
>CALBOV010000195.1 GCA_937896565.1 uncultured Salinisphaerales bacterium
CCGCGTCCAACTGGTCGTTTCGAGCAGGCCAGGAGATTGGCTCGGCAAGGCGGATTTGGAGGAGGTCCGGGCGACGCTGCCTCCCGCTCGTCGGATACCTCTCGTCGCTGAGAATCACTCTGACCCGTTTATTGAGGCAATTCGCGGACGCGACCAACGAGCTGACGGCGTGCCGGGCGACGAGGACGAATCGCAACCATCAGATGTCATCGTTGCCGCGCTCCTGCCGCTTGACCGGAAGCGCGCGATTCGATTGCTAGGAAACCTGAACGTAGCCAACCCTGATGAGGCTGCGACGCAGCTTGACGACGCAGACGCTTGGGACCTTACAAGAACGCCTCTAGGTGTAATTCATGTTGCGGAGTACTGGTCGAGTCATGCGTCGATCGGAACTCGCGCTCAACAATTGGGGTTTTCGACGCAGCAGAGCGTGCTGGATCGCGAAGATCGGCAGCAGAGAGATGACAATCCGATGCCCGCGTCGGAGCTACTTGCAGGAGGCGAGCGCCTTGCGCTGGGCCTTCTGTTGGCGCAGCAACGATCTCTCGCTAGAACTAAGCGCGGAAGGAATTCACTAGATGAATCTTCTGCGGAGTGCTTATTGCCGAACTGGTCGCCCAGGAACGTCGAGCGGCTAGTGAATACCTCGTTGTTTGTTCCTTCAGCGATTGATCGGATTCAGTTTCGGCATCGAGCCATCCAGGAATACTTGGCAGCGAAGATGCTGGATCGACTTGCTAGCAGCGGTTCGAGGCGCATCGTCCATCAGGTCCTCTTCAGTGATTCGTACACCGAAAAGGTCGTCATTCCATCATTGAAGCCCGCCGCTGGCTGGTTGGCGCTTTGGGATGCAGAAACGCGGCACGAACTACTTCGGCGAGATCCAGAGGTGCTTGTTCTGCACGGTGACGCCCAAAGCCTGTCCGTTGATGCAAGGGCCCAGCTAATTCGGCGGTATGTAGACGCCTATGGGCACGGGGGATATAGGGGCTTGAGTCTCCCCCCAACTGAAATCCGAAGGTTGGCAACGCCTGAGCACGCCCCCCTGTTAGCTGAGATCTACTCGCAGGGCGATCTCAATGAAGATGCGAAGCGGTTCGTTCTAAAGCAGATGTGGTTGGGGCACATGCGTGAGTGCACCGACGTGATGCTGAGCGCAGCTGTTGATTCGTCGGAATCTGAGTACGTTCGGATGCTTGGGATTCTCGGTCTGACTGATCTAGACGCGATCGAGCAATTGCAATGTGTTGCCGGGGACATGCTCCCATCGGACACTGATCGGTGGCCGCATTCTCTGGTTCGGCAGGCAGCGGAGTGCTTGTATCCGAGAGTCCTAACGACAGATGACCTTGTCGAACTGATCAGGCGAACTCCCGAGCCGAGCCGGTCGACGAATGGGTTCGGGTGGTCACTACGCCAGATTGCGCATTCACTCGAACCCGGTTCACAACAGGCTGCGGAGTTTCGATTTCGGCTGGTTGACCTGCTGCTAGGGTCGAAAGCTGCCACTCTGTCGCGATACGAGACACTGCACTCCAAGTTCGAGCATGTATCCGAAGCCGTAATCATCAGCTGCAAGCGATCTGCGACCGCCGGACATGTGGAGAGGGAAGTTGCCTTCTCGGCAGCGATTGCCCACAGATTCGGAGACCGGGAGTACCTCGTGCGAGACGAGACTGGGTTTCTTCGGGACGAACTGAACAAGAACGCAGAACGCCGCCGGCTTCAGTGGCTGTGTGAGTTCGAAGCCTTCAACGCGATATTCGGAGACCTGGGCCGACCAAGCGACGCCTATCTGGTCAGCGAGCGCGGGCTCGCACGGTGGGAAACCGAAGACGTTGGCTGGGCACTTGATCTAATTGAGGATGTGAGCCAGCCAGTTGATGTGAGAAAAGGGCTGGCTTGGCTGGTTTATCAGAACAGCTTGAGATCGAATCTCGACACTGAGCTCAAGCAGCGACTAGTCAGGGCAACGCGCGATATCCCGGAGATGCAGTCTACGATTCTTGGATGGTTTGCACCGCCGACCAGAGAGTCCCGTGCCTTTGCATTGCGAATGCAACGGCGGCGAGAAAAGGCCGAGAAAAAACGAAAAGGGCAAGAGGCACTGCGACTACGTGGCTGGCAAGAATGGCGTGATCGCTTAGTCGCTGATCCTGAGGGACACTTCGACGCTGAACGCCGCGAGACCACGCTTATTGAGGTTACCGAAATTCTGGTCGCTAGCGTAGAAGGCTGCGAGCGATTTAGGGCTCTCGAGCACGTGGACAATCTCAAAGACCTCTTTTCAAACGCTGTGCACGAGGCGTTCATCAGATCCGCCCAAGCGTACTGGTTCTCTAAAGTACCGCCCTTGCGTTCTCGCAGAGAGCCGGAGGAGAGAAACTCGCTGTACTACTACCAAACAGTCGCACTTACTGGTGTAAGCGAATGGGTGAAATCACAAACCACATCGGCGTGGGCTTCCCTGTCTTCCTCTCAGGCAACGCGGGCAGCAGAGTGGAGCACGCTACAGTTTAATAGCTTTCCTGCTTGGCTTGGTCCGCTCGGCGAAGCATGGCCAGATGAGGTTCGAGAGGTCTATCGGAAAGAAATCGAAGCGGAGGCATCGGCCCTGAGTGCTGAGAGACACCCCGTCCTTCTTGGGATGCTTTGCAATGCACCCTTTGAGCTCAGTCGAATCGTTGCTCCGCTGGTGTTTCAAGTGGCGGAACAGGCACGGGCACCGTCGACGGACGAGGCAGCGTGCGGCCGCTTTTGTTCGAATATGGAGACGCTCCTCACCTGGCTAGTCGACAACAACTCGCTATTTGCGGGCGATGCTTTGGAAAGTATGGCTGCGCGTCGGCTGTCACGATCGCCTAACCGGGTCGATAACGTCGCTTGGTTTCGCGTGCTTGCGACGCTAAACCTTGATCGAAGCCTAGATTGGTTCGAACGGGCGATTGGCCGGCTGGTCGACCCCGAGGCAAAAAGGCGCTTTGGGGAGCGGATGCTGTCGGTATTCGGCGATCGGGACCGGGTACTGCTCAGTGCAGACGTCTCTGTGACGCAACTCTTGCGACTGGTCAAGGTCACCCGTACTCACATACGAGAAGAGGACGATGTGGTGCATCCTGGAGTGTACACGCCAGGTGCCCGTGATTTCGCTGAAGACGCCCGAAGGAATGTGTTCGGTCTGTTGTCCGAGCGTCCAGGGGAAGAGGCCTACCAAGCGCTTATCGGATTGGCAGAGTCTGGGTATTACAAGAACTTTGAAGACTGGCTGCGCCGCAAGGCAAGGCTCAAGGCTGAGATGGATTCAGAGCGCTTGCCATTCTCGTCAGGTGAGTACGCAGAGTGGGTCAACTCGCAATGTGGCCCAGTTCGGACTGCCGATGAACTCTTGGACCGCGTCGTCTCCGCACTTGGGGAAATTGCGTACGACTTGGAGAACGCGGCACTCAGTCATCGATTGGCTTGGAAGGCGATTGGTCTTGAAGGCGACTTGCAGCCCAGCTTGGGGAGCGAGCTGGAAAGAAAATCCGCTCGTCAGTTCACTATCCATCGGGAGCCGGAAGTCGCCGAGAACAAAAAGCCGGACTACATCGTGCAATCTGCTGCTTCTCCTGACCGAGTGGCCATTGAGTTGAAGCTGATCGACAAGTGGTCCGGAAACGAACTGGTCGAGCGTTTGGAGAATCAGCTCATCGGCCAATATATGCGCCATCGCGAATGCAGGTCTGGTGTCTTTCTGCTGGTCGCACAGAGAAAGCAAGGGCTGACCTTCACCGTCGCTGGGCGGCAACGGCGAATGAAGCTCGCCGAGGCTCTTGATTATCTCCAGATGGTCGCGAATTCATGTGTCGCATCGGTCTCATCAGCTGAGCGCGTGGTCGTGTTGGCGCTTCAGTTACCAGGGTGACCAGCGTTTGCCCGAACTGTGGTGCGCAATATTTGCACAATGATTACGTAAGCAATTGAAATATAAAGAAATCCGTCCAGTCCATCATCGGTGCGACGCTGAAGCGCCATCTCGCTGTATGTCGATCGGTCATTGCGTCAATACATCGGCCAGGGTCCGCGCCTGCTGCAGTTCGACTGAGGGTTCCATCGAGGCGAAATGAGCTTTCCCACAATCAATCTTGGCTTTCTCCGTCGGGCGCAACGCATCGGCGAACAGGCTGCCCTTGGTTTCGATGACCAGATACAGTCGTTCGGCACCCTCGTTTTCTACAACAATGGCCCAGTCGGGATTGTAGGTGCCTAACGGAGTGTCGATACGGAACCAGTCGGGCAATTTTGCGTAGAGCTTGACGGTGTCACTACTTTCCAATTCGGCGGCGAAATCCGATTCGACTTCCGAGTCGTAAACAACGTAGTCGTAGACGGATTTGTCGGCGGCACGCATGTTCTGATTGAGGTACCCGCGGAGTTCTTCAGCTTCGAACAGTTCCTGTGCCCAAACGGCATGATCGCCAATACGCTGATATTTGATGCCGTTGACAATGAAGTGGCGCATCGTCCGTCGAATGATGTCCGTGACCTGCTCGACAAACGCTTGAGGGTTTTGCCGGAACGCGTCTAGACGACCACTGTCGGTCAAGATGCGAACGATCGAACGCCGGGTGAGCTGCGTTTCATCCTGGAGATAGCTGACGATGTCGGGTAACGGTTCGTCCTGCGCGTCATAGACGTGCTGGGTGTCTCGTTCATTTTGGGAGGTGACGCCAGCGCGATCGATATCCAGGGTCGCGCGCTGATAGTGAAAGCGTTGTTTGTGTACGCGCAGGTTCTCGCGGATGGCGCTGGAGCAGGTTTCGACCAGTTGGTCCGAATCGAAATTCACGCGGAATGTGGTCTTGTACTTGATCCGATCCCATAGCGCGGTGAACTCTTCCGACAGATAGACGGCCTTGTTCACCGTGACCGTTCTGGCATCGTCGCGGTTGTGCACGTTGAGCTTGCCGGCAACCTTCTTCAGGCGCGCCAGTACGGCATCGCGAATCGGTTCCGCGGCTTGAGGAAGGATGACGGTGTTGGACTTCAGGGCCGCGCGCAGACGGTCCTGAACGCGGCCGCTGCCGTTGATGTAGCCGGCGCGGTGCAGATGATCGACCAGATCATCCGCGGCCGCATTGCCGAACGGGTGTGCATCTTCTTCGCCCGGCACCGGCAGTTCCGCGAACAACGCTGCGCTGACCATGCCAAAGCGGATTCCCTCATCCTGTTCGATTTCTCGCTGCAGGGCTTCGGCAAAGTCCTTGTAGGACTCGTTGGCCATGACCGTCAGACGGTTAACGGCGAACCCATGCACGCGCTCACCCTTCTGGTTGACGGCGATCCGCAACCCGCGCCCGATCTCCTGACGCTTCTTGATGGTCGAACCGGTCTCATTGAGGGTGCAAATCTGAAACACGTTGGGATTGTCCCAGCCTTCCCGCAAGGCGGAGTGCGAAAAAATGAACGCCAATGGCTCGTCCAGGGACAGCAGGCGCTCCTTGTCCTTCATGATCAGGTTGTAGGCATCGGCTGCGTCGCTGGAGTTGCGCGAGGCCTCTGTCTCCTTGACGTCCTTCCAACGACCTTTCTTGTCGGCGGCAAAATAGCCGTCGTGCACGGTCTCCGGATCGCGCGGATTCCCGTCTGGAAACAGCGAGCCGTACTTGGGTGCGGCAATCAGTTCGCCGTAGATTTCATTGAACCAGCGGGCGTACTTGCCAGCTCGACGCTCGCCATCGTCCGCGTAGTCACGGTAGTTGGCGACCCTGTCGATGAAGAACAGGCTCAGCACCTTGATGCCCTGATCGCGCAGCGTCAGTTGCTTGTTGAGGTGTTCTTCAATGGTCTTGCGCATCTGCAAACGTTTGACCGCATCGTCATCCACGCCGCCGATATGGGCGCCGAGGGTCAGGCGCTCCGGTTGGCTGGTGAAATCCAGATATTCATTCCCCGGTTCACACCAGATGTCGTTGACGATGTAGCCGTCATAGACATCTCGTCCGCCGGACAGCTCGTACAGATCGCTACCCTGCCTGACCTTGCGTTGAACACGCCGAATCGAGCCGCGCTTCAGCTCATCGAATTCCAGCCTGGCCGAAATGCCGTTCTTGTTGGAGACGGATATCAGCCGGAGGTACGCGTTGTTGTGGCTGTCCGGTGCGGTTACACCGGCCACCTCGATTTGCTTCACCAGCTTCTGCTCATAGGCGTCGATCGCATCCAGGCGGTAGAGCAGGTGATGGGTGTCGCGGTGGGTGGCGGAGTACCGGTAGGCGCAAAGCGGGTTCAGGCTGGCAATGGCCTCCGCGCTCTTGGCCGTTGTGTCGACGCTCTGTGGCTCGTCGATGATGACAATCGGGTTCGTCTGCTGGATGAACTCAATCGGCTTGTAGCCGCTCATGCGGTCGTCGCTGCGGTGGATCAGGTTGGCCCGGGTTTCCTTCTCCGGATCGGTGAACGCCTTCCGGAAGGCGTCAATGTTGATCACCATGATCTGAATCGCGGTGGCTGTGGCGAAGCCACGCACCTGCTCACGCCGGTTCGAGTCGTAAGCGAAGTAGTCGCAGGGCGTATTGCCGTACAGGCCGCGGAAGTGATCTTCGGTGATTTGCAGCGATTTGAGTACGCCTTCCCGGATCGCGACGCTGGGTACCACGATCACGAACTTGGTGAACCCGTACCGCTGATTCAGCTCGTAGATCGAGCGCAGATAGACGTAGGTCTTCCCCGTGCCGGTTTCCATCTCGATCGTGAAATTACGGCCGCCCATCGAGCGGGACACCGGTAGCGCCTGCCGGGTCTGGATGCGCTTCACATTGTCCAGAATTTCGTCATCGAGAAGCCTCAGCCGATTGCCGATGCCCAGATCGGACTGGGCCGCAAACAGGTCGGACGTGGC
>CALBOV010000196.1 GCA_937896565.1 uncultured Salinisphaerales bacterium
GAGTCCAGCGAACTCGTGGCCTCGTCGAATACCAGAATGCCCGGCCGCTTGAGCACGGCGCGCGCGATGGCGACCCGTTGCTTCTCTCCGCCCGACAGCTTCAGCCCGCGCTCGCCCACCTGAGTCTCCAGCCCATCCGGCAGGTGGTTCACGAAGGCCTCCAGGTGGGCCAGCCGGATCACATCGCGGATGTCCGCCGCCGACGCATCGGGCCGCCCGTAGGCGATGTTGTAGCCGAGCGTGTCGTTGAACAGCACGGCATCCTGCGGCACCACGCCGACATTCGCGCGCAAACTGGCCTGGGAGAACGCACGGATGTCCGTGCCGTCCACGCGGACCACCCCGCCGTCGACGTCGTAGAAGCGGAACAGCAGACGCGCGATCGTGGATTTCCCGGCGCCGCTGGCACCGACGATGGCCACGGTCTCGCCCGCCTCGATGCGAAAGTCGACGCCGTCGAGAATGCGGCGGCGGGCATCGTAGGCGAACTCGACGGCCTCGAAGACCACCGGCACCGGCTTTCTGGGCAGAGCCAGAGGCGTGTCCGGGTCCTGAACCGTCGGTGTGATGTCGGTCAGGCGGAACATGCGCCCGATGTCCGCCAGCGCCTGCTTGATCTCGCGGTAAACGAATCCGAGGAAATTCAGCGGCACGAACAGTTGCAGCATGTAGGCGTTGACCAGCACCAGATCGCCCAGCGTCATGCTGCCGTCGACAACCTGCCGCGCCGCCATGATCATCATCACGGTGACGGCGATCCCGACAATCAGCGCCTGCCCCAGGTTCAGGGACGCCAGCGACAGCCGATTTTTCGCCATCGCGGCTTCCCACTCGGCGAGACTGTCGCCGTAACGCCCGGCCTCGAAGCCCTCGTTGCCGAAGTACTTGACGGTCTCGAAGTTCAGCAGCGCGTCGATCGCCCGGGTGTTGGCGCGTGAGGCGAGCCGGTTCTGCTCGCGCACGTAGGCGGTGCGCCACTCGGTCACGATCACGGAAAACGCGATGTAGATGATCACCGCCAGCGCGATGACGCCGGCGTAGGTCCAGGAGTAGCCGACCAGCAGGATGCCAGCCACCAGGGCGATCTCGATCAGCGTTGGAATGATGTTGAAGGCCATGAACCGCAGCAAGAAACGGATACCGGCCACGCCACGCTCGATGTCCCTGGACAGCCCGCCGGTACGGCGGGCCAGATGAAATTCCAGATCGAGCTGGTGCAGGTGACGGAACACCTCCTGCGCGACGCGGCTCATCGCCCGCTCGGTCACGCGCCCGAAAACCAGATCGCGCAACTCGCCGAACGCCACGGTCGCGAAGCGTAGCCCGCCATAGGCCAGCAACATCGCCAGCGGCAGCACGATGACCGCCTGCTCGGCCTGGTCGAGGCTGTCGACGATGTGCTTGAGCGCCACCGGCAGTGTCACGGTCGCGACCTTTGCGCCGATCAGGCACAGCACGGCAATCAGCACGCGGCCCCGGAACTGCAGCAGATACGGCGCCAGTCGCAGTACGGCACGCCATTCGCCGGGCTCCGGCGGACGCTGATCATCAGCCGCGCTGGCGGCGGACGGCCTCATGCGAGTCGCGTCGTCGGAAAGGAGAGAGTCATGGGCCCGATCGCCGGGCGGACTGCGTGCTGCACTGGGGGTTCTCCCGTCTGATGCTCGCCGGATGCGAGCCCGTGACGGGCACTATCGAGCCTCAAGCAATGTTGAGGTCAACGGGATCGTGGCGGGGACCCGATCGGAATGGCTGCGAGCTACCAGACGTGCTCGTGGATCGCGAGAATCGCCTTGAGCACGTCGCGACGGGAGATGGACCCGATAAGCCGGTTGTCATCCACCACCGGATACCGCTTGAACGGCTTTTCCATGAACATCTTGGCGATCTCGATCACGCTGGTATCGCCGTCCACGGTCACGACGTCGGGGCTCATGAACTCGGAGACCTTGCCCCCGGCCTCGCCGTAGTAGCCGGCATGGGTGGCCACGCGCATGCAGTCCTTTTCGGACAGCAGGCCCACGAGCCGGCCCATCTTGTCGACCACAGGAGCCCCGGAAATGCCCTTGTCGAGGAGAATGCGGATGGCTTCCATGACGTTGGTGTCCGGTGACAGCGTCACCAGATTCGCGGTCATGTAGTCCTTCGCCTTGATCGAGTGCAGCATTCGCCTCCCCTTGCGCGTTGTCTGACGCGAGTCTATGCCCGATACGCCCGCGACGCACCGCGCGGCTCGGCGCGGAAGTCTCCATCGCAACTGCCCTTGCAGGCACAGTCAATACCATCAAGCTTGTTCAGGCCGCCACAGGATCCCTTGATCGGCTCCCGGCGGGCCATCACGCCGACCGACATCGCCGCGACCACGACGAGCATGATCACGAATGTCACCAGAAATAACGCCATCAGTTCTCTCCCGGCTATGGGTTCTACACTGTATCCGACAGCGTCGCCGCCGAACGTTCCCGGTGGCCGCCTCTAGCCGCCAAAGTCGTCCAGCATGATGTTGGCGCGCTCGACACCCAGGTTTTCCAGCATGTCGATCACGGCCGCGTTCATCATCGGCGGACCACAGAGGTAGTACTCGCAATCCTCAGGCGCCGGGTGATCCTTCAGGTAGTTGTCATGCAGCACCTGATGGATGAAGCCGGTGTAGCCCTCCCAGTTGTCCTCGGGCTTGGGATCGGACAGCGCGACATGCCATTCGAAGTTGTCGTTCTCTTCGGCAAGCTTGTCGAAATGGTCGACATAGAACATCTCGCGCTTGGAGCGCGCGCCGTACCAGAAGCTCATCTTGCGATTGGTGTGGATGCGCTTGAGCTGATCGAAGATGTGGCTGCGCATCGGCGCCATGCCGGCGCCGCCGCCGACGAACACCATCTCGTTGTCCGTCTCGCGAGCGAAGAACTCCCCGAACGGCCCGGAGATCGTCACCTCGTCACCCGGCTTCAGGTTGAAGATGAACGAGCTCATCTGCCCCGGCGGATAGTCCTTGCCGGGCGGCGGTGAGGCGATACGCACGTTGAGCATGATGATGCCGCGCTCTTCCGGGTAGTTCGCCATGGAGTAGGCGCGAATGACCTTCTCCTTGACCACCGAGGTGTACTGCCACTGATTGAAGCGGTCCCAGTCCTCGTGGAAGCGCTCCTCGACCTTGAAATCCTTGTAGTGCACCGTGTGCGGCGGGCACTCGATCTGGATGTAACCGCCGGCCCGGAAGTCGACGTTCTCGCCTTCCGGCAACTCCAGCACCAGTTCCTTGATGAAGGTCGCGACGTTGTGATTCGAGCGCACCTTGGCCCGCCACTGGCGGACGCCGAAGACCTCTTCCGGCACCCGGATTTTCATGTCCTGCTTGACCGTGACCTGACAGGACAGGCGGTCGCCATCGCGCGCCTCGCGCTTGGTGATGTGCGACTCCTCGGTCGGGAGGATCGACCCGCCGCCTTCGGTCACCTTGACCCGGCACTGCGCGCAGGTGCCACCGCCGCCGCAGGCCGACGAAACGAACAGCTTGTTGTCGGCCAGGGCACCCAGCAGCTTGCCACCCACCGGCGCCTGGATGGTTTTCTCACCATTGATCTCGATGTTGACGGTGCCGGACGCGACCAGCTTCGACTTGGCGAACAGAATGACCATCACCAGCGACAGCACGACGGCGGTGAACAGTCCGACTCCGAGTCCGATTTCAACCATGTGGTGTTACCTCTTCCTGCTGCGAGCCGGCGCGCCGGCCCGCGATCAATGCGAGATGACGCGTCAGAGCTGGATGCCCGAGAACGCCATGAAGCCCAGCGCCATCAGCCCGGCCGTGATGAACGTGATGCCCAGCCCCTGCAACCCGTCCGGCACATCCGAGTACTTCAGCTTTTCGCGCACGCCGGCCAGCGCGGTGATCGCCAGCGCCCAGCCCACGCCCGACCCCAGACCATAGGTCACGGATTCGGCGAAGTTGTAGTCGCGTTCAACCATGAACAGGCTGCCGCCCAGGATCGCGCAGTTCACCGTGATCAGCGGCAGGAAGATGCCGAGCGCGTTGTAGAGCGCGGGCACGAACTTGTCGAGCGCCATTTCCAGGATCTGCACCGAGGCCGCGATCACGCCGATGTAGCTGATCAGGCCCAGGAACGAGAGATCGACCTCCGGCAGGCCGGCCCAGGCGAGCGCGCCGTCCTTCAGCAGGAACTGGTAGATCAGGTTGTTCAGCGGCACCGTCAGCGTCTGCACCGCGACCACGGCGGCCCCGAGACCGATGGCCGTGGAGATCTTCTTGGACACGGCCAGAAAGGTGCACATGCCCAGGAAGAAGGACAGCGCCAGGTTTTCAACGAAAACCGCCTTGATGAACAGATTGACGAGATCGACCATTTAAGCAGCCTCCGACCGGTGGACCTCGTGGATCTGGTAGTCCGGGTGTTCGACCTGTTCGGTCTTCCGGCTCCGCAGAATCCAGATAAAGATGCCGATGATGAAGAACGCGCTCGGCGGCAGCAGCAGCAGGCCGTTGGGCTGGTACCAGCCGCCTTCGGTGGCCAGCGGCAGGATCTGGTAGCCCAGCAGCGAGCCGGAGCCAAACAGTTCTCGCACGGTGCCGACCACGATCAGGATCAGCGAGTAGCCGAGACCGTTACCCAGGCCATCAAGGAAGGCAACACCGGGCGGATTCTTCATCGCAAACGCTTCGGCGCGACCCATGACGATGCAGTTGGTGATGATCAGCCCGACGAACACCGACAGCTTCTTGGACACCTCGAAGGCGTAAGCCTTGAGCACCTGATCCACCACGATCACCAGCGACGCGATGATGGTCATCTGCACGATGATGCGGATCGACGAGGGAATCTGGTTGCGGATCATGCTGATCGAGGCGTTCGAACAGGCGACCACGCTGGTCAGCGCCAGACACATGATCAACGACGTCAGCAGGGAACTCGTGACCGCCAGCGCCGAGCAGATTCCGAGAATCTGCAACGCGATCGGATTGTTATCCAGTAGCGGATCGAGCAGAACTTTCTTTGGAGATTCTTCAGCCATGATGAATCCTCATGCGTCCGCGACGCGCTGAATGAATGGCTTGTAACCGTCTTCCGACAGCCAGAAGTGAATCAGGTGGTCGACACCACGACTGGTCAGCGTCGCGCCGCCCAGACCGTCAACCTGATACTTGGACTCTTCGCGACTGGGGTCCACGGTGCCCTTGATCACGGTTGCCCGCGGCTCCCACTCCTCGTCGTAGGCCTTCTTGCCGCGCCACAACGCCTTCCACTTGGGATTGTCCACTTCGCCGCCCAGCCCCGGCGTTTCCGCGTGCTCGTAGAAGGACAGGCCGACAATCGTCTTGCCATCGCCTTCCAGCGCCAGAAAGCCGTACAGCGTGGACCACAGGCCGTAACCGCGGACCGGCAGCACCATGAAACGGATCGAGTCGTCGTCGTTGCGCACCAGATAAACCTGGCCGTACTTCTCGCGCCGCTTGATGTCGGCGAGATCCTGTTCGGCCGTCAGGTTGATCGACAGTTCCGGGTCCTTGGACGACTTGCGCTGATCGAATTCTTCGGTGTTCATCTCCGGCGCGTACTCGCCGGTGTCGAAGTCGATGACGCGTGTCTCGAACTGGCTGAACTGCTCGTCCACGGGCTTGGACGGGTCCAGCATGCCCACGACCGACAGGATGTTGCGCTTGCGATCGACCGTCTTGTTGTTGTCCTGCACGGGGCGCAGCGAAACGGCCGCGAACGACACGACCACCGAGCAGACCAGACACACGGCCAGCGCCACCAGCACGGTGCCAAAAACGCTGTCCTTTCCTTTTTGCATCAAACCGGGCATCTGAAGGTCCTCAAGCGGCGTCGGCCGTGGCCATGCGTCTGGCGCGCCGGCGAACGTTGGCCTGCATCACGCCGTAGTCGATCAGCGGAGCGAAGATATTGGCGAACAGGATGGCCAGCATGATCCCTTCCGGGAATGCCGGGTTGACCACGCGGATCAGCACCGTCATGAAACCGATCAGCGCGCCGAAAATCCAGCGACCCGTGTTCGTGTGCGAAGCCGAGACGGGATCCGTCGCCATGAAGAACATGCCGAAGGCCATGCCGCCGAGCGCGAAGTGCCAGGCCGGCGACATGCCCATCATCGGGTTGTCGCCGCCAATCACGTTGAACAGCCACGCGGTCAACGCCATGCCCACGGCAACACCGGCGGGAATCCGCCAGTTCGCGACACCGGTGATCATCAGGAAGGCGCCACCAAGCAGACAGAGCAGCGCGGAGGTCGAGCCGATGGAACCCTGGATCGTGCCGATGAAGGCATCCATCCAGGTGATGCCATTGGCGGCCAGCGCCTCGACACCGCCCGCGGCGGCCAGACCCAGCGGGGTCGCACCGGAAAAGCCGTCGACGGCGGTCCACACCGCGTCGCCGGACAGCGCGGCCGGGTAGGCGAAATACAGGAAGGCACGACCGGTCAGCGCCGGGTTCAGGAAGTTCTTGCCGGTACCGCCGAACACTTCCTTGCCAATGACCACGCCGAAGATGATCCCGAGGGCGACCATCCACAGCGGGGTCGTCGGCGGCATGATCAGCGCATAGAGAATCGAGGTGACGAAGAAGCCCTCGTTGACCTCATGATTGCGGATCGCCGCGAAGATCACCTCGCAGACGCCACCCACCACGAAGGTGACCACGTAAATCGGCAGGAAATACCAGAGCCCGTGCCAGAAGTTGCTCCAGACACTGTTCGGGTCCGTGAATGAAAACAGATGGATGATGGCGCCACGCCAGCCGGGGATGGTCTCCACACCCAGCTCGGCCATGGCCGTATGCGCCTGGTAACCGATGTTCCACGACCCGAACGCCGCGCACGGCAGCACCGCCAGCCACACGTAGATCATCACGCGCTTGAGGTCGATACCGTCCTTGACGTGCGGCGCGCCGCGGGTGAGATCGCCCGGC
Source organism: uncultured Salinisphaerales bacterium (assembly GCA_937896565.1). Taxonomy (GTDB): domain Bacteria; phylum Pseudomonadota; class Gammaproteobacteria; order Nevskiales; family OUC007; genus Abyssibacter. The sequence continues at coordinate 6,948 of CALBOV010000196.1, forward strand.
GAGTAGAAGAACGTATCCACCATCTCGTAGACGGCGTAATACTTTTCGAACTTGCCGCCCTTGGCAAAGAGCGGATGCATTCTGTCCAGAAAATCTCTCATCAGCCTTCCACCTCAATCTGCTCGAGGCTCGCGCGCAAATGCGGCCCGAAGTCGTACTTGCCCACGCAGACGAAGGAACAAAGCGCCAGATCCTCCTCGTCCAGCTCCAGACAGCCCAGCTGCTGGGCGGTATCCGTATCGCGCACGACGATGGCGCGCAGCAGCTGCGTGGCCAGGATATCCAGCGGCATGACCTTCTCGTAGTTGCCAATCGGCACCATGGCCCGCGGGCTGCCGTTCTCCGCGGTGGAGAACGCGAACCGGCGGCTGCCTCGCTGCAGCGCCGAGAAGAACACGTTCATCACGGAGAACTTGTCGCCGCCCGGGCGCACCCAGCCGAACAACTGGCGGGTCTTGGGTTCCGGCACGAAGCTGATCTGCGTGTGGAACCGGCCCAGATAGGCGGCCCAGCCGCTGGCGCGCCGGCCGCCCCAGACCGATCCGCTGATCGGCCGGCAGTCGACATCCTCGATCGTCTCGCCGGAAATCACCGCTTCGACGCAGGCGCCGAGCCGGGTCCGGATCAGGCGCGGGTTGGCGACGGGCGGGCCACCCACGGCGACCACGCGGTCGGTGAACAACCGGCCCTCGGTGAACAGCTTGCCGATCGCGATCACGTCCTGGTAGCCGACATGCCACACGATCCGACCCGCGCCGGCGGGGTCCAGATGGTGGATGTGCGTGCCGGCGAGACCCGACGGATGCGGCCCTTCGAAGGTCGCCGTCTGAATCTGGGCATCGTCACTGTGCGGCAGCTTGGCGTCCGGCCGCTGGCAGACAAAGACGGGGCCGTCGGTCAACCGCTTGAGTACGGTCAGACCGTTGTTGAAGGCCTCGGGCTGCTCGGCGATCACCACGGCCGGATCGGCCGCCAGCGGGTTGGAATCGGTCGCGGTGACGAAGATCGAACGCGGCGCGGACCCGACCTTGGGCGACTTGCTGTACGGCCGCGTGCGGAACGCCGCCCAGAGGCCGGAGCTGACCAGCTGCTCGCGAACGGCGTCGGCCTCCAGCGAACCCAGCTCGCCGGGCGCGTAGGTCTTGAACTCGACGGCGTCATCGCCCTCGATGCGGATGACCACCGATTGCAGCACGCGCTTGTTGCCACGGTTGATCGCCTCGACCACCCCGCTGGCCGGCGCGGTGAACAACACGCCCGGATTCTTCTTGTCCTCGAACAGCGGCTGGCCGCAGGCTACCTTGTCGCCCTCGGTGACCAGCATCGTCGGTTTCATGCCGACGTAGTCATGTCCGATCACGGCGACCCGCTCGATCGCCGGCCCGTCGTGTATCACCTGCTCAGGCGTTCCACTGATCGGCAGATCCAAGCCTTTCCTGGTTTTGAAGTGTCGTGTCACGTGTTTTCCCGGCGTGTGTCGGCCAAGCCCGCGCGAAAAAATCGGTGGCGCATGACTGGCTGGCGGACCGTGGCAGCGTCATTCGACGCCAAATCAAGAGTTGCCCGTAGGCCGTGCAAATTCGGCAGGGCCGGGCGACGCGGGAGTATATCACCGCCACCCCCCGCCTTTGCAGGGTGATCAGCCCGGAAATTGTCAATCGACCCGCCCGCGAGGCATTGCGGACTCAGACAATTCTCGGCTCGACGGGCAATCCGTCCATGTCGTGCACCGACCCGCCGAGCGCCTCGCCTTCGCGCGCGCCGTCGATCCGGGCGATGTGCATCACCGCGTCGCCCTCGTGCACCAGCGGCAGGCAGAGCCGGCCGATCACGACCCCGGAATAGCCGGCGGTCAGGAAGGTCTCCGTCTCACCGAACGGGTCGGCGACCACGGCCAGACGCTGACCGGCCTCGACCCAGGCACCCAGCGGCACCAGGGTTCGCAGGACGCCGGAGCGTGACGCGCGCACCCAGCCGCTGCCCCGCGCAATGATCGGCCCCTTGTGGGCCTTGCGCTTGGGTGCGCGCGAGGCAGCGAGCATCCCCAGCTCCCGCAGCACGCTGCGCACGCCGGCGACACCGATGCGAATCGCAGTCTCGTCGAAGCGCAGCGCCTCACCCGATTCGTAAAGCAGCACCGGCACGTCGTGCTGCGTGGTGTAGTCGCGCAACGTGCCCTCCACCGGCGGGGAATCGAGAATCAGCGGCGCACCAAACGCCCGCGCCAGCGCCTCGGTCTGCTCATGCGCCAGATTGGCTCGAATCTGCGGGAAGTTGGGGCGGTGGATGGCGCCGGTGTGCAGGTCGATCCCCACATCGGATCGCGCAACGACCTGCTCCAGGAACAAATTCGCCAGCCGTGCAGCCACCGACCCCGTTTCGCTACCGGGAAAGCTGCGGTTGAGATCCCGCCGATCCGGCAGGTAGCGCGAATGACGCAGAAAGCCGTGGACGTTGACGATCGGCACCGCCAGCAGCGTGCCTCTGAGCGTCTTCAGGCCGGGCAGGCGCAACACGCGGCGGATGATCTCGACGCCATTGATCTCGTCGCCATGAATCGCCGCCGACAGAAACACCGTCGGCCCCGGCCGGCGACCCCGCACCACCCGCACCGGCATCGTCAGTTGATCATCGGTGTAGAGCTGGGCGACCGGCAGATCGACGGTCCGGGTCTCGCCCGGCGCGATCGTCTGCCCGTGAATCTGGAAGGGCTCGGCCACGAGACAGCTACCGGCTCAGGTCGCCAAGGGAGTCGCGATGCTGCGAGATCAGCGTCCGCAATCGGGCCAGCGACTCCGCGAGACCATCCGGCAGCTCGTGCTTCAGCGCATCGGCAACCGCCTGCTCCAGCTGATCCTCGATTCCATCGAAGGTCTCGGCCAGCGATGCGTCGCGGCGCGCGGAGAACAGCGATTGCGCCTCGGCGTCCACGCCCGTGCGATCGCCGCGGTAGAGCTCGGCGAGCTCCCGGCAGTGCCCGATCACGGCATTCAGCGCCACGAGCCTGTCATCCATCAACATGCTGCTCTCCGGTGTCGTCCTGGCTCACTCTGACCGCAATCTTACGGGGATGTACCCGGAAGCTCGCCGGCGTATGCCCGATTTCCTCGCCATCCGCGGTGAGCCGGTAGGGCCGGTCGGTCTCGACATCGATGCGCCGGCCGGTCGCCTGCGACACCTCGCTGAAGTAGTGGTGCTGCCCGCGACGCATCGCCAGACCGATCAGCACCAGGCGCCAGAACGAACGCAGCTTCCAGCTCGACAAGACCAGCCGCCCGCTGTCCAGCGTGGCGTCCTCGTCGATCACCATGCCGCCGCCGAAGTGCCGCCCGTTGGCCACCGAAAGCTGATTGCTGCGCAGCGCCTGCGGCTTGCCGTCGATGGTGATCCGGGCGGTGAAGCGACGGCTGCGCCGCAGCGTGCGAAACACCGCGAACAGATAGCTGAGCGGGCCGAAATAGCGCTTCTCCACCTGGCTGGTATTGCGCGGAATCTCCGCGGCCAGCCCGACATGGGCGACATTGAAGAACCGGTGCCCGTTCACCTCGCCCAGATCGATATGAACCGTGCGGCCGTCGACGATGATCGCGGCGGCGCGTTCCAGGTCTTCGGGAATGCCCAGCGATCGCGCAAGGTCATTGGCGGTGCCCAGCGGCAGCAGGCCCAGCGTCAGCCCGGTCCGGTCCAGCGCCTCCGCAACCGTGTGCATCGTGCCGTCGCCGCCACCGGCAATCAGCAGTTCGGCGCCCTCCGCGTGTTCGAGAATCTGCGGGACGACGTCATCGGGGCCGGATGGCTCCAGCTCGATCAGTTCCAGACCTCCCGCTTCCAGCCGCCGGATCGCGGCGTCCACGGCGGAATGACCGTTACGCGCCTTGGGGTTGAGCAGGAGCAGCGCGCGCCGCGCGGCATCAGCCAAATTCGTTGACTCCCGAGAACAGGCTTATCCCGCACCCCGTGTCCGGGTCTTGCCCGGCTTGTGGTTCTTTTCGATGAACTCGATCACCTGACCGGCGATGTCCTTGCCGGTCGTGGTCTCGATGCCCTCCAGCCCGGGCGAGGAGTTCACCTCCATGACCACCGGTCCGTGATTGGACCGCAGTATGTCCACGCCGGCCACGTTCAGACCCATGATCTTGGCCGCGCGCACGGCGGTGGAACGCTCTTCCGGCGTGATGCGAATGGTCGAGGCCGAGCCGCCGCGATGCAGGTTCGAGCGGAACTCGCCTTCCTTGCCCTGGCGCTTCATCGACGCGACGACCTTGTCGCCGATGACCAGGCAGCGGATGTCCGACCCGCCGGCCTCCTTGATGAATTCCTGGGCCAGGAAGTACACGTTCAGGCCGCGAAACGCGTCGATCACGCTCTCCGCCGCCTTCTCGGTCTCGGTGAGCACCACGCCCACGCCCTGTGTGCCTTCCAGCAGCTTGATCACCATCGGCGCGCCACCAACGATGTTCATCAGGTCCTCGGTGTCGTCCGGTGAATGGGCGAACCCGGTCACCGGCATGCCGATACCGCGGCGCGCCAGCAGCTGGTGCGCCCGCAGCTTGTCGCGAGCGCGGGTGATGGCCACCGACTCATTGACCGGATACGTGCCCATGATCTCGAACTGGCGCAGCACGGCGGTGCCGTAGAACGTGATCGACGCGCCAATACGCGGAATCACCGCGTCGACGTTCTCGACCTTCTCGCCCTTGTAATGAATTTCCGGCGAGTGCGAGACGATGCGCATGTAGCAGCGCAGCGGATCGATGACCCGCACTTCGTGCCCGCGCTGCTTTCCGGCCTCGACCAGTCGCCTGGTCGAATAAAGCCTGGAATTGCGGGACAGGATGACGATCTTCAAAACGTGGTTTCCTCGGGAGGGGGAGCGCTGAGGTAGGACGCCGCCGGGTCGACCAGCGCCCGGCCGCGCAGGGCGGTACGGCCCAGCAGCATGCGAAACAGCATGGTGTCGCGATCGGTCAGTGTCATTTCGATGGGCCAGACGGCATCGCCGACGCGCACCGGGGTCAGGATCACCGGTCGCTGCTCACGATGGCCGCCGGAGTCGGTAACGACGCGCTCGTCGATCACCGGCGCCTCGCACCAGTGCTCGCGGTTCGAATCCTGCTCCGGATGCACGCCGAAGCGGGCGAACCGTTGCCCGTCGCGGTCGAACAACTCCACCGAAAACGCGTGCAGCGCGGAGGTCCGGGCCCCGGTATCCACCTTGGCCTTGATCGGATCGATCCCCAGATCGGGCAAACCGACCCATTCGCGCCAACCCACGCGAAGCGCCTCGTCCTTGCTGGCTGATGCCTGTTGATTCACGCCTCCGATGCTAACAGGCACAGCGGAAATTCGAAGCCATGACGCAACGCAACGCCGCCGCCCTGACGGTCAACGGCCCCACGCCCGTATAATTCGCCGTCGCTTCGCCACGTTTGCAGCCATGCGCGCCACCATTGCCCTCGGCATTGCCGCCCTGATCGCCCTGCTGGGTGTCTCGCCCGTTTATTTCGGGGGTGTGATGGCGGATGCCTATTACAGCGGGCTGAAGCAGTGGATTCCCGAATGGGCGTTTCAGGTCCGCTCGGAGCGCTACCGGCGCGGCTGGTTCTCGTCGACCGCAAGTGTCGAACTGTCGCTGGCACCCAGCCTCTGCGACGCACCGCCCTGCCCGGTGCTGAAGATGGACACGCAGCTGTTCCACGGCCCGATTCCGTTCGGCGCTACCGAAGCGCTGGGCGGACAAAGCCGCCTGCTCGGTGGGGTGATCCAGTCCACGATCGACCCGGCCCCGCTGTTCCGCGCTGGCCGCATCGAGCCCGGACTGCCGCCGCTCAAGGCCTTCACCAAGATTTATCTGACCGGCAACAGCAGCACCCGCGTGGAGATGCCGGAATCCGGACAGACACTGCGCGCGGACAGCGAGCAGTTCAGCCTCGCCTCCGAAGGCATGCTGGGCGTGATCGATCAGCGCGGCGGCGACGATCTGACCACGCATTTCGAAATGCCGCGCCTGGAGGCCACCGGCCAGCAGGGTCGTCAGGCGCTGCTCAAGGGCATCGGTGTGGACTTCACCGGACGCCGCAAGGACGAACTGCTGCTCGGCGACTGGTCCGCCTCACTGGACCGCATCCGCTTCCTCGACCCGGAGCGGGATGCGCGCTACGCGCTGGACGCACTGCGCGCCGGCGCCTCCACGCGGCTGCGTGACGGCCTGCTTTCCGGCGACCTGCGTCTGACCCTGGACCGGCTTGCCACCCCGCAACAGACGGTGGGCGCCAGCAGCGGCTCGATTCGCTTCGACCGCTTTGACGCCCCCACGCTGGTGCGCATCCGCAATGCGCTGCGGCCGGTCATCCGCGGCGAGGCGCCGTCACCCGAAACGCGGCTCGCGGTCGCCGCCTTGCTGATGCAATACGGCCCGGCCCTGCTGCATCCCGGTCCCGAAATCACCTTCAACAACCTGCGCTTGGTCACCGACCGGGGCGTCGCCGTGGCCGACGGCAAGATCGATGTCATTCCCGGCGCCGTCGAGGGCCGGCTGACGCTGTCCACCCTGCTCCGGCGCCTGAACGGCGAAGCCGACATCCTGGTGGATGAGCCCCTGGCCGAGCACTGGATGCAGATCAGCGGGCGCCCCGACCTGGCGCCGGCACAGATGCCCGGGCTGATCGAGGACAACATTCTCCAGCGCACCCCGGACGACCAGATCGCCGTGCACCTGGAATACAAGGCCGGCCGGCTCTGGATCAACGGTGTGGAAAATGAACAATGGGCCGCATTGATGGTCCTGCTGGACATGGGAACGCTGGAGATCGACTCATGAGCGCAGACTTCGACGTCATCGTCGTCGGCGGTGGCCATGCCGGCACCGAGGCCGCGCTGGCGGCCGCGCGCATGGGCCGGCGCACGCTGCTGGTCACCCACAGCATCGACACGCTGGGGCAGATGAGTTGCAACCCGGCCATCGGCGGCATCGGCAAGGGACATCTGGTCAAGGAGATCGACGCCCTGGGCGGCGTCATGGCCCGGGCCGCGGACGCCGCCGGCATTCACTTCCGCCGTCTCAATGCCCGCAAGGGTCCGGCCGTGCGCGCCACCCGCGCCCAGGCCGACCGCATGCTTTATCGCTACTTCGTGCGCGAGGCGCTGGAGCGTCAGGAGAACCTGTCGCTGTTCCAGCAGCCCGTCGCCGATCTGCTCTTTGACGGTGACCACGTCGCTGGCGTCGAGACCGAAGGCGGCCTGCGCTTTCGCGCCCGCGCAGTGGTGCTCACGGTCGGCACCTTCCTGGCCGGCAAGATTCATGTCGGCGAACAGCAGTCCGAAGGCGGCCGCGCCGGCGATGCGCCGTCCAATCGCCTGGCCGCGAAGCTGCGCGAACTGCCGTTCACCGTCGGCCGGCTCAAGACCGGCACGCCGCCGCGTATCGACGGTCGGACGATCGATTATTCGCGCCTGCAGGAGCAGCCGGGCGATGACCCGCGCCCGGTGTTCTCGTTCCTCGGCAGCCGCGCCGACCACCCGCGCCAGGTGCATTGCCACATCACACGAACCAATGCGCAAACGCACGACATCATCCGCGGCGGCCTGGACCGCTCGCCGATGTACGCCGGCCGCATCGAAGGCGTTGGCCCGCGCTACTGCCCGTCGGTGGAAGACAAGGTCGTGCGTTTTTCCGACAAGGATTCGCACCAGATCTTCATCGAGCCGGAAGGTCTGAACACCACGGAGATCTACCCGAACGGCATCTCCACCAGCCTGCCCTACGACGTGCAGGTGGCGCTGGTGCATTCCATCGAAGGCTTCGAGCAGGCGCATATCACCCGCCCCGGCTATGCCATCGAATACGACTACTTCGACCCGCGCGAGCTGAAGGCCACGCTGGAAACAAAGCACGTGCCCGGCCTGTACTTCGCGGGCCAGATCAACGGCACGACCGGCTACGAGGAAGCCGCCGCGCAGGGCCTGCTCGCGGGTCTGAACGCCGCCCGCGCCGTCGCCGACGAAACGCCCTGGGTGCCGACCCGCAGCGAGGCCTACATCGGCGTGCTGGTCGATGATCTGGTCACCCGCGGCGTGCTCGAGCCCTACCGCATGTTCACCTCCCGCGCCGAACATCGCCTGCTGCTGCGCGAGGACAATGCCGACCTGCGCCTGACCCCCACCGGCCGCGAACTGGGCTTGGTCGACGACGACCGCTGGCAGCACTTCGACGCCAAGCGCGAAGCCATCGAGACGGAACGCAAGCGCCTCGCCACCACGCTGGTGCGTCCCGACGTGGCACCTGCCGACTGGTCGCTAACCCAGGGTGTTCAGGCACTGGAACTGCTGCGCCGCCCGGAAATCACCCACGCCGCCATCGCCGCCTGCGTCGGTGACGGCGACGCCGCCGAGGCTGTCGCCGAACAGGTCGAAATCCAGGCCAAGTACGCCGGCTACATCGACCGACAGGAATCCGAGGTCAACCGCCAGCGGGCGCTGGACCACACCCAGATACCCGATGATCTGGACTACGGCACCGTCCATGGACTGTCCATCGAAGTCCAGCAGCGCCTCAACGAAGCGAAGCCAGACACCCTCGGCCGCGCCTCGCGGCTGCCCGGCATCACACCGGCGGCGATCTCGATCCTCGCCGTGCACCTGAAGAAGAAAGGGCATCGCGTCTCCGGTTCGACAGCCGCCTGAATGCTCATCTCCCACACTGGATAGCCACCTGCCGCGTATGCGGCATGCACCGCATCGTCGCGGGTAGCCGTATCTGCCTCAATCGCCCGCAGAGATTTCGCGTGCTTTTCGACGTTCAGGTGATGATCGCTGGCTGACATGGCAGCACACGCTTTCGATAGCGTTGCACTTGTTCGTTGCGTCTAAAGTGTCGATGCCTCAAGTCGTTGTAACGGGATGGGGACTATACGAGGCGAGTGATGTTGCCAAACGCACGATGAAAGACCTGTCCCCAACGTCGTGCGAGGCGTCAGCCTTGTCAATCGAAACGCTCCAGGCGATCACGCCCACCAACCTTGGCCCGATACAGCGCGGCGTCGGCTCGCTCGATCAGCACAGATGCATCCGGTTCCCCGTTCGCGCAAATGGCCACGCCGGCCGATACCGTCAGACCTCGACCACCGACCTCCGCGGACGCCAGGACACGCTGCACCCGCTCGAAAAAGCGCTCGGCGAAATGGTCGCCAAGGCGTGTGACCAGGACCGCGAACTCCTCACCACCATAGCGATACACCCGATCATTCTTTCGGCTGGACGCACGCAAAGCATCGGCCACGGCGCGTAGCGCCTGATCACCTACTGCGTGTCCCAACCGGTCATTGACCTGCTTGAAGTGGTCCACATCGAGCATGATCAATGCGAAATCACCGTCGCCTCGTCTCGCCTCGGTCACCAAATTGGCCAGGTCCGCATCGAAACTGCGCCGATTGTGTAGACCCGTGAGGCCGTCCAGCAGGCTCAGTCTGGATAGCTTGGCGTTGGCCACCTCCAGTGCGACGGTGCGTTCGGCAACCAGCGACTCAAGGTCGGCACGCGTGCGCTCCACTTCCGCAGCCATCTGCCGCGTCACCGTCGCCAGTTCGCCGATCTCGTTCTTGAGATGGGTGGGTAGTGGTCGCTCGCCACTGGCCACTGCGGCGTAGTCACCTGCGCCAATCGCGCGCACCACGTGGCGGATATTCCGTAACGGCACACTGGCCTGCTCGCGCACGATCACGTAGATCACGCCGATCAGCGCCGCGAACAACAGCAGCATGGCGATCAGCACCATGGAGGCGTCACGCCGGGCAAGTGCGGCAAGGCGGCTACGGTCGTATAGCAGCACGTAACGAAGCGGCGGGCCTTGCAGGGCAGCGACGAACACGATTCGCTCCGTGCCCTCTTGGTCGATCACCGCGACGCCATTGTCGGCATCGGCATCGCGCACCGCCTCGACGATCCACGCGGGCTCGACGTCGTCCAACCGCAGGACATCGATGCGCTCGGGATCCTGGGACTCCACGGCCGGGTGCGCGATCACGCGATGGTCATCGGCGACCAGGAACGTATAGGCCTCCCGGAACGGCTGCTCCAACAGTTCCGACGACATGGTCTCCAGATTGATGTCGACGCTGGCATTCACGAGATGCCGGCCCTCGTGGTCCAGCGGCGCGAGGTGCGACAGCACCCACGCATCCTGTGTGCGGTCGATATAGACGCCGCTCCAGACCGGTTTCCGGTCGGGGTTTTGGCTTTGTAGTGTGCGCCCGATGGTGGAGAGTTCGTTCATCCGCAAATCGGCACGCGCCTCCAGCCCCCAAGGAAAGGTGGGGTGCCAGATCACCAGCGCGTTCTCGGGAAAGGTGGCGTGCAGGTAAAGCCCTTCCGGCACCAACAGCGGGGCGAACCGGGCCACCAGATCCCAGGCGATCAGCAATCGCCGGCGCAGGTCCGGGTCGGTGACGGGCTGATTGTCACCCACGAATGCGGTCATGCGACCGAGGCGACCGCTGCCAACTTCCACACGCGTGGCATACCGATCCGGACGGCTACGCACCGCCCCATCGCTGGTGCGCTGGAATCGCTCCCAGAAATCAGCTTCCGAGAACGCGACATCCGAGGTGTGGTCCGCAAGAAACTCTTCATTGAAACGGCGCATGACAGCGGTCACCCGCGCAAACTGGCGATCCCGCTCGGCGACAATCGCATTCATGTAGCGCGTGATGTCTTGCACACGGGCCTCGCGCGCCCGATCCAGCGCCACCACGTAGCTGCCAGCCAGCAGCAGCACCAACACAACGCCCCCCAACGCGAGAACGCGCAGAAAGATCTGCCGGCTAAGCCGCACGCGTCGCTGCCAGGGGCTGTCCGTGTGTCCCGTGTCGCACTCTAGATGCGATGACGATTGTGCGATCCACGCGTCCCTCCAACGACTACTGACATTCTCCGACGGTGTGGACCGCAGGACTGGCGACATCCTGACCAGCGGTCATGTCGTCGCGACTGACAACCCGGTATCGGATCGCATCGATTGGCATCAGATCGACAAGACACGGCAAGGACATGCGGATCACCCGGAAATGTCGCAAACGCGCTTGAGTCGTTTGGCCCACTTCATCCCAGCGTGCTTTTCACCCGGCGCTTTCTCTTCAGCTTCCGCCATGACCTTCTGGCGACCCTTGCCCCGCCTGGCCGTCGTCACCAGTGCACGCCATTGGCTGTTTGGCGCAAATATGTGTGTCCGCAGGGCGTCCGCGCGCTGGAACTGCTGCGCCGACCGGAAATTACCTACGCCGCCATCGCCGCCTGCATCTGTGAAGGCGACGCTGCCATGTACGAGGCCAAGCGGGCCCGCAAGGCCGCCCGCACCTGACGCCCGGGTTCGCGGCCGACAACCGCCATTCCGCCGCTGACGATCTACCCGTCGGGGTAGCACCGCCACCACTTCACCGCCCGTAGGCTCCGGCGCATCCGTCAGCCGCCAACAGCACCACACCAACACGACGGCGACTGGCTTTCCGGCCGCGGCGCCCGCCCGGCCCGTGCGAGGAGGAGTGCACATGAGCAAGAAACCCGTCGTGGTGTACGGCCTGTCCGGCTATACCGGACGCCTGGTGGCCGAATACCTGCGTGAACTCAACGTTCCGTTCATCGCAGCCGGCCGCAACGGCGACCGGATCCGCGAAGTCCTGGGCAAGGTGCCGGGCATCGAAACCGCCGATTGCGAAGTCGTCGAGGTCGAACACAGCCGCGAGGCGCTGACCGAACTGCTGACCGGCACGCAGGTGCTTTGCAACATGGTCGGACCGTTCATGCAGTACGGCAGCGAAGCCGTCGAAGCCTGCCTGGATGCCGGCGTGCACTACACCGACACCAACGGCGAACAGAACTGGATGATGGCCTGCGAGGAGCGCTGGGGCGCGGCCTTCGCCGACAAGGGCCTGCTGCTGTCACCGGGCACCGCGCAGATGTACACCACCGGCGAGATCGCGGCGAACATCTGCCTGGAAACGCCGGGGCTGGACACGCTGGACATCCTGGTGCTGTGGAAGGGCATGCCGACCTACGCGTCGACGCAGACCATCTTCAGCATCCTCACCGCCGACTTCTACTATCTGGAACAGAACCAGTATCAGCAGTGGGAGGCCACGGCGTCAGCCGAGGTCGTCGTCCCCGGCCAGCACGAAACCGCGCTGGCGCTGCCCTGGGGCGGCACGGCGCACCCGGTCTGGTTCAAGAACGATCCGCGCGTCGCCAACGTCAAGGCCATGGGCGGCGTGTTCGACCGAGCGGTGATGCAGGGCGTGGCGCAGATGACCGCGCAGATCGAGACGGACATCAAGCCACTGCCACCGGAAGCCCAGCAGAAGGCGCTGTCCGAGATGGCCGCAGCCGTGCAGGCCGGCATGCCGCCGCGCGAGAACCCGCGGATCAACAAATCGCTGGATTCCGTGCATGCCAGCGGCCCGCTGGGCCGTGCGCACTGTGTGATCCACGGCAACTGCAACTACAAGCAGACCGGCCTGCTCCAGGCCTACACCGCCTACTCGCTGTTGCAGGCACCGCCGAAACGGGCCGGCTTCGCATCGGCCTGTCAGGCCTTCGGGCATCGGGAACTGCTGGGCGTGCTGCAAAGCTTCGGGCTGGTGCAGAAGCCACAACTACACCTGATCGACTGACGCCCGTTTCTCCAACAAAAAAGGCGCCGCGTGCCGGTTCTGGCCCGCGGGGCTTTTCGTTTTATTCAGACCTTGCAACCAGAACGAGCGAGTGGCCTGAATTCCTCATCCATGCTTCCGCAACTCAGCGCTGAGGTTGGAATCGCCGGAGCACCACTTCCTGAAGCAATGGCAGATTTGCGATGCCGAAATACGGGGGGGTGTTTTCGCTTGCTATCGTTGGATTTGAGTACTTACACCGCAGCATCAGTCGAATCAGCAAACCCATGAATTTCGTGATTCCAAAACTGGCTACCGCGAAGTGGTTGTCAATCCTCGCATTGGCGGCATTGTTGGTGGTGGCGATCCCGTTGAGCACTCAAAATCGACCAGCCAGTGCGGCGACAGAAACTGCACATGTCGATAACGCTCCGACTTCAAGCAGTTTGATCGAGCGTATAGACGAGCAAGAGCGAGTCCGTATCGATGAAAAACGGACCGAAACAGCAGGCAGCCGGATCAACACCGTGCCGAGACACGAGGGCGATGAGGTAATGGATTCGCATTCGTTGAACGATCAGGCTGGATCTTCAACGCCACCGAAGCAAACCATCCAGGCCGCGGCCGCGAATCAGCTCGAGATAAACGGAGAACATGGCGAACCTACTCCGGCAGTCAGCGGCAATTCGTCGTTGGGGAGCAGCGCTTCACACCCATTGCCGGAAGACAGCGCGCCACAAGGCCTGGACCTTTCCGGGGTCTTCAAATTCTTCGACATCGGTCCGGATGGCGCTCGCGGCTTTGCGGCCTTTGGCGACTTCATCACGATCAAGGACATGATCGTGCGCTCCATGGAGACTGCATACACCTGGCAGGACGACGTGCCACCAGGAACGGTGACTTTGATCCTGCTAAGCCCCGACGGCTTGTTTGAGGCGAACATCACCAACGAACAGTTGATGATCACGTCTCTGGACGGCGCGCAAACTTACATCGCGTTCATGGAAACCCGAGACTCGACCCGATTCAACGAAATCATCGTTGGGCGACGGCCACACACCCAGGCCCAGTTTCCCTCACTTGAGGCATTGCTGAACGCTTTGGAGCAAGACCCCAGCGTATAGCCCCGCAACAAAAAGCCCCGCGCACCACTGCGGGCACGCGGGGCTTTCGCATTTCAGTTCAGGCTAGGCCGCCGCCTGAAAATCCGGCTTCTCCCGCACCGCGCATTGCGGACAGGCCCAGTCGGCCGGAATCGCCTGCCACGGCGTGCCGGGCCGGAAACCCTCACCGGGGCAGCCCTGCGTTTCGTCATAGACGTAGTCGCAGTTCGGGCAGGCGTGGCGGGTGGCGGCGGATGACTCCACCGTCGCGGCCGGCATTTCCTCGACCGACGGCGCATCAGCCTGCGTCGGCGTCGACCTGGACCAGCGGGCCAGCAGAGCCTCGCGGCGCGGCGTGTGCAGATGCGCATGGGTCAGGTCGCCGTCATGGTGAGCGGCCACCTTCGGGTCCATCAGCCGGAACCACAGCGGCGGCAGGTAGGCGACCAGAATCATGGTCGCGTAGCCGGCCGGCAGTTGCGGGGCATCCTCGAAGTGACGCAGGCCCTGATAGCGTCGGGTGGGGTTGGCGTGATGGTCCGAATGCCGCTGCAACTGGTACAGGAACAGGTTGGTCACGACGTGATTGCTGTTCCAGGAATGGCGCGGCTGGCAGCGTTCGTAGCGGCCGCTGGGCAGCGTCTTCCGCAGCAGGCCGTAGTGCTCCAGATAGTTGACGACTTCCAGCAGCGAGAAGCCGTAAACCGCCTGTGCGACCAGGAACGCCAGTGCCCAGGGGCCGAAGGCGAGGGTCAGCGCGCCGAACAACACGACGGTCATCGCCCAGGCCTGCAGATTCTCGTTGCCAATGGACCATGCCGACTCGCCCTTGCGCGCCAGCCGCTCGCGCTCGATGCGCCACGCCGAGCGCGCACTGCCGACTACGGAACGCGGCAGAAAGGCCCAGAAGGTCTCACCCATTCGCGAGCTCGCCGGGTCCTCCGGTGTCGCGACGTGACGGTGATGACCCTTGTTGTGCTCGACGAAGAAATGCCCGTAGGCCACCGGCGCCAGCGTAATCTTCGCCAGCCAGCGCTCCAGGCTGTTGGTCTTGTGCCCCAGTTCGTGCGCGGTGTTGATGCCCACGCCGTTGACCATGCCGGCGGTCACGACCAGACCCAGCAGGCCCCACCACGGCAGACCCGCGGTCACCGCCAGCCAGGCGCCGAGGATGGTCACGATGTACTGGCTGGGAATGTAGGCGTAGACGATGTGGCGGTAGTAGCGATCCGCCTCCAGCGCGGCGACCACCGATTCCGGCGGGTTCACCCGATCCTCGCCAATCAGCATGTCGAAAGCCGGGACGATCACGTAGAAGAAGATCGGCAGCGAGAACAGCACCAGCGGCGTGGCACCGAGCGCGACGGCAACCACCGACGCCAGACCCAGCACCGGCAATGCCGGGCTCAGCAGCCAGAACCAGCGCTTGCCGTCGACCCAGCGCGCCGCGGTGTCCGCCGTGGCGGATTCGAACTTGGATTCAATGGACGTGGCAGACATGGACATCGCCTCCTTGTTGTTGAGGCTTCATCCTGCTGGACGTCGACGGCCAATTCCGGTCATTATGCGCCAACGTTCGGTCATTTCACGCCAACCATTGCCATGCGCTCGTCCGACTACCTGGTTCCCGCCCGCTACTACGCCCGCATTGCCGAGCTGTTCGCCGGCGACGGACTGGACGTGGCGGCGCTGGTGGAATCCGTCGGCCTCACCATCGAATCGCTCGCCATGCCGGACGCGCGCATTCGCGTCTCCGACGTGGATCGCCTGCTCGTGCGCGCCTCGGAAGTCTCCGACCGAACCGAACTGGGCTTCGAGCTGGGCAAGCGCCTGTCCGCCAGTTCCCACAGCTTCGTCGGCTTCGGCATGCTCAACAGCCGCAACCTGGATCAGGCGCTGCGCTTCGAGGCCCAGTACTTCGGATTGATCATGCCCAGCTTCCGGATGCACTATGCCAGCGACGGTGAAACCGGCGAGCTTCGGCTAACGCCGCGCGTCGCGATGAGCCGCATCACCCTGGCCTTCCACCTGGAGGCAATCGGCATGGCCGCGATCCGCGAGATCGACGACCTGACCGGCGACCGCCGCCCGCCCTGCGTGCTGCGCTTGTCGATCATGCCGCCGCCGCATGTGCATCTCTACGACCGCGTGCCCAGGCTGCGTTACGAATTCGGCGCCGACCTCGGCCCGACACCCGGCGTGTCACTGAAGCTGCTGGGCAACCCGCGCAATTTCCCGCTGGCGATGGCCGATCCGCATGCCCGCGGCATCGCCGAGGCCCGCTGCCAGTCCATGCTCGACCAGGTCACCCGCGCCCGCGCTTTCGCCGACTGGGTGACGATGACATTGCGCGAAGTCAGCGGCGCGCTACCGACACTGAACGAGCTGGCCGCCACGCTGAACATCTCGCCACGCACCCTGAACCGCTACCTCGCCCGCGAGGGCACGACCTTTCGCGAACTCGCCGGCAAGATCCAGCACGAACTCGCCTGCGAACGCCTGGCGGCCGGCACGCAGAGCGTGACCGAGGTCGCCTACTCGCTGGGGTTTACCGACAGTTCGAATTTCGCCCGCGCGTTTCGCGAGCGGGCCGGTTGCAGCCCGCGGGCTTATCAGCGCAGCAAGACCAAACCGCAACCGCGAGATGCCGTTGACCCATCAAGACCTCACGACTAATCTAGCTAAGTCAGACTAAGCTTATTTCGCCATGAAACAAGTCAACATGCACGAAGCAAAGACCCAGCTCTCGAAGCTCGGAGAACTTGCGTGGAAAGGCGAGCAGATTGTCATCGCCAAGGCCGGCAAGCCATATCTGGACCTGGTCCCTCACCGGCCTGATCGCAAGACGCGTGTACCCGGCCGGTTGAAAGGTCGAATTCAGGTGGCGGATGACTTTGATGCCACCCCTGCCGAGGTCATCGAGGCCTTCGAAGGGGCCGAAGCACACGCGGACTAGAACCGCCCGCATGACCTACTTGCTCGACACCCACACATTGCTGTGGTGGCTCGCCGATGATCCGGCACTTCCACCCGAGGTCCGCGCCCTCATCGCCAACCCGGACAACGGCGTGCTCGTAAGCGCGGTCTCCGGCTGGGAGATTGCCGTCAAACGTGCGTTGGAAAAACTCCAGGCGCCACCCGATATCGCCACGCTACTGGACGAAGAAGGTTTCCTGGAGTTGCCCATCCGCTTTTCGGACGGCGAGCGAGCCGGAGAACTTCCGCTGATTCATCGCGACCCCTTCGATCGCATGCTCGTCGCTCAGGCCCTCGCATATGACGCGACGATCCTGACGAAAGATCAGACGATTCCCCAGTACGGCGTCGCCACGTTCTGGCGCTGACAACGCCTACGCCCGGCGCTGCCCCAGGCGGCGCGCATGCGGCGTCACCCCATGCCAGCGCCGGAACGCGTTGATGAAGCTGGTCGCCTCGGCATAGCCCAGTCGGGTGGCGATCTGGTCGATGGACAGGCGCGGACCGGCCAGGTACTCGTCGGCCAGGGCCTGGCGCACCTCGTCGCGTAACTCGGCGTAGGTCGTGCCCTCGTCCTGCAATCGTCGGCGCAGGGTACGGGGAATCATGTGCAGGCCCTCGGCGATCTCACGCATGGTCGGGCCGTCCGACAGCCGAGCGGCGATCCGCTCACGAACCTTCCCGGCCAGACCACCACGCGGACTGCGGCTGTCCAGAATGCGCCGACACTGCTCTTCGGCCGCCTGACGGGCGAGTTCGTTGGCCTGCGGCAACCGCCGCTCCAGCGGGGCACGGTCGAGCACCACCTCGTTGCGGGGCGCGTTGAAGCTGGGTGTCACACCAAAGAACGCCCGGTAGGCCTCGACATTGGCCGGCGCGCTGAAACGGAAGGCCAGCGCCCGGATCACCGGCTGCGGCCCGAAGATGTCGCGTTGCAGTGTCACGAACGCGGAGGCATCGCGCTCGACGAGAAAGCGCCGCAGGTCCGGCGGCAGGTCGCGATCGTCCAGCGTCACCCGCGAGCTGTCCTCGTCGTCTTCCAGACCGAACTGCGGAAACGCGAAGGTGAGATGGATGTAGCGCAGGCCAACCGACATGGCCTCGCGCATGGTCTGGCTGCTGACCATCGCGAACCCCAGCGCGCCGAACGCGGTGAAGTGATAACGCTGCCCGGCGGCGACGCCCAGGGCCTGATCATCACCCAGCGCCTCGACAAGGTTGCGGATCAGGCGCAGTTCCTGCTCGCCGTCCACCACCGCGTTCGGGTCGGACAGCCGCTCCGGACGCACCCGCGTCCCGGCCAGCGCGACCGCCTGTGGCACACCATGCTCGACGGCCAGCTCGGTCATCAGCCGCATGCTGGTGATGCTGCGCCGGAAATCCCATCCGGCCATCGCGCGGCCCTCCTGCCCGGGTTTGTCCCATTTTATAGATATTTTGTCCTCGAAGCCCCTGCACGCACAAGCCGGCGCCTTCTACAGTGGAATGAGGAACAACAAGAACACAGTGCAGGAGGCGCGCCTGATGGCTGAAAAGCAGCCCGAAAGCTGGGGATCGGCAACCCCGCATATCGTCATCATCGGCACCGGCTTTGGCGGGCTGGGCATGGCCATGCAACTCAAGCGCGCCGGCATCCACTCGTTCACGCTGCTGGAGAAGGCCTCCAGCATCGGCGGCACCTGGCGGGACAACACCTACCCCGGCGCCGCCTGCGATGTGCAGTCGCATCTGTACTCCTACTCCTTCGAGCCCAAGAGCGACTGGAGCCGCAAGTTCGGCCTGCAACCGGAAATCCGCTCCTACATGGAGCGCTGCGCCGCCCGCTACGGCCTGCGCGATCACATCCGCTTCAATCAGGAGGTGGAATCGGCCAGCTTCGACAAGGCGACCGGCACCTGGACCATCCGCACCCGCGCGGGCGAGACGTTCCGGGCCCGCGTCCTGATCAGCGCCGTGGGCCAGCTCAACCAGCCGGCGTATCCCAGGATCAAGGGCATCGAGACCTTCAAGGGCGAGGCCTTCCACTCCGCCCGCTGGAATCACGATGTCGACCTGACCGGCAAGTCCGTCGCGGTGATCGGCACCGGCGCCAGCGCCATCCAGTTCGTGCCGCAGATCGTGCCCAGGGTGAAGGAACTGAAACTGTTCCAGCGCTCCGGCGCCTGGGTCATCCCCAAGCCAGATCGCCCGTTCACCGGCTTCGAGCAACGGCTGTTCGAATCGCTCCCGATCGCCGATCGGCTTTATCGCGGGCTGATCTACTGGAAGAACGAGGCGCGCGCCCTGGCCTTCACCCGCTTTGGCGGGCTACTGGAAGCCTGGGCCTGGCAGAGCCGACGCGTGATGAAACGCCAGATCCGCGACCCGGAGAAACGCCGCAAGCTGACCCCCAACTACAAGATCGGCTGCAAGCGCCTGCTGATCTCCAACGACTGGTTCCCGGCCGTCAACGAGGACCACGTCGATGTCATCACCGACGCCATCGACCACGTGGACGAGACCGCCGTGGTCACGGCCGATGGCACCCGCCACGAAGTCGACGCGATCATCTACGGCACCGGCTTCAAGGCCACGGATTTCCTCACGCCAATGACCATCACCGGCCTCGACGGCCAGGACCTGAACGCCGCCTGGAAGGACGGCGCCGAGGCCTACAAGGGCATTAGCGTGTCCGGCTTCCCCAACCTGTTTCTGCTGTACGGCCCCAACACCAACCTGGCCCACAGTTCGATCATCTTCATGCTCGAATCGCAGATTCGCTACGTGATGCAATGCATTCGCATGCTGGAGGACCCGGGCCTCGGATACATGGACGTCAAGGCAGAACCGCAGGCGGCATTCAGCCAGCGCATGCAGCGGCAACTCCGCCGCAGCGTCTGGGTCGCCGGCTGCGACTCCTGGTACGTGAACGACGCCGGCAAGGTCGTCAACAACTGGCCCGGCTTCACGTTCACGTATCGAATGACGACCGGCAAGCTGGACCCGCGGGACTACGAACTCGCGCCCGCCTCGGCGGCCTGATCGTGCAGGGCCTCCTCAAGCTGGCCGTCCGCGGCCTGGTCAGGCCGGCACTCTCCGGGCGGGTCCCGGTAGGCATGCAACGAGTATGGGGCGGGCTCATCGGCCTCACCCTGCTCGGCCCGCGCGGCGCCACCTACCACGAGCGCCGGCAGGCTGGCGTGTCGCTGCTGGAGATCACGCCGGCCACGCGCGAGGACGGCCGCGGCGTTCTCTACCTGCACGGCGGAGGCTACGTCATGGGCGGATTCGCCAGCCATTGCAAGCTGGCGGCGGCCATCGGCGATGCCGCCGGCGCCCGCGTGTGGCTGCCCGACTATCGGCTCGCACCGGAGGACCCCCATCCGGCCGCGCTGAAGGATGTGGTGGCGATTTACTCGGACCTGCTCCAGCAGGGTCAGGCGGCGGACCAACTCGTCATTGCCGGTGACTCGGCCGGCGGAGGCCTGAGCCTGGCGCTGGCCCTGGCGATTCGCGATGCCGGCCTGCCCCCGCCGGCCGCGCTGGTGCTGATCTCGCCCTGGACCGATCTGAGCCTCAGCGGCCCCAGCATTGCCAGCCATGCCGGGCGAGACCCCATGCTCACGCCCGGCTGGCTGCGCGCCTGCAGCGCGGCGTATCGCGACGGTGTATCGAGCGCCGATCCCGCCTGCTCGCCGCTGTTCGCCGATCTCCACGGATTGCCCCCCACACTGATCCAGGTGGGCTCGGAGGAAATCCTGCTGTCGGACGCCCTGCGCCTGCGCGACCGCCTGCACAACGCCGGCGCGGATTGCGAATTGCAGCAGTTCGCGGGACTCTGGCATGTATTCCAGTTGCACCACGGGCTGCTCAGCGGCGCGAACCGGGCCGTCGAAGACATCGGCACCTTTATAAGAAACAAGACAATGCGACTGGCCCAAGCGGCCTGATGGAGGAGAACGCATGGACGCGCACGATTACGACTACGTCATCGTCGGCTCCGGATTTGGCGGCAGCGTGTCCGCCTATCGCCTGAGCGAAAAGGGCTACAAGGTCCTCGTGGTGGAACAGGGCCGGCGCTGGACGCCCGAGACCCTGCCCAAGACCAACTGGCGGATTCGCGACTACCTGTGGATGCCGCTACTGGCGCTCAAGGGCTTTCTGCGCCTGCGGCTGTTCCGCCACGTGATGATCCTGCACGGCAACGCCGTGGGCGGTGGTTCCATCACCTATGCGCAAACCCTGCTCGTGCCGCCGGATTCCGTCTGGAACGACGGCAACTGGGCCGGCCTGGATCAGTGGCAGCAGACCATGCCGGGCCACTACGCCACCGCCAAGCACATGCTCGGCGTAACCGAGAACAAGCGCCCGGGCCTGGCCGACGCACGGCTCAAGGAAATGGCCCGGGCCGCTGGCGTCGAAGACAGCTTCTACTACACCCAGGTCGGCGTGTTCTTCGGCAACGAAGACGATGAACCCGGCAAGACCGTGCCGGACCCGTACTTTGGTGGCGAAGGCCCCGAGCGCACGGCCTGCCTGGGCTGCGGCGCCTGCATGGTCGGCTGCCGCCACGGCGCCAAGAACACGCTGGACAAGAACTACCTGTACCTCGCCGAGCGCCAGGGCGCGGAGGTTCGCGCGGAAACCCAGGTGATCGACGTACGCCCCCTGGGCAACGCCGACGGCTCGGACGGCTACACCGTCACCACCGTCCCGACCTTCGCCCGCCTGTCCAGGCGGCGTAGCACGATCACCGCGAAGAACGTGGTGTTCGCCGCCTCGTCGCTGGGTACCCAGGAACTGCTGTTCCGGCTCAAGGACGGCGGCTCGCTGCCCAATGTCTCCGACGATCTGGGCAAGCGCGTGCGCACCAACGCGGAATCCATTCTCGGCGTGCGCTACCCCGGCACCGAGCAGGATTTGTCGAAAGGCGTCGCGATCGGCTCCGGCATCTACATCGACAAACACACGCACATTGAAGCGGTGCGCTACCCGGACGGCTCCAACCTCATGAGCGGCCTGTTCACCGTGCTCACCGGCGGGCGCTCCGGCCCCGTGCGCGTGCTGTACTGGATGGCGGCCATGCTCAGATTGCTGCTGACCCGCCCCATCGCCGGCCTTCGTTCGATTCTGCCGTGGCGCTGGTCACGCGAAACCGTGATCTTTCTGGTGATGCAGACCATCGACGGCCACATCGACATGCGCTGGCAGCGCCCGTGGTATTGGCCGTTCAAGAAAACACTGACCAGCCACGGCGACCGCATCCCCACCTTCATCCCCGAGGCCAACGCCTTTGCCGAAAAGGCGGCGCAGGCCACCGGCGGCATCGCCCAGTCATCAATGAGCGAGATCGCCTTCAACGTGCCGATGACCGCCCACTGCATGGGTGGCTGCGCCATGGCGGAATCCCCGGACAAGGGCGTGATCGACGCGCAGAATCGCGTGTTCAACTACCAGGGACTTTACGTGGTCGATGGCTCGATGCTCAGCGCCAATCTGGGCGTGAACCCGAGCCTGACGATCACCGCGCTGGCCGAGCGGGCGATGAGCTTCATCCCCGCCAAGGGCGAGGTCGAAGTGAGGCAGGCCGCATGACAAACCGCTACGCCAGGGTGCTGTTCACGGTGGCAGCCGCGTTCAACGCACTCGTGGCGCTGTCGATGATGCTCGCCTGGCCCCAGATGCAGCAGCTGCTGAAGCTCGCCCCGGCCGAGGGCAGCAACCGCGTCATGCTCAACATCTGCGGCATGCTGATTCTCACGTTCGGTTACGCGTACTACATGGCGGGCCGCGACCCGGTTCGCTACCGGCCGTACATCCTGCTTGGCGCCATTGGCAAGCTGCTCGTGGTGATCGTCGCGCTGCCCGTGGTCATCACCGGCGGTCAGGGGTATCTGCTCGGCTGGGCCGCGCTGGGCGACCTGGTCTTCGCCGGGCTGTTCCTGGACTACCTGCGCCGCCACGCCTATCGCTCGGCCCCGATCCTGGGCCGCCGCTAGCCACCCGAGGGGGACGACAGTCATGGCGAAATTCGAATGGGCCGACGCGGTCGTGGTGATCACCGGCGCCAGTGGCGATCTGGGCCGGCACCTGTGCACGGCAATGCTCGAGCGGGGCGCGCGCCTGGCGGTGATGGACCTGGACGCCGCCACGGTGACCGCGCAGGCCGAATCCTATGGCGATGCGACCCGCACACGCGGCTGGGCCGCCGATGTACGTGACATGGCGCAGATCACCGACGCGATGAACGCAGCCGCCGAGCACTTCGGCCGGCTGGACCTGGTGATCGCCAACGCCGGCGTTGCCTCGCTGGAACCGGTGGCGACGCAATCCGATGCATCGTTCGTCCGCACCATCGACGTCAACCTCAACGGCGTGTTCCGCACCTTCCAGGCCGGGCTGCCGCATGTGCGGAAATCCGGCGGCCACCTGCTGGCGATCGCGTCCATGGCGTCGTTCGTCAACTCACCGATGCAGGGCGCCTACACCGCCAGCAAGGCCGGCGTGCTCGCGCTGTGCAATGCCCTGCGGCTGGAAGTGCGGCACCTGGGCGTGACGGTCGGCAGCATCCACCCCACCTTCTTCAAGACCCCGCTGGCCGACCAGCTCCTCGACAACTCGGCAGGACGCCGGCTTTATGACGACAACACCGGCCTGTTCAAGCTGACCACGGTCGAGGATGTGGTCGCCGCGACGATGAAGGCCATCACCCGCCGCAGCCAGAAGGCCGTGATCCCCAGGCACAACCTGCCGATCACCTGGATGCCGGAACTAACGCGCAAGCTGACCGACCGGGTGATGTTCGGTCCGCGCAAGGTCGCCGATGCGATGGAAAAACTTTAAGGAAGCTCAGGCTCAGCTATCAACGCCCGCCCGCAACAACACCGTGCGGGTCTGCCGCAGCATGTCGCCGGAGGCCGGCTGCTCCACACCCCGCAGAATCGTGTTGGAAATCTCGCGACAGGCCGCGGAACGCAATGCGATGGTCAAGTCGTTACGCGCGGCCCAGCTCTCGATCTCACCCAGAATCGCCTTGAACCCGGCCTCCCGCCGGGAACGGGCGGCGGCATCCGGCGGCGCGTTTCGCGGAGTGAGCGCGACAATCC